>JAGVUJ010000239.1 GCA_019136325.1 Deltaproteobacteria bacterium
TTATCTGGAAAACATTCTGTTGGAAAAGCAGCCAGGAAGGGAGAAAGTCATTCTGGAGGTTTCTCAACTGCCGACAAATATTCCCGCTTCGCTCCAGGGGGACAACAGTCTGCTCGTCCGGCTGGAAAATTTTTATGTTCCGAACCATCTGCGGGAAACGCTCAAGGGCAATCTGCTCAACGTGACCGATGTGCGGGCCGAGCAGAAAACCGACAAGGGCAAACCCTGGGTTTATTTAACGATCCGGTTTAAGGAAAATACGCCTTATTCCATTGTGCCGGAAGGCAAGAAAGTCATTGTGGATTTCAACATTTCCGGCGTGGCCTCGAAATTAGTCCAGTCCCGTGAAACGGCTGCCGGAGAAAGACAATCGACGCAACCGGGAAGCGTGAAACGATATACGGATCGGATCGTCTCTCTGGACTTTCAGGACGCGGACATCAAAAGCGTGCTTCGTTTAATGGCGGAATACGGAAATATGAGCATTATATCCGGCGAGGATGTAAAGGGCACTGTTTCTTTATCGATGAAAAATGTGCCTTGGACTCAAGCTTTAGATTCTATCCTTGATGTGAAGGGCCTTACGAAAAAACAAATGGGCGATGTCATCAGCGTCATGACTCTTGAGAGAAAGAAAAAAGATGAAAATGACAAAGCAGCTGCTGAAGCAGATCAGGTTAAAGCGGAAGAAACTCGTAAGTCGAGAGACCAGCAACTTTTAGTCGAAAAAGGCAAGCTGCGCCAGATCATGATCGAGGCCAAGATCGTCGAAGCATCGGATGATTTTATTCGAAACCTCGGGATTCAGTGGGGAGGCGGGAACAGCCAGAATATCGCCGGCGCATATGGACTGGGGATTGCCGGCGCAACCAATCCGCTGACCACAACTGATAAGTTTGCCTATGCTTTTCCGTCTGAAATTAACCCGGCAATGGCGATGGCGGCAGTGAATATGCCTTCATCCGCCCTGGCCGGGCCAACTTTGGGACTGGTGTTCGGCGGCGCCCGCGGATTTATCGAGGCGCAATTGCAGGCGCTGGAAAAAACCACGCAGGGCAAGATTATTTCTTCGCCCCGCGTCGTGACGATGGATGACGTAAAAGCCGTGATCAAGCAGGGCGAGGAGATTCCCTACGTGACGCCGGCGACGACCACGTCTCCCGCCACGATCGCCTTTAAAGACGCCCTTCTGAAGCTGGAAGTCAGGCCGAAAATCACCGATGACAACCGGATTTCCATGGACATCAAAGCGACAAACGACCGGGCGGATTACACCAAGGCGCTTGTGGCAGGTCAGCAAATGCCCATCATCAAGAACGAAGTGGAATCCAAAGTGGTCGTAAAAGACGGAGATACGGTCGTGATCGGCGGCGTTGCCAAAGTGGATGAGACAAAAATCACGGCCGGCGTCCCCTGGTTTTACAAGATTCCGGTTCTCGGATGGCTGTTTAAAACGGAAAACATTGACATCAAAAAGCGGCAGCTGCTGGTCTTTATAACGCCGAAGATCCTGGAAGAAACCGGCCATATCGAAGACGAATGCGATTCGACAAAAGTGGACAATCTGGATCGCTGCCGCAGCGGAAAATAAACCGTTTGCTGTTTTCAATATTTCTCCCTCCGCGTGCCGTTCCGCGGAGGGATTTTTATGAATCCGTTCAGATGAATTTTCATCCGAAGAAATCAAGGAAGCTGATGGGATCATGAAACTGAAAGCTGTTCTTATGATACTGCTCGTCGCGTCGGCGCGCTTGGCGAACTTCTGGAAGCGGAAAAAAACGCGCCGGATGATCCGGAAATCCGCTATTATCTCGGCATTGCCTATCTCGGCCGCGGACTGAAAGATCAGTCGATGGAGCAGTTTCAGAAGGCCGTGTCCCTCAAGGAAGATTATTCCGAGGCTCATAATTACATCGGCGTCATGCAGATGGACGCAGGGGAGTGGCAGCCGGCCATCGATTCCTTTGACCGGGCGCTGAAGAATTATCTCTATCCGACGCCCGCGTTTGCGCTTTACAACTCCGGTGTGGCCTACTACAACCTTCAAAATTATGACATGGCCCTGTCGCGGTTCCAGAGGGCTCTGAGCCAGGACGGGGTGGCCGCCTGGCAGCCGCAGGTCGAGCTGAATATCGGTCGGGTCTATATTCAAAAAGCAAATTATGGCAAGGCGAAAGAACATCTGGAAAAAGCGGTGGCGCTCAACCCTTCTCTTTTTGACGCGCATTTTTATCTGGGAGAAACTTATTTAAAGCTTCGCGATAAAGCAAAGGCCAAAAAATCCTTTGAACAGGTGATCAAGCTTGCGCC
>JAGVUJ010000248.1 GCA_019136325.1 Deltaproteobacteria bacterium
GGTCAGGATAACGGCACCAGCGACTGGGTGCCGATTGATCAGGCCAAAGTCAATTTGTTTGCCGACGCCACGGACGATCATCAATGGATACACGTGGATGTCGAAAACGCCAAGAAAGGTCCCTTTGGCGGAACCATCGCCCACGGATTTTTAATCCTTTCCCTGACGCCGTTGTTCAGCAGTTCCGGGAAATATCTTCCGGAAGGGATGAAAATGGTGCTTAATTACGGTTTGAACAAGGTGCGTTTCATCAATCCTGTTCCCGTAGGCTCCCGGGTGCGGTCTAAAATGGTTCTTTCCGGCGTTGAAGAAAAAGAAGGCGGGCGCCTTCTCATAACCACCACGCACACGATTGAAATCGAAGGGCAGGAAAAGCCGGCATGTATCGCTGAAGCACTGGCCATGTTCATGCTGTAGAATATATAATTAAGCCTCTGTTTCTTTGTCAGAAAACGGAGGCTTAATGTTCATACAAATCAATGGCTGTCTTTATTCGCCTGTGAAATTCGGTTCACGTTTTTCCATGAAAGAGATCACTCCTTCCATGGCATCCTTACTGGTCTTGAGTTTCTCAGTCCATTGCCTATCGGCTTCGAGACCGGCAACGATCCCTTTCTCCAGGCCGATCGTCATGCCTCCCAGCACGGCACTGACGGCAATAGGCGCTCTCTTGGCGAGAGCCGTTGCATAGTTCATGGCTTCTTTCATTAAATCGGCGGCAGGAAAAACCTTATCCACAAGGCCGATCGCCAGAGCGTCGGGACCGCTGATCTTCTTGCTGAAGAAAATAAAATCCAGGGCTTTGGATTTCCCGATGATTCTGGGCATTCTCTGTATGCCGCCCCAGCCGGGGGTCAGCGCCAGATTCAATTCCGGACAGCCGATCTGGGCTTTGGGGTTGTCGGTCATAAAGCGAAAATGGCAGGCCATGGCCAGTTCGCATCCTCCGCCCAGGGCGTGACCGTTAATCACGGCAATAACCGGTTTCAGGGAACGTTCGATTTTATTGTAAATGTCTATGCCGTTGGGTCCCTTTTCAATATTCGCAACGTCGGAAACATCCATTCCCGCGCAGAAAGCCTTTTCACCGGCGCCGGTTATGATGACAACCCGGGTATCCCTGCTTGTCTGTACGTCTGTTATCAACTGATCCAGTTCTTCACGAATGCCCAGATTGATGGAATTCATCGGTGGACGGTTTAGTGTGACGACCGTTACAAAATCTTTTGTTTCAACAGTAATATTATTGTAAGCCATCTTGCCCCTCCTGATTTTTTGTTGATGCCGGTCATGTAATCACTTTTTTGCCTCCCCTTCAAGCAAAATCACGGGTATAACACCCGGGGGCAAGTTCTGAACCATCATTCCACCCCAAGGGGCGGGACATTACGCCCATGCCGATGCAGGATAATTCAATCTGCCCGCGCCGGGACACGCTGTTTCTGAAACGTGGATCTCACAATAACCGGCCAAAATCCCCTTGACACACAACCACCTGTCTCTTATACTCGACCCCGCTGTAATCAACATCAATGACATAAAGAAAATCGCTTTTCTCTGATCGGACGCTGGGAATCACGGCATGGATCAAGTCTGCATCAAGGTCATGCATAGATCAGGAAAAGTTTCGGTTTCCTGAAGTCCGGGCCAGAAATAACCAACGGCTCGTTCAAGATGATCGGAAGAGAATTGATTACCGGGTTCCACGGCTCCCCCGGCCGAACGGAACCAACCAATACCACACAAGGAGGACTATCATGGGTGAAGCAGTAACAAAAGAAATAAGAGACAGAGTGGCCATATTAGCGATTGACAAACCGAAAATGAACCAGTTGAGCGGCGAGGTTTTCGAAGCGATGCGGAAACATCTCGACGCCGTTGAAGCCGACAAGGAAATCCGCTGCGTCATTATCACCGGCGCGGGCGAAAAGGCTTTCAGCGCGGGCGCCGATCTCGCGAGTGGATTCGGTGATTTCAGCGCCGTCGATTTCCTGAAACGCGGTCAGGATGTCTGGAACAAGGTCGAGTTTTTCCCGAAACCGGTCATCGCGGCCATCAACGGCCACGCCCTGGGCGGAGGATGCGAACTGGCCATGGCCTGCCACATACGCTTCATGAAAAAAGGCGCGCGCATCGGTTTGACCGAGACGAATCTGGGAATCATGCCCGGTTACGGCGGAAGCCTGCGGCTCCCGCGGCTCGTCGGCAAATCAAAGGCTCTGGAAATGATATTCCTGGGCAAACAGTGCGAGGCGGATGAAGCTCTCGCCATCGGTCTGGTGGACCACGTGACCGAAGAAAACGTCCTGGATGCAGCGCTCGAACTGGCAAACAAGATCGCCAAGAGAGCGCCTCTTGCCGTTGCGGCAGTCACCAAGCTCTGCAACATCAGCCAGAGCATGGCGCCCGATCTGCACCTGAAGATCGAGCGTGAAGAACTCGGCAAGCTCTTCAACTCCAAGGACGCGCAGGAAGGTATCGGCGCTTTCTTCGAGAAGAGAGAAGCAAACTTCAAGGGAGAATAAAACCCTCTGCTGATTTATATGTATCGAAAGCCTCCGTTTCCAGTCGCTTCAGGAACGGAGGCTTTTTAATGAGACCCAAACTACAGAAACGCAGTGCGTTGAAGTTTGCTGGTCGAATTATCCCCGAAGCGGAGCGGAGTGGGATAGAAATTGCCACTGAGCGGAGCGGGATTGGACTCTCGTTAAAAGCGCCTCTCAATTCATCATTTCCTGATTTTCACTCCTCGCAGACAGAGTTCCTGTATCGGCAAACCATAAAAGGTTGACATCTATTTTCGATTATATTAATTGTACAAATGTCCCGGGAGAAAGATATGCTTAATTTGAAAAACATTTTATATCCCATTGATCTGGATTCCGATAATATTTCCTCCTTGGAAAAGGCTTTGGAGTTTGCCCGGTTGCTGAAGTGTTCTCTTCATATTTTCTATGTGAATGATATTCTGGCCGGCTACCGGCACCCGGCCGATCACGAAGATGCGGTTGCTCTGCGGGTCAAGGAAACCGTCGACGCGTCGCTTCTGGACAATATAAATATTGTATACGCCGTCTCCAAAGGAGAAACGACGGAAGAAATTGTCAACTATGCGCAAAACAACCATATTGACCTGATCATCATCGGTCATAAGCATCGTGGCAGGCTTTATGCGAGTCTTTTTGACAGCACGGATATCGATACGATTGACAAAGTTTTCCTGCCTGTTTTAGTGATTCCGGAAAAATAATTTCAGTACATCAGATAATCGGCGATAAAATCGCCTTATTCAAAACCGCCGTCAATATCAGACAAGGAGAAAAAATGAATCTAATGCAGGAATCCTACCTGGGAAATACCTTACAGGCCTGGCTGATCGCTTTATCCATATTCATTGTCATATTCGTCATTTTAAAAATTATTCAGGCGGTCGCCGTCCGGAAACTTTCACGCCTGGCCTTGTCAACGGATACTCAGGTTGACGACCTTCTGGTCAGCATGCTTAAACAAACCAAACTTTTTATTCTGCTGATCGCGTCAGCTTATCTCGCCACATTAACCATCACGCTGAAACCCTCCGTCAGCGATTTATGGGAGAAAATTGTCATTCTGGCGTTAATATTACAGGCGGGTTTCTGGGCCAGCGCAGGAATCGCCTTCGCCATCGGCAATGCCGTTAAAAAACGTTCTGAAGAAGATTTGTCAAGCAAGACAACCATTACCTTTCTGGGATTTGTCGCCCGTTTTGTTCTTTGGATCGTTGTTCTGCTTCTGGTCCTGGACAACCTCGGTGTCAATATTACCGGCCTGGTCGCGGGTCTGGGCATCGGAGGCGTTGCGGTGGCTCTTGCGGTGCAAAACATCCTGGGCGATCTGCTGGCCTCTCTCTCCATCGTTCTGGACAAACCCTTTGTCATCGGCGATTTCATAGCCGTGGATTCTCTTTCCGGAACCATCGAACACATCGGGCTGAAAACCACGAGAATCCGAAGCCTCAGCGGAGAGCAACTGATCTTTTCCAACAACGATCTCTTAAAGAGCCGTATTCGCAATTACCGGCGCATGTCCGAAAGACGCATTATTTTCAGTTTCGGTATTGTTTATCAAACGCCTCTGGAAAAATTGAAAAATATCAAAGTCATCGTCAGGGAAATTATTGAGAAGACGGGAGCTTCCCGCTTCGACCGTGTTCATTTCAAAGAATACGGCAATTCATCCCTCAATTTTGAAGCGGCCTATTTTGTCCAAAGCTCCGATTACAACACCTATATGGATGTTCAGGAATCAATCAATCTGGAAATATTCCGCAGGTTCCGGGAAGAAGGCATTGCATTCGCTTATCCGACCAGGACGGTTTTTATCCAGGACGAAAAACATTAGCGATGATGAAAGCTTTCAATCTTGTTTTACTATCATCCTCAACGCTGATTGTCCCCGCAACTGTTTTTGCAGGCGGTTCCGGCGTGGAATCCGCAGCGGGAGACATCGGCGCCTTACTGCCTCTCTGGACAACATTGCCCTTCATCGGCATACTGCTTTCCATCGCGCTGATCCCCCTTCTCTTTCCCCGGTTCTGGCACCGTCATTTCCCGAAAGTATCGGCCTTTTGGGCAATCGTTTTTGCCGCACCTTTTATCTTTTTTTTCAGAGAAAAAGCGTTTCATGAAATCGCCCACATCATTTTGATCGACTACGTTCCCTTCATCCTGCTGCTGTGGGCCTTATTTACCGTATCGGGGGGAATTCACGTCAGGGGAACGTTACAAGGCACACCCGCCGTCAACACAATAGTGCTGTTGATCGGCACCATTCTGGCATCTGTCATCGGCACAACGGGAGCTTCCATGCTCTTGATCCGCCCCATTCTGCGATCCAATGCCTGGCGCATTCATAAGGTGCACACCATCGTTTTTTTTATTTTTCTGGTCAGTAACATCGGCGGTTCGCTGACCCCTCTGGGAGATCCGCCCCTGTTTCTCGGGTTTCTGCACGGCGTCCCTTTTTTCTGGACAACGCATATCTTGCCGGAAATGCTTTTTGCCTGCACCGTTCTGCTGCTGCTTTATTTTGCGCTCGACTCCCATTATTACAAAAAAGAAAATAAAACCGCGATCCCCGAGGCGGAATTCGAACCTTTAAAAATCGAGGGCGGCCGTAATTTTATTTTTCTGGCGGGCATTATCGGCGCTGTATTATTCAGCGGCAATGTCCGGCTGGGAGACGTGAATATGCTGGGGATTCATCAGACGACGGAAAATCTGATCAAGGATGCCGTGTTGATTCTGATGGGTCTGGCGTCGCTGGGCTTTACGGCAAAAGAGGTCCGGAAAAGCAATGATTTCGGCTGGGCTCCGATGCTGGAAGTGGCGTATCTTTTTGCCGGAATTTTCATAACGATCATCCCGGCGCTGGCCATTCTGAAAGCCGGCGAAAAAGGCGCCCTGCACTGGCTGATCAAAGCGGTTGATTCTCCTGCACAATATTTCTGGGCAGTCGGAATCCTTTCCAGCTTTTTGGATAATGCTCCCACATATCTGACTTTTTTCAACAGTGTCCTGGGCAAATTCTATCCGGGAATGCCCGAACCTGCAGCGGTTGCGCTGCTCATTGTTGAAAAAATTCCTTATCTGGCTGCCATTTCCGTGGGAGCGGTTTTTATGGGCGCCAATACCTACATCGGGAATGCGCCGAATTTTATGGTCAAATCCATCGCTGAAGAGGCCGGTGTCAAGATGCCCAGCTTCTTCGGATATATGTTTAAATATTCCATCCCTGTTCTGGTGGTCCTGTTTATCCTGATGACCTTTATTTTTTTCTAGGAAGACAAACAAAACGGCGGGTGCACTGATTTGATTGTCGGGGGATTTTTTATTTCTTTCGGGATCTGGCTTTTCTTCCCGGTTTGCCGGCCGGTGATGACAAATCACTCGCGCAATGAATATGTTCTTCGACGTATTTCCTGAACCTGTCACAGCCGTCTTTATAGACGGCAGCCAATTTTTCCGCCGCTACTTTAAAATCATCCGGCATCCAGGTGGCCTGATCCAAAAAATCCTTGAACAGTTGCTCATTTTGTTCCTGAAACTTCAGCATGGCATGATAGTCGAAAAAAGCTTCCGCTCTGGCATAACCTTCATCCATATCGCGTTTGAACGTTTCACGATTTTTTTTATATTCATCACTCCAATGCCGGATAAATTTCTTCCCTGCCTCATCCATCCCCGGCATACGATCCACAAAAGGGGTCAGCATCTTTTCCGTCTGATCCTGAAACATCGCCATCAGGGAAAAGCAACCGTCAAAAAAAGTTTTATTCACACCCATCATCTGTTGCAGGATTTTTTGTTTTTCCACAGTCGATTCCTTCAGCCCCCAAGGGCTGTTTTCATGAACGGGTGGAGAAGATGAGTAAACGTTTTTTCGTCCGCTTCACGTTATTATTTTACGGCATATCCGCGGCTTTCCAGGCAGGCCGCAATGGCGCGTCTGTATTCTGCTCGTCCCTGCATCACCTCATCAGCAGAACGATCTGAAGAAATTTGCGTCGGATCATAATCGGTCTGCTCCAGCGCCCACTGATGGCACTCATACCGATCCAAATCACGCTGTTTCTCGCTCTGCCCCTTGCTGGGATAGACAAAGAGCTGGTCATCCATGAACTCTTCATCTTCATCGTCTGGAACCGGAGGATTTTCCATGACCTCCGCCTGAGGCGGATTAACAACCACATAGCCTCCCGGAGTTTGTGTGTAATAGGTTCCATTCGCATAGTAGTACGGTATGCCCTGCACCCGGACGGTGGTGTAAAAGAGAGGTAAAAACGGCACAAAAATTCCGATCGGCGGAGCAATCACTTCATAGAGTCCACGGTACGGCCTGTACCAGACGCCATGCGAAGTGGAATAATAACGATGGCTGCCGTGACGGATCACCCGGTGATCCCGGGGAAGCGATCTGAAATAATGGCCACGGGCGGGGTAGGAGCGATTATGGCTGTAACGCGCATCAAAATATTTCTTCTGGTGAAATGTCGCTCCTCTTTTGACAGTGCGTACGGACGATTTTTGGGAAGGCTGCGCCTGTGATTCATGGACAGAAACCCATGCACCCGTGAAAATCAGCATTAATAAGGAAAGGACAACGGCAAAACATTTTTTAAAGTTGAAATTTCCTGAAATCATTGTAACCTCCTTGGGCATGGAAAACTATTTTACCGTATACCCGCGACCTTCCATGCAGGCGGACATGGCCCGCCGAAACTGCAGGGCTTTTTTCTCCCGGCGGAAATCGCGTCCCTGATTACGGTTGTTGTACGCCTCTTCCATTTGTCTGGCCGCTTCAACCCGGGAAGCATCGGAAATCATTCCGGCCATGGCGCCACCGGCCGCTCCGATCAACGCCCCGCCGCCGGCATGCCTCGGTCCGGCAATTAACGCACCCAACACCGCTCCGGCTATCGACATGGCCATGGTATCCTGTCCCGGCGGCGGCATGGGAACAACACGGACGCGCTGTTCCGGCACAATAGAAGACACGCTGGGATCAAAGCCGGTTTGTTCCATGGCCCAGGTATAGCAGGCATAGTGATCACGTGATTGCAGCTCCGCAGACTGATTGCGATTGGGATAAAAATAAATTTGTGTAATGGCCCGGACATTTTCATCCGAGGACGGCCGGGTGACCATTTGTTCCTGTGGATAATAATAACAGGAACTTAATGCAAAAATGAAGGCAAGAGAAAGAATGATCTTCCATGTTTCATTCATTCTTCCGATGAATATTCTAGGCATGGTTTTTCCTCCCTGATCCTGTCAATTTTTTTCACTGTTGGCCTGAATAATAGCACTTTTTAATTTTTTATTAAATCAATTATAATAATTCATCAAAACGATCCGTTTTCGTTTATACTACCTGAACACGGTTCGATCATCATTTTGCAATTGACATATATATTCGTTACCTTTATTTTTATCCGGAGGCATACAAGTTTTCGTCCAGGCAGATTTGCGGAGCGTCATTATGAAGACTATCGTAAAAAAAATCCGACAGCTTGTAAATTTCATCGCCAACGACATTTGGAGAATTCGCCGCTCTCAGCTTTCTTCCGGCAAATCGTTTTTGGTCAAACAAATAAGAGTCCTGATTCTTTCCGTCAAAGGTTTTCACGAGGATAAATGTCAGTTGCGCGCATCGGCCCTGACATTTTACGCTCTGATTTCGATTGTTCCCGTTGCCGCCATGGCCTTCGGCATTGCGAAGGGTTTCGGACTGGAAGCCGTATTGGAAACACAACTGCGAAACAGACTGAGCGGGCAGGAGGAAATCGCTGCCAATATCATCAAATTTTCCCATTCCCTTCTGGAAAAAACCCAGGGAGGCCTTATCGCCGGCATCGGTCTGGTCATTCTAATCTGGGCTGTTTTCAAACTTCTGGGGCAGATTGAATCGTCTTTTAACGATGTCTGGAAAATAAAAGCAAAACGTTCAATCGGCCGCATGTTTGGCGATTATCTTGCTCTGATCATTATTTGTCCCGTCCTGCTCATTCTTTCCAGCAGCACAACCGTTTTCATCACCACCCAGGTGAATGTGATTCTGGAA
>JAGVUJ010000237.1 GCA_019136325.1 Deltaproteobacteria bacterium
TAAATTACATGAGCATCGCTGATGAGGCCATGCGCAAAATCAAAAAAGGAGCTTTCTTAACGGTTAAGGCTGCAGATATGCTCAACACCATGACAATCGGTTGGGCCACTTTCGGATTTATTTGGCAAAAGCCGGTGATGATGGTGGCGGTACGCCCGACGCGTCACACGTTTGGCATTATGGAAAAGGCTCAAGACTTTACGGTAACAATACCTTCGGGTGATCTGAGCAAGGCCATCGCTTTTTGCGGATCGAAATCAGGCCGGGATGTGGATAAAATCAAAATGTGTAATCTGGAAACGGCAGACGGGCAGACGGTTGCATCGCCGATTATTAAGACGCCGGGAATGCATTATGAGTGTAAAATAATTTACACCTCCGCGATGAACGAAGCTCATCTGGATAAAACTATCGATGAATCGCTCTATCCCCGGAAGGATTACCACACGCTTTATTTTGGCGAGATAGTGGCTTGTTACGAAACGGAATAGTGGCTGGAAAAAGATAGTTCAATGTTCAACGTCGAAAACCAGTGTATCGTTGATAGTCGATGGTGGATGGAAAATAATTGTTCAACGTTCCAGGTTCAAAGTTTGTCATTTCGGGGAGTGCAGCGACGAGAAATCTTTAAGGGACGAATCCCGCTTCGCTACGCTTCAGACTTCGCGAAACTTGTCTTTAGCGCGTATCACCAGGTTTAGCGCCGGGCCTGCGTTTAACTCGCGTTTTTGCCTTTTCTTCCGCTTTTTTCTTGAAAACGGGGACGACGATCAGGGTGTAGAGCGTCATGAAAAGGAAGCATACGGCCATGACGACGGCCACCCAGTAATTCTTGAAAAGTTCCCTCCCCAGATAGTCGCGGCTGACGTCGGCAAAGATGCCGATCATCAGGCCGGTGAAGACCACGATGACGGTTATCGGGATCGTGTAGCCCATCGGAATTTTAAACGCCCTTTCTTTATCCGGATATTTGCGCCTGAGTTTAATCACACAAACGGCCGCGACAACGTAGATGAAGCATTCCAGGGCCGCCGCCATCAGGATGACGAATAAATATTTTCCCGTGAGCAGGGTCGCCAGGCTGATGGCCACTGCCAGGAGGGCGAGAAAGAGAATCGATACCCACGGTGTCGCATAAGAAGGATGAAGCTTGCTGAAGAAACGGGGCAGGACGTTGTCCCGTCCCATGGCGTAGGAAAACCTCGACGTGTTGAGAAGACCTGAGTTGAACGATGTTACGGAAGCCAGGATGCTCATCGCGATGAAAGTGACCGTGCCCGCCACGCCGAAAAGGTTGGTGCCGAAAACAATGTGGGGGATCGGTGTGCCGCTGGCGAGCTGCGCGGGTGTAAGGCCCGTGTACATGGCGGTGATAAAAAGAGAGTAGGTAAGCGTGAGCAGGCCAATGGCCCAGAGCATGCCCTTGCCGATGAGCCGGTAGTCGGTGGTTTCCTCGGCGAGCGGCGTCACCCACTCGTAGCCGACAAAAAGAAAAACACCGACGCCAGCCGCCTGAAGGATGTTTCCCAGTGTGAATTTGGCGCTCTGCGCGGCCAGGCTGAAGTTGATGTCATGCGTGGCGAAGGTATAAATAGAGACGGCGATCATGAACAACACCATAACGTAGGTCAGGATATCCTGGACAACGCCGGTGATGTATACACCCCGCAGGTTGATGGCCGCCACGAACACAATGAAGAAAAGGATCCAGATTAATTTGTCATAGAAGGGGCTGACGATCTGAAACGTGCTGGAGAGCACGCTCGCGAGCAGGTAGCTTTCGGCCCCGACCATGGAGATTCCCAGGATGACGTAGAACATGCCGATGATGATGGCCGCTTTTTCATTAAACGCGTTTTGTATGTAGAGTTTGATTCCCGCAGCCGTCGGGTACAGCGATGTCAGTTCGGAAAAACACATGGAGGACAAGAGGCAGAGAAATCCCGCGACAATGATGGAAATCCACGCGAGCTCGCCCACAAGGATGGTGGCCACCTGAATGCCGGCCAGATAGCAGGATGTGGCGATGGCCATTCCCGCGGATGTGGAGATGACGGTCCGGAGCTTGATGACTTTCTTCAGTTCGGTCATGGTTTTCTTCTATGCTTTCTTCTAGGCTTTCATTTATACATCGGGCCAGATGATCATGGTGATGGCATCCAGCCGGACAACGTCTTCCTGACTGGCCTTGACGCGGATTTCTCCCGCGAGATATTTCTGCGAGGGATTCAGGTCTCCCCAGAACATGTCGCAGAAATTTTCGCTGGTCGTCGTGACAATGATATCGGGCGTTCCGTTCGCGCCGGCTTCAAAGGAAACGATTTCGCCTTTAACGACATTCATGGTGAATTTGTCTCCCGTGTCTTCCGCTATGAAATGAAGCAGCTTCGTCCAGTCCCGCTGCATCTTGCGCAATCTTTTGTTTTCGTTGCACTGAACCTGGTAGTCGGTCAGCGCTTCGAGAATTTCCTGACTTGTTGCCATGTTTTTCCTCCTGAAGAGTGTGTTAATCGTTTTTGCCGAGGCCCGCTTCCCCGGAAAGTTCCTTCATCGAATCCGCAAGCGCGTTGAGCACAAAATCAACTTCCTCCGGTGTGATCACGAGCGGCGGCATCAGCCGGCAGATGCTCGGATCGTTTCCGGTGTAGATGGCGATGACACCCCGGTCGGCCAGCTTTTTCGTCATGCGCGGACCGATGGATTCGTTAGTGTACTGCAATCCCATCATAAGACCCTTCTGACGCACCTCCAGCAGAAGCGTCGGATATTGCTTCAGGAACGTTTCAAATCCGGTCCGGAATCGCTGCCCCATCTTTTCGGCGTGGTCGGCAAGGTTGTTTTTCTGGATGTAGTCGATGACTGCCATACCCACGATGCAGCCGAGGTCGGAGCCGCCGAAGGTGGAAAGATGGATGAACGGATGGGGGATGAAAAAGTCCTGGATCTCTTCTTTGAAGATGGTCGCCGAAATGGGATAGACGCTGCCGCCCAGGGATTTGGCCACGGTCATGATGTCCGGGACGACGCCCCAGTGCTCGGAGGCGAACATTTTTCCGGTCCGCCCGAAGCCGGTCTGAATCTCGTCAAGAATGAGCAGAATTTCGTGCTCATCACAAAGCTTGCGGACCTGAGAGAGATAATCGTCGGGCGGAATGTTGATGCCGCCTTCGCCCTGAATCGGTTCCAGGATGATCGCCGCGGTGTCGTCGGTGACGGTTTTTTTTATGGCGTCGATGTCGCCGAAGGGCACCATCTTGAAGCCGGGGATTAGCGGTTCGAAGGGTTCCTTGTAGGCGTCACGCCCGATGGCGGAAAGCGCGAAACCGGTGTGGCCGTGGTAGGCCTTCTCGGTGTAGATAATTTCTTTTTTCATGGTGTAGCCGCGTGCGATCTTGATGGCCGCGTCGTTGGCTTCGCCGCCGCCTGCGCCGAAGATGGAGCATTTAAGATCGCCCGGCGTGATTTCGGCAAGTTTCTTGGCGAGGTCGGCTTTCGGTTTGGAACACAGGAGGAAGACGCCGATATCGTAAGTGTCGAGCGCTTTTTTCAGGGCTTCAATAATATCGGGGTTGCGCCGTCCCACATTCATGATGCCGGAGCCGGTCTGGCAGTCGATGTACTTTTTCCCCGTGATATCCCAGACGCTGACGCCTTCGCGTTTCTCTTCGATGATGTCCAGCCCTGCGGCTTTCATGGTGCGGACCTTCATCGGGCCGATGTATTTCGAGAAATCGGCAAGGGCCTGGGCCTTGATTTTTGCGGGATCGTTCTCCATAACGTCACCTCCGTGATGATGCGTTTTAAAATCCGGTAATTATTTCTCTTTGTCGGGGGACCAACGGAATGGCTTCCCGGTGCAAAACATTGTTGTAACGATGGGACCGGGAATTCTGTAATCTAATTCACCGGAAAGGTCAAGAATTCCGGTAAAAAAAACGGATTGACGGACGGGTAGTATTGAAGGTTCTTCAGTGGTTAGTGTTTCACGGCGCTGTGCGCCTGGTATAATTCGTCCAGCAAATATAGTTTCTGTCCCCAATGGCTTTGCCTGTGGGATAGTTCGACTTACCAATCTGACTGCGTTTCACTTGTCATATTGGAGTCTCATTAAGGCTTGGATGTCATTATCAGCGAGTCTCACTATCCCACTACGCTGCGCTTCGGGGATAGTTCCCAATCCCGATAAATCGGGATTGAATAGTTGCCTTACGCTTTAGACTTCGCTACGCTCGTCTTCAGCTTGGCTCACTATCCCGCTTCGCTGCGCTCCTGGGATAGCTCCACTAACGCTTCGAATTTCGCTACGCTCATTCTTAGCGAGTGTCATTATGGCTGGTATCCCACGTCGCTGCGCTCCTGGGATAGTTCGCCTTACGCTTCGAACATCGCAAAGCTCGTTCTTAGCGAGTGTCATTATGGCTGGTATCCCACGTCGCTGCGCTCCTGGGATAGTTCGCCTTACGCTTCGAACATCGCAAAGCTCGTTCTCAGCTTGGCTCACTAAGTTCTGCCCAGCGGTGGTAATAGCGATCGAGGGCTTCTTTGTCTGAAGCAATTTCCTGAGTTAATTTGTGGAGTAAAACAAAGTTGCTGACGCTTTGAGGATCGCTGAGCTGAGCTTCGAGTGATTTGATTTTTTCGTCTAGAATTTCAATTTGTTTTTCTACGTTTTCCAGTTCCAGCTTTTCTTTGTAGCTCAGTTTTATTTTTTCTTTTTTAGGTTTTGTATCTTTATTCGTTTTTGGGGTTTTGCCGGCCTTTTCTTTTTTGTTTGTTTTTAAACTTTCCTCCCATTGTTCGTAGTCGGCAAAGAGTTCCGCTTTCCCGTCGGTTGTGAAGCCGATAAATAAACCGCACACTCTGGATATCATGTAGCGGTCATGCGAAACAATCACCAGCAAGCCGCCGAACTCCAGAAGGTTTTCTTCGAGCGCTTCAATGGTTCTTATATCCAGATCGTTGGTCGGTTCGTCCAAAAGCAAGATATCCGCCGGTTGCAGCATCAGCCGGGCAATTAATATTCGGGCCTGCTCTCCGCCGGACAGCGAAGCGATGGTCGAATCAATTTGCGCCGGTTCAAAACCGAACCGTTTTATCCACGAAACCAGATGCACGGATCTGTCTTTAAATATCACCGTGTCATTGCCGTCCGCCAAATAGTGCTTGACGGTTTTTTGCCGGTGCAGGGATTCTCTTAACTGATCGAAATAAACAATTTTTAAATGGTCGGCATGATCCACACTGCCCGTATCCGGCTCTATTTTTTTACTGAGTAATTTCAGCAGAGTGCTTTTTCCGACGCCGTTTCCTCCCAGTAATCCAATCCGCAGGCCTGCGGTGAGGTTGGCGGTAAAATTTTTCAAAATATGGTTATTGCCGAATGATTTGCCGATGTTTTTGACTTTAATCAGCACTTTGGTCTTTCTGTTGGAGGCGCTGAATTCTATGCCGGTCCGGGATGTTTGCTTCCTCTCCTTTAAATCCGCCAGTTCTTTGATTAAGTGATGGGCTTCGTCTGTCCTGTATTTCGCTTTGGTCCTGCGGGCTTTGGGGCCTCTTCTTAACCACTCGATTTCCGCCCTGACTTTGTTGGACAGCACGGCTTCGAGCCTGTTTTGCTGTTCGATATAGAGCAGGCGTTTTTCTAAAAAATCGTCATATCTTCCGTTAGATTGAAAAATATGGCCTTCATACCGTTTGTTGATTTCCACAATTCTGTTGGCGCAGCGCTCCAGCAGGAATCTGTCGTGGCTGACCATGATCCACGTAAATCTGGCGGAGCCTAAAAAGTTTTCCAGCCAGGCCAGCGCCTGATAGTCCAGATGATTGGTCGGCTCGTCCAGAATCAAGAGGTCGGGTTCGTTAACGATCCCGCAGGCAATGTCCAGGCGTTTTGACCAGCCGCCGGAAAGCGTATTCACCTTTACGGTATAATCATCAAAGCCGACTATGCTTAACGCTGTGGCTGTTTTTACGTCGGCATTTTTGAAATCGGTGGTAGCCATGCCGGCAACAATATCCCACACGGTCGCATGGGCCTCGTAGTTGCTGACTTGCGGGATATAGGCGGTTTTTAAATTTTTTCTGACGGCGACATTGCCGGCATCGACTCCTTCCAGATTCACCATTATTCTGGTCAACGTGGTTTTTCCCGTTCCGTTATCGCCGATGATTCCCATCCGGTCGCCTTCGTTCACTGTCAGGGAAAGATCGGTGAAAAGAGCTTTGGTTCCAAAGGATTTGCTGATTTTGTCCAGGTTCAATAATACGGCCATGCGCGGGACTATATATAAAAAACTTTTTTAGCTCCAGAAAAAAGAAGTCCAATGTGATATGCTGTTTATAGAAAGCAACGGAAATAAGAAAAAAGGAGTCGGGAATCATGGAAATCAGGAAAGCATTTCTTGCATCAGTGTGTGCAGCGGCAATGGTTGCGATGATGGCCTTATCCGGAGACGCTGCGGGAACGTCGGGGACGATTCTGGATATGACATATGCTTATGACGAAAATACGATTTACTGGCCGAACGCAACGCCGTTTAAATTGACGCCGGAGTTTCATGGCCTGACCGATAAGGGTTACTGGTATGCGGCAAACTTTTACGCGGCTTCGGAACACGGCGGTACCCATGCCGACGCGCCGCTTCATTTTGCAGAGAACGGACGCACCATTGATCAAATTCCTCTGGCGGAATGGATTGGACCGGCGATAAAAATCGATGCACGACAGCAATGCGCCCGCGATCGGGATTATCTTCTGTCGGTGGAGGACATCAAGAAGTGGGAGAAACAATACGGCCGGATTCCAGCGGGGGCGTGGGTGATGATGTACACGGGAATCGGCACGCAATTTTATCCCGATCCGGCTCGTGTTTTGGGTACGGCCAAGAAAGGTTTGTCGGCGATTCCGGAATTGAGTTTCCCGGCTTTTTCGCGGGAAGCGGCGGAATTTCTTACGAAGGAACGAAACATCAAAGGCATTGCCATTGACACACCGAGCATCGATTATGGCAAGTCGCAGGACTTCCTGGTTCACCGCGTTATTTGCGGCGCCGATAAACTTGCGCTGGAAAATATCGCCAATTTGGATAAACTACCGGCGAAGGGCGCAACATTGTATGTGATTCCCATGTCGATTAAAGGTGCAACGGGAGCGCCGGCCAGAGTTTTTGCGATCCTTCACTGATTTTTTTTAGTGCAAAGCGAAGGGTGAAGAGTTAAAGGGAGAAGAAATAGATTGTCACACCACCTGAAAGGTGGTCCGCAATGACAATTAAAGAGGTGGATAATAATGACTATGGCGGATGAAATTGAAGGGGATATTCTGGAAGCGGAGCTTGAAGACGACGCTCTGGAAAAGAGAATGAAAAAGCTGGAAGCTGATGCTGCGCGATTGCTGGATCACTCCACCGAGTTGATTCGGGAAATGACGAAGGGAAGGGAACAGAAGGAAAAGCAGCAGGAAGAAGAACCGGTGACTGGTGAATAGGAAGAACGGTTCTATGGTCAACGTTTAACGTTGTAGAATAATTATATGGCGATCTATATCGTTCCTGTCAATAAACTCAGTGCGCAGGCGTTGAAAGGGGTGATTGAAGAATTCATCACCAGAAGCGCTACGGATTACGGTGCGGTTGAGGCTTCCCTGGAAACAAAGGTTAAGCAGGTAAAAAACAAACTTAAAGACGGTTCCGCCGTACTGGTTTATGATGATGAGACGGAAACGACCAATATTTTTTTAGCGGATGATCCGCTTTTAAAAATGGTGCGTGGTGAAAAGTAAAACGAAAAAGACAAGCGCGGGAATTCTTTTGTACCGCCTGTCGGATGACGGGCTGGAAGTTTTCCTTGTTCATCCCGGCGGGCCTTTTTGGGCGAAGAAGGATGACGGTGCGTGGTCGGTACCGAAAGGTTTGTTCGAAGATAATGAGAATCCACTGGAAGCGGCCAAGCGCGAATTTCGCGAAGAAACGGGTTTTGATATCAGTGGCGATTTTATGGCATTAACGCCATTGAAGCAGCCCAGCGGGAAAGTGGTTCATGCCTGGACGGTTGAGGGTAATATTGATGCCGCGTCAATTAAAAGTAATATGTTCTCGATGGAATGGCCGCCCCGTTCGGGAAATCAGCAGGAATTTCCGGAAGTGGATAGAGGCGGCTGGTTTACTATCGCGCAGGCGCAGGAAAAGTTACTGCCGGGACAGCGCGGTTTTCTGGATGAACTGCAACGGAAGTTGGTTGATAGTTGATGGTGTCCGGTATAAGGAAAACGTTATGATTGCAGGCCGACGCAAGAGGATCAAATCAAAGATGAAGCAGATTCAATCTGTGGCTGTTTTCAAAAAGGAGATCTCGCGATGAGAAAATCATTCTTATTTATCTTAATCGGCAGTTTGATGGTTTTGTATTTTAGTTTCGGGGAAGCGCAAGCCCAGTGGCCGCGCATTGTTCCTTCCAAAGACGGCACGCCGGTTTCCTATGAGGTTTACGGCACGGGGGAACCGACGCTGGTGTTTGTTCACGGCTGGTGCTGTGATTCCCGTTATTGGCGCAATCAGGTTCCGTATTTTTCCCGAAAGTATCGTGTGGTGATGCT
>JAGVUJ010000055.1 GCA_019136325.1 Deltaproteobacteria bacterium
AGAATTATTATTGTGAAATTGCGCCTTGCCGGTCCGGATAATTACATTCTGGAATTAATCGACAGGGTCGCTCCAAGAAATATTTAGAATGGGCAAAATATAATGAATAACCCATATTTCAGGTACAACATAGCGGCATACGTGATCAATGGTATAAAAAGCTTCTCCAAACGAGGATTTATGCCCCAACGCGGTTCGGTGCTCGTCAGCATCATTGTCGGTACGGTAATTATAGGGATCCTTGGTGTAGGGATCATCTCCTTTACGACCACTTCAACGTATGGAGAGCTTTTTGCAAATCGCCAGGTTCGGGCATATTACTTGGCTGAAGCGGGAGGACAGTACGCAATAAAACTGCTAAATGACAATAAATCCAACACCAGCTATCTGCCGCCCAATGGCACTTACAAATTAGGGCCGAACGGCAGTGACGGCGAGTTTGTGTTGACCAGTACAGACGATAATACAGACCCGGATATGCCGAGGGTGAAAGTAGTATCAGTAGGCGTCGTGCATAGAGGGACGTGGCTGGAATCCAAGAAGAAGATTACTTATAAAATTCCGCGGGCCAATCCCACGGCGGGACTGGATGGGACGACGGATATCTTATTCAATGACGGACTCAATGATATTGACGACAATCCCACTTGGGAACTTATTGAAGGACTTAATGCTAATTTGAAGTACACAAACGGGGAGCTTCTCATCAAAAGTAGCGTTAAGGAATTGGTTGCCGTTCTCGCCGTCCAGCCGGAAGCCGTCGATCTCGTAACTGCAAGAACAAATTCCGGTGATCTTTTAAGTTACGAGGTACAGGTGAAGGTCAAACTGGACATAGAAGGTAACAAGGGCAAATTTTTTGCCGCTGGTATAACGTTTCGCATGGATAATGACCGGAATCATGCCTACGGTGTATCGTTTTTTCGAGCAGTTGCAGATAACAAAGATGTGCCCAAGTGGTTTACCGACAATTTCGGGACAAGTTTCCAACCCCTCCGAAATGGTAACACTTATATTGTTTTGTGGGAAAAAAACAGCTCTACGGGAAAATATGAACTGATCGATTATACTTTGGCCCAACCTTATGGTTTTGCTGTTGACAGCTGGACAACCTTTGTCTTGAATCTGCGTGAAGAATGCAATCCTCCACCTGTTTCTCCCGACGTGTGCACCGGTTCGAGACAAAACAGAATACAAATATATGCCGCATCTTCTTCCGTATATCCAAAAGGAACGATTAATTGGAGTTATGCCAGTAATACAAATTTTAAGCTTGTTACATGGAATAGCGGGCTCTCTGCAATAATTGATAATACATGGACAACGGGGTATTGGAGTTCTATAACCGCACCATATCCGGAAGAGGTTGGAATTCATGCCTATTATGATCAACCATCAAGCAAGGACCAGTATTTCTCTGACTTTGCCATGCGGGGAGAGGGATTGGGCGGAAGCGGTGGTTACCAATATTGACGACGTGGTTTTTTTAGAACGAATGCGAAAAGCACTACTCCTCAAGAACAGAAAGTTACCACCTTTGTGATGCCGACCGCGATGATTTCAATCATGTCTTAACATTCTTTCACCTCAGAGAATGAAAATGGGGAAATTCAGCCTCTTCGTTTTTGCTTTGATGATTTTTATTACCGTCGGCATAGCCGTGTATCGAGGCTGGAACGAGACGGAAACACAGGAGCAAATTTCGCCCGTCGTATCCGAGAAAGAATCAAATTTCGCCCGTCGTATCCGAGAAAGAATCAGCCGGGGAAAAGATATCCATCGAAGAATTAGCTTCCAAGGGCGAGAAAGTATCGTTTGATGAGGCTCTGTCAAAAATTGAGCAGGCCAACACGGAAATGAAAGAACAGGCGGGAAAATTCAGCATCCAAAAAATAATCGAGCGTGTCCAAAAGGATGGACCGGCAGGTCTGGTCGCACATTTTCGCGGAGAGAGCGGCGAGAATCATGACCCGCAAAGTCAACCGGCCGCGCTTGCGGAGCTTTCAGGGAAGGGGGCTCAGGCTCAACGGGCGGAAAAGGACAACACCGATTCCATCCGGTTGGAAATAGAACGCCTGCGGAAGGAAGAGGACGTCAGACGCCAGCAGCAGGAAAAGGCGGCTGCGCAGAAAGGACAGGCGCCGCAGCAGACTGTTCGGGAAAAACCAGGCGAAAATGATAAGAAAGATTTTTTTCGGAGCTTCGGGAGATGTGGGAGACCTTCAAATCCGTTCTCGCTTCATCGGAATAAGATTTACGGTAAACGGCAAATTCCGCCATGGCGCCGCGGCCAAGAATAACTGACAGAGAC
>JAGVUJ010000133.1 GCA_019136325.1 Deltaproteobacteria bacterium
GGAACACAAGCCCAAAATGATTATCGTCGGCGCCAGTGCTTACCCGCGAACCATCGATTTTGATAAATTCCGCAAAATCGCCGATGAAGTCGGCGCCGTGATTATGGCGGATATTGCGCATATCGCCGGTCTGGTTTGCACCGGATTGCATCCCTCTCCGGTTCCGGTTTGCGAATTTGTCACTACAACAACGCATAAAACGTTGCGCGGACCGCGCGGCGGTGTGGTCATGTGCAAGGAAGCTTACGCAAAAACACTTAACAGCAGAGTTTTCCCGGGCATGCAGGGCGGCCCGTTGATGCATGTTATTGCCGCCAAGGCGGTTGCCTTCAAGGAAGCGCTTCAGCCGGCATTCAAGGAATATCAGGCACAGACGGACAATCATTTGATGCTGGTTGATTTAACCGACAAGAATGTTACGGGCAAGGACGCTCAGGAAGCGCTGGACCGCGCCTCGATTACCGTCAACAAAAACGGCATTCCCTTTGATACGAAGAGCCCTCAGGTTACCAGCGGCATCAGAATAGGCACTCCCGCCGTGACCACCCGAGGCATGAAGGAAAACGAAATGCGTCTGATTGCCTCTTACATCGCTGATGTGATCAAAGACATCAATAATGAGCAGAAAAATAAGGCCATCGCGGAAAAGGTCAAAGCACTTTGCGATCGCTTTCCTTTGTATCAGGACCGGATTAGAAATCTTTAACCGAAACCGGAACGGGAAATTATTCCCGTGGTAAATCATTATGGCTGTAAAAAAATCATCGGCATCCGGTGCGCAGGAGAAAAAGAGAAAAAGACCGGATTGGGATAATTATTTTCTGGATATTGTCGAACTTGTATCCAGACGGAGCACCTGTTGCAGGAGATCGGTGGGTGCGGGACTGGTGCGCGACAGCCGTATTCTGGCCACAGGTTATAACGGCGCTCCGTCCAAGTTGCAGCATTGCCTGGATATCGGCTGCCTGCGCGAACAACTCAATGTTCCATCCGGGGAGCGTCATGAACTGTGCCGCGGACTGCATGCGGAACAAAACGCGATTATTCAGGCGGCGCTTCACGGTGTCAGCACCAAGGGGTCAACGCTGTATTGCACGAACCACCCCTGTGTCATTTGCGCCAAGATGATCATTAATGCCGGGATTAGCCGTGTCGTCATCCGCGACGGTTATCACGATCAACTGGCCGCGGAGATGCTTAAAGAAGCGGGGATCGGCGTAGAGCAACTTTAACAATATAAGGTGACATTATCATGAAATGCCCTTTTTGTGGTCATACGGAAAATAAGGTGATCGATTCCCGAATCAGCAAGGACGGCAAAGCCGTCCGCCGCCGCCGGGAATGTCTGGGGTGCACCAAGCGCTTTACCACCTATGAATACGTGGAAGATGTTCTGCCCATGGTGGTCAAGAAAGACGGACGTCGCGAACAGTTTGACCGGCAAAAAATATTAAACGGTTTGAAGAAAGCCTGCGAGAAACGGCCGATCAGCATGGAGGCGATTGATAAACTTGTCGAAAATGTTGAACAGGCCTGTCAGGAAATGCAAGCCGAAGAAATCTCGTCCACGGTTATTGGAGAAAAGATCATGAGCGAGTTGAAAAATTTCGACGGTGTTGCCTATGTGAGATTTGCATCGGTTTACCGGCAGTTCCGCGACGTCGGTGAGTTTATGTCCGAACTGAAAGATTTGTTGAGCAAGGGTAAAAAATAGATATGTTTACCGGAATCGTAGAAGGACAGGGCAAGGTAAAGCGTTTGACGATGAGGGGCGCGGACGCCGTTCTGGAAATTGAAACAGGCATAAGCCTGGCGGAAGTTTCCATCGGCGACAGCATTGCCGTGAACGGGACCTGTCTCACGGTGACCTCCCTGCAGCAAAATAATTTTCAGGCGGATGTTTCCGCGGAGACGCTCTCCCGAACCACGCTGAAATTGCTGCAGTCGGGACATAAGGTTAATCTGGAAAAATCTCTGCGGGTCGGCGGTTTTGTCGGCGGTCATTTTGTTCTGGGACATGTCGATGCTACAGGCAGAGTGCTTTCTCAAACTCAGAAATCGGGATCGTTGATTCTGGCCGTGGAAATGAACGAAAATATTTCCCGTTATATTGTGGAAAAAGGTTCGGTCGCTGTCGACGGCATCAGCCTGACTGTGAACAAACTTGAAAAAAGCCGGTTTTATGTTAATATTATCCCGCATACGGCGGCCAATACCACGCTGGTGATCCGGAAAGAAGGAGATCTGGTGAATATTGAAACGGATATTTTAGGCAAGTATGTGGAAAAATTATTGCAAACGAACCGGGGAATCGATAAGGATTTTCTGGCAAAACATGGTTTTTAAGACGTAAGGATAATCACATGGCAATCAGCACGATTCAGGAAGCAATTGAAGATATCAAAAACGGGAAAATGATTATTCTCGTTGATGATGAAGATCGCGAAAATGAAGGCGATATCTGCATGGCGGCTCAGTTCGCCACGGCCAAAACCATCAACTTCATGGCCCGTTACGGCCGTGGTTTGATATGTTTAACACTGAATGAAGCAACGGCGGATAAACTTAACCTAAAACAAATGGTTCAGGATAATCAGGCCCGTTTCGGCACCGCGTTTACCATTTCCATCGAAGCGCGACACGGTGTGACGACCGGCATTTCCGCCGCAGACCGGGCGACGACTATTCAGGCAGCTGTGAATCCGCTGGCCAAGCCGGAGGATTTGGTCAGTCCCGGACATGTTTTCCCCATTCGCGCCAAAAAAGGCGGCGTTTTGGTGCGTACGGGACAGACGGAGGGCTCGGTTGATCTGTGCCGTCTGGCCGGTTTGACGCCGGCCGGTGTGATTTGCGAGATCATGAAAGACGACGGCACGATGGCCAGAATGCCGGATCTGGAAATTTTTGCCCGCGAACATAAATTGAAAATTGTTACGATTGCCGATCTTATTGATTATCGCATGCAGAACGAATCGCTCATCAGAAGAATGGCGGAAGCGACGATACCGACCTGTTTCGGCGGCGAGTTTAAGATGATCGTGTATGAAAACGATGTTGATGACTGGCAGCATATTGCTTTGGTCAAAGGCGATATCAAAGACGAAGATGAAGTCCTGGTCAGGGTTCACTCGGAATGTCTCACCGGCGATCTTTTCGGTTCCAGACGATGCGACTGCGGCGATCAGCTGCATCGCGCAATGAGCATGGTGGAAAAAGAAGGCAAAGGCGTAATCGTTTACATGCGTCAGGAAGGCCGGGGGATTGGTCTGGTCAATAAGATCAAGGCTTACGCTCTTCAGGAAGAGGGTAAGGACACGGTGGAAGCCAATATTGAACTTGGATTTAAACCGGATTTGCGAGATTATGGAATCGGCGCCCAGATTCTGGCTGATCTGGGTGTGCGCAAGATGCGATTGCTGACCAATAATCCGAAAAAAATAGTCGGACTGGAAGGTTACGGGATTGAGATTGTCAAACGTGTTCCCATTGAAATAGATCCCAATGAAAACAACCTTCATTACATGAAAACGAAGAAAAAAAAGATGGGACATCTTTTAAAGATATAAAAAGGTCCAACTGTCTTTCCGTACTGCCGGGAATCTGTTTTTAATATCCGTGCGGAAAAATGAACGACATGAAACATTAAACATAAGGATGGTAATAAACTATGCCGAAAATAATTGAGGGAAAAATTGTCGCCAAAGGAATGAAGTTTGGCATCGTGGCCAGCCGTTTTAACGATTTTATTTGCGGCAGGTTGATTGAAGGAACCATTGACGCTTTGATCAGAGCGGGTGCGGAAGATAAAGATATTGTCATTTACAAAGTCCCCGGTTCTTTTGAATTACCGCTGACCGCGAAAAAGCTGGCCAAAAGCAAACGCTTTGACGCCGTCATATGTCTGGGCGCGATCATTCGCGGCGCCACGCCACACTTTGAATACATCAGCGCCGAGGTCTCCAAAGGGATTGCCGTGGTTGGTCTGGATACGGAAGTGCCTGTGGTTTTCGGCGTTCTGACAACCGATACCATTGAACAGGCGATCGAGCGCGCAGGAACCAAGTCGGGCAACAAAGGGGCCGACGCGGCGATGACAGCGATAGAAATGGTGGATTTATTCAAGAAGATTTGAAATAGAAGCGAAGGTCTGTTAAATCATAATACAGCATCGTGATGACACGTTCTTTGAGGGTTTATAATTAAATGCGCGGGCGGAGAAAGGCGAGAGAAATTGCCTTACAGGTTCTGTACAGTCTTAATTTTGTGAATATCGATGAACAGGAGGCCTTGAAGCTTTTCTGGGGTAATTTTGTTGCTCCCAAAACGGCTAAAGAATTTGCTGAATTTCTGGTGCAGGGAACATGCGAGCACAAAGAGGAACTGGACAAGCTTATTGCCGGGTGCTCGGATAACTGGTCGCTGGGACGGATGTCCCGCGTTGATATCAGTATTTTACGCCTGGCCGTATTTGAATTTCTCTACTGTGATGACATTCCGCCGAAAGTTACTCTGAACGAAGCCGTCGATCTGGGGAAAACGTTCGGCTCGGAAAACTCCGGTTCGTTCATCAACGGCATCCTCGATGCTCTCAATTTGAAATTAAATAAGAATAATGCAGCTAAATCTCTCGACAGAAAATCCCGATCTGCCAAAACATAAATGTCTGGTGCTGGGGATCTTTGCGGATGAAAAGCCGCCGCGCGGCATCGGCGGGTTTATTGACTGGCGTCTTAACGGGATGATTTCCCGGGAAATCAAACACGGAAGAATCAGCGGTCGTTTTGATGAAAAAACACTGATTCCTTTTCCCGGCAGAATCGGGGCGGAAATACTGCTGTTGTTCGGATTAGGCCCTGTTGCCGATATCAATTACGACAAAATCTATAACGTTGCTTATACCGTCGCTAACGTTGTGGACTGTATGGCGCTGAAAGATTTCGCCTTTGAACTTTATGGGGAGGGACGTTTGAACTTGGTCACGTCGGATATTGTGGAAGCTGCGGTGACGGGGACCTTTGATTTTTTGTCGTCGGATATAGAGAAACTATCCGACATGAACGTCTGCGCAATTGCTTCTCCCGCAAAGCTTCATGCGGTTGCTCAGGGTGTCAGGCAATTCAAAACCAACGTCAACGACAAGGGCGCTGTGGACATTTCCGCGCTGGAGGAAAGTCTGGCGCGGAGCTGATGCCCGGGAATGAAAAATAAATTTTCAAAGCGTCAAGATTTACGAACAGATCCTGTTGTAAGACCGGAATGCTTGCGGAGAAGATCAGCAAAGCCGTCCGGGCTGATCGGCTTGCTGAAATAGAAGCCCTGCATTTCATCGCAGATTTGATCCTTCAGAAATTTTTCCTGCTCCTTGGTTTCCACGCCTTCGGCCACAACGGTAAGGCTCAGATTTTTCCCCATGATGATGATTGCTTCGGTGATGGCCTTGTTGTCGGCGTCTTGCGGAAGATTGCGGATAAACGATCGGTCCACTTTCAGCGTATCAATCGGGAAATTCTTTATCTGAGCCAGCGAAGAGTACCCTGTTCCAAAATCATCAATGGCGAGCCGTACACCCATCTCTTTTATTTTGATTAAAATCGGAATAAAGCGCGATGGATTATGCATAACCATGCTTTCGGTCACTTCCAGTTCCAAAAGATGGGGAGACATGCCTGTTTTGCTCAGTGCTGTTTGAACATCGGCCAGAAAATTTTCATGCATGAGCTGACGCGGCGATAAATTCACTGCCATACAAACGGGAGGCAATCCCTGTTTCTGCCAGGCAACATTTTGAGCACAGGCGGTTTGGATTACCCATCGTCCGATAGGAACGATCAGCCCTGTTTCTTCGGCTATGGGAATAAACTGAGTAGGGGTGATCTGTCCGATTTGCGGGTTATTCCAGCGAAGCAGAGCTTCCACCCCCGTAATGGTTCTTGTCTTTAAATCCAACTTGGCCTGATAATGGAGAAATAATTCATTGCGTTCCAACGCATGACGAAGATTGGTTTCAATCGAGAGTCTCTCATTGGACATGGAACGAAGATTCTCGGAATAGAACTGGAAATTGTTCTTGCCCTCTTCCTTGGCGAAATACATGGCGATATCGGCATTTTTCATCAGGGACTGTTCATCGAGACCGTTCTGGGGAAAGACGCTGATGCCGATGCTGGCTGTTACGCGGCATTCTTCCTTCATAATGGCAAAGGGTTGCATAACCGTGGCCAGAATTTTTTTTGCCAGAAATTCCAGTTGCTTCAAATTGCTGAAATCTTCAACCAGAATGGTAAACTCGTCACCGCCGAGACGTCCGACGACATCAACGGTGCGTAAAGATTGTTTGAACCGCAGAGCCATTTCCTTCAAAAGTTTGTCGCCGGCTTCATGCCCGAGCGAATCATTGATAATTTTGAAGCGATCCAGGTCAATAAATAACACCGCCAGTTGTTTTTTATTACGCTGTGCGGATTGTATGGCGTGATCCAGCAACTGGCTGAACATCAGACGATTGGGCAATCCGGTCAGCGCGTCATGGGTTGCCATGTGATTGAGTTCCTGCTCTATTCTCTTGCGTTCCGTAATGTCACGAATAACGCCCTTAAATCCCGATACGTGATCCGCCGAGTCGTGTTTTAATGATACGGAAGCTTCGATGTATCTTGTGGAACCGTCATTTCTGATAATCAGCCAGTCAAATCCTTCGGTGGGATCTCCTGTTTTGTACACCTTATTAAACGCCATTAAAACTTTTTGCGAATTTTCTTTATCGGAGAAACGCTTGTAGTTGGCTCCCTGTAATTCTTCCCTAGAGCAACCGGTTATGCGACACAGAGAATCGTTAAAAAAAGTGAAATTGCCGGCAAGGTCGACTTCAAAATACCCCTCCTGAATATTTTCCAGAATGTTTCTGTATTTTTCCTCGCTTTGACGGAGCGCCTCCTCGGCCTGATTCCGCTCCGTGACATCATGCGTGATTCCTCGAAATCCGACCGGCTTTCCATGCGCATCCTTCAGTAAGGAGATGGAACCTTCAATATATCTTTTTGTGCCGTCTTTCCGGATGATGTGCCATCCGACTTCTTTCAAAGGAATACCTGTTTGATAAACATGATGATAAGCCTGAAAAACTTTTCGGGCCGTTTCTCTGTCTGGAGTGTACAGCCGGTTATTCATGCCGATCAATTCTTCCCGGGAGTATCCGAGAACACGGGGGACGGCATCATTAAAGAAAGTGAAATTGCCGGCAAGGTCGACTTCAAAATACCCCTCCTGAATATTTTCCAGAATGTTTCTGTATTTTTCCTCCGCGATTTTGCGCTCGGTGATATCCATGAAACTTCCCAGCGTGGCTCTTTCCCCCTGATGGATGATCGGGGTGACTGTTTCCAGAATATACCTGAGCTCATTATCTTTTCTGATAAACCTGTATTCATAGGGCTCAAAACTTTGCTTCTTTAAACATTTTATAGCCTGATCTCTTACCTTGCCTCTGTCTTCGGGATAAATATTTTTGAGGGAATAATCACCGATCAGTTCTTTTTCCGTATAGCCCGTAATTTTCTGATACAGATCACTGACGTAAACGAATTTGCTGTTGTGAACGATATAAATACCTACGCCGGCATTCGCGATAATCGTCTTTGCCAGCAGAGAAAGATCATCGTTTGTGGAAGAAGAAATTTTATCGGGTTGATTGATCGGGTTAATTTTTTTTCCCATTTTTACTCAAAATAAATGGTTAATCATGGAGATAACGAGAATATTCCGTGTCATTGTCCGGCATCATTTGATCAACAATATAATGCATTATCTTAATATTTTAAGCAATTTACATGCCCGATGCCGTATGAAAAGACGTCCGCAAATACCGGGCGACATCCAGCATAAAATGTAATAATATCAAACGGTTCATATTTGTATAGTTTAACGTGCAAAAAAAACAGGACGGATTGTTAGGCTCAAAGCAGTTAATGTGACCAAAATGGTGTTATTCCGGCCATACGTCCCGATCGTTTCCTGCATTTTAATTTTTATACCATTCAGGCCGAAGCGGGTAAAAATATTAAATGATTACAGGAATATTTATTTAAAAATATCCGATAAATGCCATTTTTTTCGTTTTTTCCAGTTTCCTTTATGATAGGCGTAACTGGCCAGTAGCGGCAGAACCGTTGTTGCTTCGGCATAAACCATTTGTTCACATGATGAATCCACTTTTCCCCACGAATTTGCTTCCTTCAGTGTGGAACTCGAGCAGGCGCCATCACGCACATCCGCCACGGTAATCTGGACGGCGTACTTGTGCATAGGCACATCTTTCCCCAGAATTTCTGCGCAAACCACGGTATCCTGAGCGAAATTTTTCGGGACACCGCCACCGATCATCAATAGGCCGGTAGTTCCCGTCTTGATTTTAATATCGGTCAGTTCCCGGAAGTCTTTAACCGAGTCAATGGAGACATGATTGTCGGGATGTTCATGCTGATGCAACACCAGACCGAACCCGGCGGAGCTGTCTGAAAATGCCGGGCAGAAAATCGGAACGTTATTTTCATATGCCGCCTGAACCAGCGACATTTTCTTTTTAGCGTGTTTAACCAGGTATTTGCCCATCGCGGCGATAAACTCCCGGGAAGAATAAGGCCGAGGGTCGAGAGCATCGGCGATTTTTTTGATGGCGCGGTCGCACGCCTGTAAATCATCCTCGCTGATGAAGGTGTCATAAATTCTGTCGATGTACAGTTTGCGAAGCAGTTTGTCGTCAATAAAAGGAGTGCCCTGATAATGACTGAAACCCAACGCTTCAAAGAAATCCATATCGACGATCGAAGCGCCGGTGGCCACGATGGCATCGATCATGTTATTTTTTACCAGATCAACGTAAATCTGCATGCAACCGGCGGCGGACGTGGAGCCGGCCAGTGTCAGAATGATCGCACAGTTTTTTTCCTTCAACATGCGGTCGTAAATATCGGCGGCGTTGGCCAGATCACGGGCTGAAAAGGACATTTTTTTCATCGCGTTGATAATGTCCACCGCATTGATTTTTTTGATGTCAATGTGTTCAACTTTTGTCTTGAGTAAATCTTTTTTCTTCATTCAGTTCGAACTCCTTAAAATTTCATCCCTTACTTTTAATTCATAGGCCCGTAAAAGTCAATGTCAGAACATTTTTCCGAAAACCGGATGTCGTTTGGCGGCCATTTGCACAATCCGGCTGCCCATTTGAGCGTAAGTGATCCCGTCGACTTCGGCCGCGCAGGCCATACTGGCATCAGAGCTGATATCGGCATTGGGGTTCACGTCCAAAACAAAAAAAACATTATCCCGAAGCCTTATATCCATCCGGGCGTAGTCCCGGCATCCCGTCGCCCGGTAAGCGTCGCGGCACACCTTGTCCAGCGATTTTTTTTCATTCGCGGTGAGCGGTGCCGGTAAAAGCGTTTTAATTTCTTCGTAATGAAGGGAACCCGGAATAAACTTCGCATCATATGTGCAGAGCCTGTCTTTGAGATTACCGAAACCGGAGAAATCCATTTCCGCCGCGGGCAATACGGAAATGTTTTCATTGCCCCAGACCGCGACATGAAATTCGCGGCCGTCAATAAAATCTTCCACCAGCGCCGGTTGAGCGTATTGGTTCAAAATAAACGATATACGGTTTTTTAAGTCCCCCGGACTCATCACCACGGACTCCGGTGTGATGCCAGCAGAGCAATGTTCGTTTTGCGGCTTGACAATTGCCGGAAAGATTGCCCAGTCCCGCACATCAGGAGAATCGCAAATTCGCCACGGAGGTGTGGGAATGGAAGCGCCATCCAGAATAATCTTGATTCGCTGTTTATCCTGAGCCAGCGCCAGCGCAACGGAATCGGCACCGGTAAAAGTATAGCCCAGCGATTCCAGCTTTTTTGCGACCAGCCATTCACTGTGTGCGATGCCCGGCAGTCCCTCGCACCAGTTGAAAATGATATATTTGCCGGGATCGAAAGGACGAAGATGAGCGGCAATATCGTCATCTTCCATGGCGATGGCGACGGTGGGATAGCCTTGTTTTTGCAGGGCATCGCCGAGTTCGGTTGATTGCCGGATCACCTCATTTTTTTCTTCCGTTGTCCAATCCGGATCCACATTGTACAATAAGATTACGGGAAGTTTCCCTGGCGCTATCGTTCTCGTCACGTTATTATCCTTGCCATTGATTTACCGTTTGTTGATTCGGCATTACCTGCTGGCGCAACAGACATTTTTGCGAGAATATTTTAGAGAAGCAATAAAGGTCTGTCAACCAATATTAAACGCGATCACCCCATCCACCTGCGTAAAAAGTGTTCCGGCATCCATGCATACCAATGATGTTTGAAGCGAAATCGTGCTACGGGACGGTACAAGGCGGCCAGCATTTTCATCATCAAAGAATCGGACTGATAATTCATTTTCTGATCGACGAATATGCTGACGGTTTCGATTCTTTCCATGAGTTTTCTCGTTTCATCATCTTGATCGTGCCCGATGTACTGTGTCCAATTGAACGTTCCCCATCCCTCCAGGGTTGACGGTGTCACGTCGCTCTGATGAACGATCCTTTCGCGAAGACGGGTGCCGGGATAAGGTTTATAGAAATGAAATGCGCTGATCAGGGCGTTGGGATTATCGCGCAATAATGACCAGGCCAGAGCAGTCGTCCTGAGAACGTCATCACGGGTTTCAGAAGGAAATCCGCACATGAAGTTATAATACACCTTCATTTGAGGATAACGGGACAGCCGTCGATTGAAGGCTACCACCTGATCGGGATGAATGCGTTTGTTGAGAATATCCAGTATGCGGGGTGATCCCGATTCGACACCGACCTGTAAAAAAACTCCTCCGGCTTCAACAACGAGATCTAAGTCCGCATCAGTCATTTGATCGATCGTATCAACGCGAGCCCCCTGAAACCCCATTTTGATTGACCATCGTTGTTTCAGCACACCGGTCATAATCTCCCGTGTACGTTCCTTATCGATAAAAAAGCCATCGTCTACGAAATGAAACGCTTTAACGCCGTATGTTTCGACAAGCGGTTTTAACAGCCCCAGTAAACGAGGCGCGTTCAACGCTCTCCACTGTCGTTTGGCATACAGAGGATTATAGCAAAATGTGCAGTTGAAGGGGCAGCCCCGTGATGTCTCGACTTCGAGCACGCGCTTATTATCGAAGTAACGGTGCAGGTATTGAGGAATGTGAACGAGATGGTAAGGCATGGGAGGCAGGGTATTCAAATCCAAAAAAGGCCTTTCCGGATTATGAACGATGAGACCGTGATTTTTATAGGCAATGCCTTCCAGATTCTTCAGGGATTGACCCTGTTCAATCCGTAAAACAAGTTGCAGAAAAGTTTCTTCGCCTTCTCCCTTCACCACCACATCGATGCAAGGATGTTCCAGCGTCTGCGAGGGGAACAAGGTTGCATGAACCCCTCCCCACACAACCGGCGTGGATGAGTGTTGCTTTACAAAAGCCGACATCTCCAGTGCATGGGTGATTTGGGAACCGGTCATCGCCGTTACGCCGACACAAATCGGGTTCTGCTTTAATGCGTGATAAAGTTCGGATTTCCAGTCTGAAGAAGTCCGTTGGTCTATCAGAGTAACCGGATAGCCGGCCGCATCAAGTTTTGCCGCCGCGGCCAATAAAGACAAAGGAACCCATGGACGAAATACTTTGGAATAAAGCCCTTCCGACGGACGCAACAAAACAACAAATTTCATCGCCTCTTTTTTTGTTGTGATCGTGATAAGAAAATCCTTTAAAACGTGATTGGCTTGAAAAAGATTCTAGATAAACGGTGACGGTCCGTCAAGCGCGAGATTAAATTTTATCATCAACTGTCTATTTTCCTTGATCCCGTTGTAATACATCGTCTATGCTTTATGCCGGTAGGATTTCACAAGGTGTTCGATATCATTGCCGAGCAACGCCAGACGAGACAAGAAAAACGGTTGAATGGCCTTCGGCACATTATAATGGATATCCTTGATCAGCCCCCGGAAATCACGATTGTTTACGAAACCGGGTTTGTACCATCTTCGTTTTCCGATATCGTCAAAATCGGTCAGAAATATTTCATCGCCTTTGAAAATAATGTTCTTCAGGCGAATATCGCCGTGAATTAAACCGAGATTTTTTATTTTGCTCGTTATGTCCACAATGGATTCAACGGCCTTTTGAATTTTTTCCGCATTGTTTTCATTTCTGAGGAAATACTCGTCGCCGGTAATGCCGTCAACCCATTCATAGACAAAATAGGAGCCTCCGCGCAGAGGGCCCATGCGGGTTTCTTTATACGCGATCGGTTTCGGCGTCGGTATTCCATTTTCATTGAACAACAAAGAATAATGCCATGACGTGCTGGCGCGTGTTCTTCTGAAATAACGCTTGATTCTGTGCCATGTTGATTTGTAGTTGTGAATTTTGACGATGGCTTTTGTTGCGCCGATCTCCAGAAAAATGATCCTGTTTTTAAAATTGTTCTGCACGATCCGGGAAGGGTGCCGCCGGAGATAGTCATCAGGATGACGCAGCAGGGCGATCATTTCATCGGAGATGAAATGCTGGTCGCACACTATTTGCGTAAAAAAATTATTTAGCCGGTAACAGTTTCTAGGATGCATTTCCGTTGCTCGCCGGTTGAGATTGAGAGAGCCAATGCCTGACTGCCTCGAAAACAGTATGCGGGTCTATTGCCTCCATGCAGGCGGAATGCCGGTCGAGTTTCTCGCACTGGGAGTGTCCGCAGGGAACGCAATCCTTCGTCGATTGAAAAAGTGTAATGTTCCCGTAAGTTTGAATCGCCGAACCCCGTCGTCCACCCCGCTGCAATTCATTGGACCATGGCGACCAGATTTCCGGTATGGTCGGACCGAACATGACAAACACCGGTTTATTAAACGCCGCAGCCAAATGACAGTTGAAAGTATCAACACCGACGTAGCCGAGCGACATGGCGGTCAGGGCGGCGCATTCCTCCAGGGACAATCTGCCGATCAGCGATCGGACATTTTTCAAGTCCGGGATAGAGGCGTCTACCTGTCGGTCGACCTCACTTTTCCCCCCGGTGACAATGACGGGAATATTCAAGGAATCAAGCAAATATAAAAGACTGTTGCGGAGATTTTGCGGATACGATTTGCAGAGAAATCGGCCGGCCGGATGAAAAATGATAAAACGGTCGACGGACAAATCTTTTAAGAGTTGCTGTACCTTTTGCCCGGACGCTTCGGAATACCTCGCAGACAAGATTATCCGATCAATGGTTATACCGAGACCGCGCAAGGCGCTGAGGTTGTTTTCCAGGATGTGTTTTTCCGGGTTGATCAGATAACCGGCATTAAGCAGCAGCCGATGCCACCAGTTTTTTGCGAACGTCGGATCCATCGCTCCGGCTGATGTCCGACCGGCCAGATAGGCGTATAGGTTGCTTCGTTCATTCGTGGTAAAAGAAATTGCCAGGTCGTATTTACGAAATAATTTTCGCGTCAGACCGATTTGCATCTTAAGAGAGAAAAGCAAATTATCTTTCAGCGCATCGTCTTCCAAAGCGATGATACGATGAATGCCGTTCAGAAGCTTAGCCGCCGCGACCGTATCGCTGTTGACCAGCAGATCAATGGACACATTTGGAAATTGCCGGGAAAGTATGTCAATGACCGGAGACATCGCCAGAACATCGCCGAGCGATCTTCTGATTATCAGCAGAACATTTTCAGGTGTTTTCATGATATTAAGAGAGATTCGCGCTTGTGTAAATTGCGAACTGTTCCGGTCGACATGGTCGGGGTAATATTTTGCAACATTTCCCTGCTTATCGTATTGTCCGAGTCAAAAATACTTATCACAATCAATGCATTCCGCTTTCCGGAACATGCATTAATCAAAACCGGTTTCTAAAATACGATTCAGTTTAGCGACGATATAAAATCCGTTTACCGCGCAGATTATGCTTTCAACCTTACTTGCAAACTGCTTTGAGAAGCGCTTCTGCGTTTGAGTCCGTTTCGATATAGTTCCATTCCGGGTCGTTGTACGTGTGGGCATACAAAGATTTCCCGTCCTTATCGTACAGGTACAAATAGATCATTCTCTCGCTCTGATTCTGACAGTCGATTTCGGAAAGATAAATCATGTGCGACAGTTTATCGTAACCTCTGGTCGATAATCTGTTTTCACGTCTGTATTGAATGGCATTAGAAACTTCTTTTTTGGAAAAAACCCATTTATTGAATATTTTGATAATATTGCCGTCGCCGTCTTTTACAACTCCGCCTTTTTTATAATAATGAACCGTGCCGTTGTTGTGCTTGCCGTACTTCACCCAGTCCGTTGTTGCAACAGCCGTGTCGCTGCCGGTTTCATAAGTGTTAGATAATAGAATCTTTCCGGTGTTTATTTTGCGGACTTTTGTCGTTCTGCTGTTTTCATAAATCATGCGGTGCACGACGGCATCCAGGTTGAGGGCTTTGCCCAGTTGCATGATGTCATTATCTGTAATGCCATATAATGATATTTTTTGTTTTTCCGCCGCGGCGTTAAAAGCATCTTTGTCCAGAATGTTATATTTGTCCCGGTGGCGTTCCGCCATGTCCAAAAACTGTTTTTCTTCTTCTTTTTCAAGGGCTTCTTTCTTATCGGACGCCAGATTGGGAATCTGAGTCTCGATAATCAAACCGACATTCAATTTGTCTTCTTTTTTGGCCAGGACGTTGTCAACATCGTAACACCAGTTGGAATTTCCCTGGCCGGCATCCCATCCCTGGAGGCAAAACTCCTGACTGAGGTATTTGCTGATCGCATCCGGATCAAAATTTATTTTGACTTTCTCGCAAATTTTTCGTCCTTTATTTTCCGCGCTTTCCGTGTGTCCGACAACCGTGGTTTTTTCCACGTAATGACCGACGGCATAATTGACGCAATCAGGCGTGACGTTGGCGAAACGGGATGTCTTGACTAATTTTTTTACACCATCTTTTTTGGCTTGCTCGTTTACCACTTTTCTGAAATCGTCCACTTTTTTCTTGTTTTTCATATCGCCGTTATACACGTCGCAATATTGACCGAAAACCTCCTGGGTTGCGGCAAATCCGCTGGAAGGAAAGGATAATGCAACAAGCACAATAATAATCAAGGTGAGTTGAAATGTATTCTTCATAAGCCCTCTTTTTAGTAAAATACTTTCCAGTATTCCGTAGTTTTAATCAATGTTCTGTTCAGAGAAACAGCATCCGAATTACATTATCATAACTGTAATTAATTACAAGACACAATTTATGCTTGATCCAGCCAACTGAAACGCCATATGGAACGCTTCATTTAAAGAAAGTCATTGTTAATATTCGTATTTCTTCCGTCAATTGGATAATCGACGAAATGGATTTATTATCCGAGCACGGTCTTTATTGAGCCATGGCGTCTGATATCTTTCCGATGCTTCTTTGTCTCTAATATTTCACGGTAATTTTCCGGGATGATACTTTACAATTATTGGATTCATTGTTTTCGCTCACGACAAAATTATCATCTGCGCATGCCACAACATAATAAACGGTCTTGGCAATACCCTGAGGAACAGTGACTTTAACTGAACCTCTGGACGTTTTACCCGCTGACAGTGCGCTGACAGAGCGGGTTCCGTTGAGCAGCACGGCATTGGCTGTCCTGGCGGTTGTCGTGGACAGATAGTATTTTGTTGATGAAGCAGGCGCCGAGGCGTTCCCCTGGTTTTTATTCGTGTCGGAGATGGAAAAACTTCGTCTTGATGCCGTAATGGTTTTGGACAAGTTGCTTACAGCCGAGATGATCAGATCAGGCATGCTGAGCGTAAACGAGGCGCTTTTGTAAGAGGAAACATTTCCTGCGGCATCCCTGGCCCAGGCGTATAACGTTTTTGTGCCCAATGTCGTGGAGGAAAAAGTATAACTTGCCGGAGCGGTTGCCGACCAGTCGGCCGCCGATGATAAGGGTTTCGCTGAAGAAGTGGTAATCATGTAGCCGGTTACCTCCACGTTGTCCGTTGCCGTAAAGACGTTGACAGGCACCGTAAGCGATTTTGAAACGGTGGAGACCGAGAAGGCTGTCACGACTGGCGCTGTCCTGTCAACGGGGTCAGCCTGTCCGGCACCCCATTCAATATTGAGCGTCTGAAATCCAAGCGGATAGCTGGAAAGACCGCGAAGCGTGCAATTGTAATTGATATACATTTTAACGCGAAAGATCCCGTTGGGTCTGCCGGCGGTTGTTCCCCAACTGTTGAGCACTATCCAGTAGTGATCATCCGTATCGGAAGCAGAATCATCGTAGCCGACCAGGGTCACTGCATGACCGCCGCCCTCATAGGCATCCCAGGTTTGACCGCAGTAAACATCCGGATCCCAGAGGGCATTTTCCGACTGATTGTTCCAGAAATTATAGAAACTATTCCAGGAGGCATTGTCAGGAAGAAAAAACGCGAACCAGATGGCTTTCCCCTGATTCAGAACATTCTTTATGTTGGAGATAGCCTCGGCCTGCGAAATGCCTGTCGTGTGCACCGTGGCTTCAGATATGGATTGGATGGGGTAGTTGGCCGCTGTCGTAATATTTTCGCAGGATACCTTGGAGAAAGCGCCGAAGTAACTGCACCGAAAAGTGCCGTCCTGAAAGAACGCATTCGTATTGGCTGCGGAAATGGCCATCAATTTCCCGTTGTAGAAATCCACAACGTCGGAAAGCCAGCCGCCACAGCAGGCGTTTTCTCCGTAACAGGAATTGATAAATTGAACCGAAAGATTGTCGGCGGTTCCCCGTTGCGTATTCAGATCAATGCCCATAACACGCGTTCCGGCCCATGCCCAGCAATCGCCGCACGATCCCTGGTTTTCCGACGGCGTATACGTCAAAAGCCCGAGAAGATTGATGGAAGATACCTTGCCTGTCTGGTCGACACGCGCTTTCGCTCTCGGATGGGCCCGGTGGTGATATTTTTCACGGATGTACGCGCGCGGTGCCCTTTCCAGTCGGTCCTGCCATTTTCGGATCGTTAAATCATCCGGACGCATGATGGGAAATGTCTTTACGGGACGGCTGGTATCCAGAACATACCGCTCTCGTTGCCCCGAGGTGGTGCTGTCCGCCTGGCCGGATACCGGTAAGATGAAAAATATTAATATTATACAAACAGTAATGCTGGGCCATAGGAATTTTTGTTTCATGTCAGCGACCTCCGGACGTGCCTGTATGATGTTAAATTCTAGACACTGTTATTGTGCCTTGCCGTTGCGTATTGAGGGAAAATCAAACAGAACCGGCGTGCAGGTTCCCCTTGTAATCACCTTCATATAGCAGGGGAATCGTTTTCCCGCTTTGATATTGTATTGTTGCAGAAAATCTTTTTTCGGAAAAGAAGAATCTTCCTGGACAAGCAACCATTGTTTGCCCTCGACACGGGCAAACTCTTCCTGAATTTTTTCCTGCGGATAAAAGGAAAATCTGATTTCATATTCCCCGGTTTTTTGCTGCAGAAGTTTAACCGAAACGATTTCAGCATTGCCTTTGTACTGTTTGTAAGTACACGGACCGCCAACGCGCTGAGGGGAGGATGCCATGCCGCACGCGGACAGAAATAACAAAAGCATTACAGGCAGGATCAGGTTGAAAAATCCTGTATGTCTGAATGTTTTAAAAGTCCTTTGATATTTCATAAATGACTTACCCATCGTCAAACAAGTAACTCTGCAATCATCTTTTGCCAGGATGATGACAATCTTACCTTTGAAATTATATATAAATATGCCTTTTTTTGCAAACGACTTGATTTTAAGATTTTCAGGGCGTTGAGGCGGGGTTTTGAAAAGAAGGTTTCAGAAAAAGACATACCCTTCCCTCTTATTGAGAGAGAAAAGGGTTTTTAAGGTTTAATTTATATTAATGATGGTTCATCGCCACCAGCATCCATACCGCTACATGGGGAACATACGTCAGGATCCGTTTGTTAAAAGGGATTTGTCACGTGTCTGTCATGCTAAAACCCAACATTTCTTCTCCCTTGAAATAGGGAGAAGAAATGTTGGGTTAATAAAGAAATTTAATTTATGGTGCCAGAACACCAACCAATGGATAGGTCACACCTTCATCAATAGACCAGACATTATCGAAATCCCAGCCTTCAAAACTGCTTTCCTGCATCATCGCAGGGGTGTCCAAACCGGTCACTTCCTCCGGAAATATGTTGCCGTTGCTGCTGCCGACACCCACGATCGTGCCGGATGTCGTCATATCCCAGTAGGAACTGATAATCACGCTGTTATTGTTATGTCCCACGAGTCCGCCGACAGACGAGTTGCCGCTGACCGTGCCGATGGAGTAAGAGTTGACAATCACACTGTCGTGGTCATTGAATCCGACCAGACCGCCGACCGCTTCTTTACCGGTAATGTTCCCCCAGGCATCCGTGTTGATGATGTCACCGCTGTTGTAGCCGACGAGTCCGCCGACAGACGAGTTGCCGCTGACCTTACCGATGGAGTAAGAGTTGAGAATTAGACTGTCGAGGTCATTGTACCCAACGAGTCCGCCAACATAATTACTCGCGCCGGTGACATTGCCGTCGGCATGCGTGTCGATAATGTCACCGTTATAATTGAGACCAACTAAACCGCCGACATCATCGCTGCCTTTGACAGCGCCTGTGGCATAGGAGTCGGCGATTACACTGTTATTTTCCCCGACGAGTCCGCCGACATAGTAAGTGCCGCTAACCGCTCCCGTCGCGAAGGAATAATCAATCGGGCCGTTGTTGACTCCGACGAGTCCGCCGACATTTTCATCGCCGGAGACCTTACCTGCGGCGTAGGATTTCGTAATCATGCTGCCGTTGTCTCCGACAAGTCCTCCGACATTTTCATCGCCGGAGACCTTACCTGTGGCATAGGAGCTATCGATCATGCTTCTACTCCGCCCGACAAGTCCGCCGATATTTTCGCTGTTGTATTCATAACCATCAGGATAGACGTAAGTGATACCCGTGACGGCGCCTGTGGCATAGGATCTCGTGATCATACCTTCGTCGTTTTCCCCGACAAGTCCGCCGACTTCATAATTACCGGAGACCTTGCCTGTGGCATAGGAGTCTTCAATCATGCCGTCGTTCCACCCGACGAGCCCGCCAACGTATTCCACAGCGGAGACCTTGCCTGTTGCGCGGGAGTCTTCGACCACGCCGCCTTCGTTATCTCCGACGAGTCCGCCGACATCTTCATAGCCAGTAACTGTCCCTGTCGCATAGGAATCAACAACTTTATCGTGATTATTTCCGACGAGTCCGCCAACATCTTCGCTAAAAGCTTCGTTGCCACCGGGAAACACGAAGCTGACACCGGAGACCTTTCCCGTGGCATAGGAGTCGGCGATTACACTGTTATTTTCCCCGACGAGTCCGCCGACATAGTAAGTGCCGCTAACCGCTCCCGTCGCGAAGGAATAATCAATCGGGCCATTGTTGACGCCGACGAGTCCGCCGATGTAATCATAACCACTGACCGCGCCTTTAGCGTAAGAATTGAAGATAAATCCATCGTTATCTCCAACCAGTCCGCCAATCTTGTGGCCGCCGTAACCACCGTCATCTTTAATCCCGGTAACTTTGCCGGTGGCGTAAGAGTCGACAATCCAATTTTCACTCGTGTTTTCACCGACCAGTCCTCCAACGTCCACATGTCCCTGAACGGCAGTTGTGGAGTAAGAGTTAAAGATATAACCGTCATTGAAGCCTGCCAGAGCGCCAACATGTGCCAATCCGGTGACACTGCCGTCCGTCAGACCGACATTCGTAATGAATCCACTGTTGGACCCGAACAGACCGATTCCGTTGCCGTCAGGCTGATTAATGGTAAGATTGGAAATGGTGTGACCCAAACCATTAAAATTACCGGTAAAGGGTTCGCCTTCAGTTCCAATGGGCGTGAAACCTGCTCCGCCATTCCACCCGGACGTGACAGAGGCATTGATGTTGGTGCCGAGCGCGTAATTTTCACCAAGGTCCGGGGTATTGAATTGAAAATCCAGGAAACGGACATTTGCGCTGTTGATGACCGTGTAGGGTTCCCTATTAATTTCAAGTTCAGCCTCCGCTCCGGAAAGCGTAATGACGGCGCCATTGTTTAATTGCAGGAAATAAGCAGGCGCACCATCTCCGGGACCGTCAGGAAAACCATCAGGCCACGGCGCGTCATCGCTGTTGAGTCCCAGCCCTGCGTTTTTTCCGGTGGCGGTGATGTTTTTGTTCAGATTGATATATTCATCGGCATTCAGACTCAGCCAGTTGTTTGAACTCCAGGAAACAGGCTGATTGACATTGATGCTGCCCGGATGAGCGGTGTGAATTTCCACTTTGGTTTTGCCCAGCGTGCTGCCGAGTTTGGAACCGGTAATGGAGCCGCCCTCACCCGCACCGGATGCCGGACCGATGTTAAAGTCGCCAACCGGATCAATCAACCAGATTCCGGTTTCTCCCTTCGGCGCATTGGTGGTTACGTTTGCGTTACTGGCCACCATCACTCTGGCTGCGGATGTTTCTATCCCTCCACCGTCACCGCCGTTGGGCGCGGAAGCATCCAGCGTGCCGCCAACGTTGATGGTGTTGCTGTTGCCATGACCTGAAAAGTTACCCAGAAGATGGATGGAGCCCGCTTTGTACTTATCCTCTCCTGTGGCGATGGTTCTTGCCTGGATGAGGCCGGTGTTGTTAATGACGGTTTTTAAGGGGTCACCCGCGCTATTTGCAAAAAGTAATATGCTACCGCCGTCAGCATAGATTTTGCCCGAGTTAACGATGCCCAAAGCTTCAGAATCTGTTGCTTCGTTCAATCCAGTGGCGTCTATGATGTTGCCCTCTATATGCAGGTTCACGGTATTGCCTGATGCGATTAAGGTTTGTCCTGACGGTGTGGTGATGGTACCCTTATTGGTGATGGAGGGCGCCAGCAGAGCCACATACCCGCCGTTTGTCGTAGTTATTTTGCCCTGATTGATAATGCCGTTCAACCCATATCTGAAGGAGTAGGTTCCTGCAGTATTAAAGTTACCATCGTCAATGTCCAGAGTCGAACCCAGAAAACTTCCCACATTAATCTTGGCGCTGGAACCGATCAGCAACCCGTTGGGGTTGATGACCCAGACCGCACCATCCGCGGTAATCTGTCCCAATATCCGGGAAGGGGCTGTGTCATCAGCGGATTCGCCTCTAACACGGTTTAAAGATATCCAATTGACATCCTGACCTTTATACGCGACAGTTTCACCTCTTGCGATATTGTAGCTATTCCAGTTGATAATTGATTTTTCCTTCGTCTGGTTAATGGTCATGGTCTTGCCGTCATTCGTTATAGACGAACCGCTATCGGGAAATCCTACACTGGGCAATGCCCATGCCGTGCCGGCGTATAACACAAACATGACCATCATGATCCATGACAGCACCTTTGCGTTCCTGCCTTTTCTGATTCGCATAAAACCTCCTTTCGTTCTTCTCCTGATTTTTAACTCTTGATTTGTTGATCTTCTTTATTTACCCGTTCTTTATAAAGCCTCTAATAAATAAATTTGTTTTCCGCACCAATGCATCTCCAAATTTCTCACGGTACTGAAACTTGTATGTAAAAATTCCAAAAACATTCAAGATGCGGGTGTTTTTTATCAGACCAGACAGAGGATGTCATTGTGTTTTAAAAAACAAACGCCACCTGTGCATAGAGCTCTGCGTCGTCTATTTCAAAAACGCCGTCTATTCTGGGTACGGCGTAATCCAGACGGACGGAAAAATATTTGCCCGCATAGAGCCGGAAACCTGCTCCGATGCTGGTCAGATATTCGTCCTCGTCTTCTCCCGGCAGAACGTCATTTTTAAACACGCCGCCGTGATCGATAAATAAAACAAACTTGAACATATCGCCGAAGGTCTGGTTGATAATTTTAGCCTCGGGAAAAACGGGTGACAGATGGAATTCGGCTGAAACACAGTATCCCTGATCGCCGCCCTGCGATGCCGATGAAAATCCTCTGACCGTGCTGATTCCGCCGATGAAAAATTGCTCGGCCACAAACAGATTATCGCCGGAAATCTGACCGGATCCTTTCAGGAGCATGTAATTATATCCGGGAAGTTTCTGGACTCTCGCTAGATCCAGGGTGCCTTTGGAAAATCCTCCGTCCGCGTAGAGCCGGCTTGTTGGGATTCTCGGCACATCAATGTCGTTGTTGCCGAAAAGCTGTTCCCACAGGCCCTGCCGTTTCGATTCCCGTTCGTTCTTGCCGGTTCCTCCGAACAGATCCCGGATGCCCTGATGATAAATTACACTGATAATATTTCTTCCGTAGAATTTATCGATGAAATTGTAGGTTGCTCCCAGGCTGGCGACGCGAATCTTATCCTTGCTGGCCAATTCATCAAGCATGTATTCGTAAATATCCTTGTAATCGAAACCCAGCTTCAAATCCAGAGTGTGCATTCGGGTCTTGATCAATGGATGCGTCAGATAAAGGCCCGCCAGGTGAGTTTCTCCGTGAATCTCGAGCGGTTCGTACTCCTTACCCACTTTATATCGGCTGTTGGCGTAGTAGCCCCCCATCTTTGTTCCGTAATACGTGATCGGAACGGCATATTCCGCCCGGAGGTAGGACAGGTTATCAAAATCGATGTCATCCAGACCCGTTATGCCTCTGAGCGTCAGCAGGTCCCCACTGCCCAGCAGATTGCCGATGTTCAGATCGACATTGAGACGGTTTTCACTGGTATACTCCGAGCCGAAATTATCATAGGAAATACTCCCCGACACTGGCCGGCTGTCTTTGACCTGAGCAACGACGTCTGTCGTGCTGAATTCTTTTCCAGCCTGTAGAACCGCTATGACGTCCAGGGATGGATATTCATTCAGTAAGAGCAATGAACTCTGCAGCGTTTCTGTTTTGATGGAGGGGTCTTTGCGGATTTTTTCCAGGTGGTTCCGGATAAAATCGGTGCTGTATGATGTATTGCCCGCTACGGTAATGTCGCCCAATTGTGCTTCGATGACGCCTATTTCCAGCCTCCCGTCCTTGACTTCCTGTTGCGGAATGAATGCGTAAGCCAGAAGATAACCCCGGCTGCGATAAGCGGCCGTTATCTCATTGGCGATCAGATTGATTTCCGCAAACGACAGCTCTCTGTTTTCATATTTGGATGTTATGGATTCAATGGCATCCGGAGTCAGCAGGATAGATTTTTCCTCCGTGGCCGTTTTTTTGTGAATTTTCACATTAATTTGTTTGATCAGAATTTTCGGGCCAACCGGCGCTTCCTGGGGCTTTTCCTCCTTTTGTTCAATAACCGGCATGTCCGGAAGATCGCGGGGAACGACCTCTTTTTTCTCGAACTGCTGGATAATCTCACCCGCCCTTTCCTGAGCGGTTGCCGGGGCGGGAAGCAAGACAATCAAAAAGAAAAATATAATAACGGCTGTGAAATAATTCTTCCTGTTCATGGGGAACATACGTCAGACTCCGTTGGCTAAATAGGGATTTATACAGTGCCTGTTGGCTAAAAAAGCACCATTTCTTCTCCCTGGAAATAGGGAGAAGAAATGGTGGGTTAATAAGGTTAAAGAAATTTAATTTATGGTGCCAGAACACCAACCAACGGATAGGTTACACCTTCGTCAATGGACCAGACATTATCGAAGTCCCAGCCTTCAAAGCTGCTTTCCTGCATCATCGCAGGGGTGTTCAAACCGGTTACATCCATCGGGTTGACACCGTTGCTGCTGCCAACACCGATAATCTTGCCGGACGTTGTCATATCCCAGTAGGAACTGATGATCACACCATTGTTGTTGTGGCCGACAAATCCGCCGACGGATTTGCTGCCGCTGACCGTGCCGATGGAGTAAGAGTTGACAATCACACTGTCATTGTCATTGAATCCGACCAGACCTCCGACTGCTTCTTTGCCGGTGACATTGCCCCAGGCATCTGTGTCGACGATGACACCGCTGTTGTAGCCGACGAGACCTCCGACATAATTGACACCCTTCACATTGCCGGTCGCATAGGATCTTTCGATCAATGCTCCTTCAGGGGGAGGCGGTCCATCGTCCGACACGCCTACATCTTCTTCATCAGCCGTGGAAAGATTATAACCGACGAGACCGCCGACATAATTGCCGCCGCCGGTGACATTGCCTTCAGCGTGCGTGTTGATGATTCCGCCGTCGTAATTGAGTCCGACGAGACCGCCGACAAAGTTACCGCCGGTGAGACTGAGATTGAAATCTTCATAGACCTCGTCGCTGTCCGCCATATTATAGCTGATAGTGACGGCACCGGTGCTCTTGCTGCCGATGACATTGCCTTCGGCTGCCGAATCGGTAATGACTGCGCCGTCACCCATACATCCGGCGCCCGCATTGAGTCCGACGAGCCCGCCGACAAAATTACCGCCGGTGACATTGCCTTCGGCCAATGTGTTTTCGATTTTGCTGTCAAAATTGAGTCCCACAAGCCCGCCGACCATGTTGCCACCTTTAATGCTGACATTGGCGGTTGTGACAACCGGATCAAAGTCTGCCTCTGCAGGAATAATGGGTGTTTCAATGTAATCAAGGGTGATGTTTCCGACATTGTTTTTGCCGGTGACATTGCCGCTTGCGAGTGCACACCTGACCTGACCGCCGGCATTGAGCCCGACGAGCCCGCCGACGATGCTGCCTCCCTCGACATTGCCTTCAGCTGAGGTCATCATGATATTGCCGCCGGCATTGAGCCCGACGAGTCCGCCGACAATATTGCCGCCTTTAATGCTGCCCGTGATGGTTGCATTCACAGGAGGTTGTGCAACATCTCCGACGCCCGTAGTGACGACCATAGGCGGGCCATTATAATCAAAGGCAATGCTTCCTGCATTGCTGCCGCCCTTAACGTTGCCGGTGGCTTCCGACATCATGATTTGTCCGCCGGGACCATCGTCACACGGCAAATCGATATTAAGCCCGACGAGCCCGCCGACGATGCTGCCGCCGGTGACATTGCCGTTGGCGTCGGCTGATTTGATCCTACCGGAGTTGATTCCCACAAGTCCGCCGACAATATTACCGCCATCGATGCTGGCGGTAAAATCAGTCGGTGCCGGCTCATATCCCAGACCTTCGTTGATTGTTTCGATAGTAATTTTGCTGGGCGTGCTGCTTCCGGTGACATTGCCGTTGGCATGAGCCACGTATATTAATCCATCATTAACTCCGGCCAGACCGCCAATGATGCTGCCGCCGCTGACTGCTCCGTCGGCTCTCGAGTATTTTATGCTGCCATCGTTAACTCCGACCAGTCCGCCGAGAACGGCTCCACCGTTAACAGTGAACAAGGTATCACCGAACAAGGCAGCGCCCATGACATTGCTGTTTCCGGTGACTGCGCCGGTAGCCAGTGATCCGAGAATGTTGCCGTAATTAAATCCGACAAGCCCGCCAGCGGTCATACTGCCGTTGACCGCGCCTGTGGCTTTTGACCACCAGATGCTGCCGTCGTTGTAGCCGACGAGTCCGCCGACGTCCGCATAGCCGTTGACCTTGCCGGTGGCGAAGGAAGTATAGCCTTCATACGTATTGTCAACGACCGAACCCATAATGGTGCCGTCGTTGTCTCCGACAAGCCCGCCGACAGCGTAAAAGCCGCTGACCTCGCCGGTCGCGTTGGAATTCATAATCCATCCTTCGTTGTCTCCGACAAGCCCGCCAATTGCTTCGTTAGGGTAAATAACTGTGAAGCCGTCATCAAAATAGACGTTAACGCCGGTGACCGCGCCGGTTGCGTTGGAATTCGTAATCCAACCATCGTTAAATCCGACGAGTCCGCCGACAGAGTCTGTGCCGCTGACGGCACCTTTGGCGTAGGAGTTTATAATCCAACCGTCGTTGTCTCCGACCAATCCGCCAACGTCTTCGCTCCGAACGATACCATTATCGGTGGTAACACCGTTGCCCGCGACATTGGCGAAGGTAACACCGTTGACCTTGCCGGTGGCGTAGGAATTAAGAATCAGACCTTCATTTTCGCCAACCAGTCCGCCGACTTCGTTGTTGCCCGTGACTTTGGTCGTGGCGTAGGAGTTGAAGATGTAGCTGCCAGACCGGATTTTTCCGGCCAGAGCGCCAACATCTTCCCGTCCGGTGACACTGCCGCCGGTTAACCCGACATAGGATATGATGCTTCCCTCGGTACAACCGAACAGGCCGACACCCAGGGTATCGGGACGGTTAATGGTAAGATTGGAAATGGTGTGACCCAAGCCGGTGAAATTACCCGTGAAAGGATCGTCTTCAGTGCCCACCGGCGTAAATCCGGCTCCGCCGTCCCATCCGGCAGTAAGAGACGCATTGATGTTGGTGCCGAGTGCATAATTGCCTGCAAGGTCCGGGGCATTAAATTGAAAATCCAGGAAACGGACATTCGCGCTGTTAATAACCGTGTACTCGTCTTTATTGATTTTAAGCTGGGCGTCCGCGCCGGAAAGCGTAATGACGGAACCGTTGTTCAGTTGTAGAAAGTATAAAGGATCGGCTACAGGCCCTTCAGGGAAATCGCCGTCATCGCTATTGAGTACCAGCCCTGCTTCTTTTCCGGAGGCGGTGATGTTTTTGTTCACATTGATATACTCATCAGTCCTCAACTGCAGTGTGTTGTTTGAACTCCAGGAGACGGGCTGATTGACATTGATGCTGCCCGGATGAAAGGTTTGAATTTCCACATTGGTTTTGCCCAGCGTGCTGCCGAGTTTGGAGCCGGTGATGGAACCGCCTTCGCCCGCACCGGATGACGCGCCGATGTTGAAGTCGCCATCCGGATCGATTGACCACCATCCGGTTTCTCCCTTCGGCGCATTTGTGGTCACGTTTGCGTTATTGGCCACCATCACTCTGGCTGCGGATGTCTCTATCCATCCGCCATCCCCGCCGTTGGGCGCGGAAGCATCCAGCGTACCGCCAACGTTAATGGTGTTGCGGTTGCCAAGACCATTGTTCGCATTACCCAGAAGATAGATGGTGCCTCTTGTGTACGGGACTCCCCCGGAAACTCCTCCTACGGGGATATTGGATATGGTTCTTGCCTGGATGACGCCGGTGTTGTTAATGACGGTTTTTAAAGGATCACCCGCGCTGTCTGCAGCAAGGTAGATGAGACCGCCGTCAGCAATGATTTTGCCTGAATTAACAATGCCCAGAGCATCCCCTGCTGTTTCCGCGTCAATATTAATGGCGTCCATCCCCGCGCCGTTGATATCCAGGGTCACGGCATTGCCCGATGCGATTAAGGTTTGTCCTGACGGTGTGGTGATGGTTCCCTTATTGGTGATGGAGGGCGCCAGCAGAGCCACATAACCGTCTTCCGTTGTGGTTATTTTGCCCTGATTGGTAATGCCGTTTGCACCGTCGGTGAAACTGTAAGGTGAGCTTCCATTAAATTCCCCGTCTGTAATGTTCAGGGTCGACCCCAGAAAACTTCCCACGTTAATCTTGGCGCTGGAACCGATCAGCAACCCGTTGGGGTTGATGACCCAGACCGCACCACCTGCGGTAATCTGTCCGTAAATCGCGGAAGGATCCACGCCCGTTACACGGTTTAAGGATATATCATCCGGCATTTGTGTATACTGAACGGTTTCTCCTTTCGCTATGCTGTAAGAATCCCAGTTGATAATTGATTTTCCCGCCGTCTGGTTGATGGTCATGGTCTTGCCGTCAACAACCGGTGCATCTGAGCCGCTGACAACCGTGCCACCGCCGGGCAATGCCCATGCCGTGCCGGCGCATAAGACAAACATGACCGTCATGATCCATGACAGCACCTTTGCTTTCCTGCCTTTTCTGATTCGCATAAAACCTCCTTTCTTCTCCTGTGTCTCTATTGGTTGTGTTTTAATATTAAATGAGTACAAAAAATTCTGTTCATCATCATTTTTTGTACTGAGCGATTTACATTCTTTTTGCCTTGCTGTGAAAAGTGTTTAAAGAAAAGTTTTAAAAAGGCGCTGATTTTCAGTTTTAAATCTGCAGTACTTTTAGCATGAAAAAAAGGCAAAAGTCCATAATTTTTTTAAAAGTTTTCTAAAAACAGTGTTTCTGAAAATAAATAAAAATCACGATAAAAAAGGAAGGATTTTCATTGGAATATTATTGATATTGCTGATTTTATTGGTGCCCCTGGCGCGAGTCGAACGCGCGGCACACGGATTAGGAATCCGTTGCTCTATCCTTCTGAGCTACAGGGGCGACCTTGTTTCGCAGGATTGTCCGCGCTTTAACATGGTTTAACCTGTTCTGTCAATTCCACAAGCAGGTGAAAATATCATTTGTTCAAGAAGACAAAGCCGCAATGGAGAGGATATCAATTTTTTATTATATAAAAATTTATGGAACGAATAATGCGCTGGAGGCGAAGGTGTCGCACAATCGTAAAGCAAGATGCCCGGATTCAATGAAACAATAAAATAATGCCTGCTGAAATTTTCTCTCAAGCAGGCATTAAATTTGGATGGCGTTACTGCCGTTAATGATTGCGTGTACTAACTCATAAAAGACGGTCGTTTGTCAAGAACTTTACAATATTTTTTTAAGAAGCTTGATTTAACGGGGTTTCTGAAAAATGTCCGCAGAAAAAAACAGCCCGGGTAAATTTATCAAATTAAAGCCCCCCCTTTTAATTTTTGTCTCTTGACAAAACTTAGAAATGGAGTATAGCGTCTCCTCTAATACAAAGACTTGGTGGAAAACCAGGTTCCTAAATCTTTGAAAGGAGGTTCACGGTTGATGAAAAAAATATTTGCTATTTTTGTTGCTATGCTGTTTGTTGCCTCATTATCTCTGGCAGTCGTTGGTTGCAAAAAGGCTGAAGAAACAGCACCTGCAGAGGCTCCTGCAGTTGAAGCACCTGCACCTGAAGCTGCACCTGCTCCCGCTCCCGAAGCTGCGCCTGCACCTGCTCCCGAAGCTGCACCTGCTCCCGCACCTGCACCTGCTGCCAAATAATTGTTTGGAAGAAACGCAGCGTTATAAATAAATCGGACATTCACACAAGGAATGTCCGATTTATTATTTTCCGGCATGCGTTTAATGAAGTATTTCCTTACGCTTGATCCCCATCATCAGATAATATTGTTCAGGCGGTCAATGTTTTCTTGACAGGCAGGATCATATTGCCTATATTTTTCCGACCCGAAACAATTTTTATATGTCAGCAGCTAAAAAATTTGCTTGATTGAGGATGATGCCTGATGGAAAAAGCCAAAAACTCTTTTCTGCTAGTTTTCCTGCTGGCTGCTTCCATGGTGGTTTTCACGTGGCCGGCGGGAATATCCGCAAAAGAATCGATTGCTAAAAAAGACGTGAAAAAAGAAATGACGGGACAGAAAAATCCTTATGTCAATGTTAAAATAACCGTCAAGATAATACCATCTGTTAAAAAGACATTCGGATATGATATCTTCGTTGAAGGCAAACCGTTTATTCATCAAACGAGCATACCAGCTATGCCGGGCAATGAAGGATTTGCCACCAGGGAAAAAGCGCATAGGGTGGCTGACTTTGTGGTGGGAAAAATAAGAAACAACGTGATGCCGCCTGCGGTGACCATGAATGATTTAATCAGAATGGATGCGTTGAAATAATATAAATAAAAAATATGAGGATAGAAACAGAGAGGTTTCCTTATGAAAAAATGCGTACTGGTTGTCATGGCATTGTGTTGCTTTTTTTTTAACGCCAGCATGTTATTTGCGGAACAGAAGGCGGATTTCGGCGGTGCCGGCCGGTATGCAGCGGTCGGTTTTGCCATCGACGGCAAAGGGTATGTCGGCACGGGATACGACGGAGCGACAAGCCATAAAGATTTCTGGGCATATGATCCGGACAGCGATGCCTGGACCCAGAAGGCGGATTTCGGCGGTGCCGGCCGGTATGCAGCGGTCGGTTTTGCCATCGACGGCAAAGGGTATGTCGGCACGGGATACGATGGTGAGACAAACTATAAAGATTTTTGGACGTACGATCCAATTGCCAATACCTGGACCCGGAAGGCGGATTTCGGCGGCGTGCGCAGAAATGGCGCTGTTGGTTTTGTCATCGATGACAAGGGGTATGTTGGTACGGGAGGTGACGGCTCAACAAACTATCAAGACTTTTGGGTATACGATCCGACTACCGATGCCTGGACATCAAAAGCTGCCTTTGGCGGAGAGGCAAGAATTTTTGCCGTCGGTTTTGCCATCGGCAGCAAAGGGTACGTCGGTTCGGGATTGAATGGTTCGGCAAAATACAGTGATTTCTGGGCATACGATCCGGTCGCCGATACCTGGGTGCAGAGAACGGATGCCGGTGCAGCAGCCCGATACGGTGTTGTCGGTTTTGCCATCGGCAGCAAGGGGTATGCCGGCACAGGATACGATGATTCGGTAAACTACAAGGATTTTGGAGAGTACGATCCGGCGACCGATACCTGGACTCCGAAAGTCGATTTCGAAGGAGCGGAAAGAGGTTTTTCAGTTGCTTTTGTTATTGGCAGCAAAGGCTACATCGGTTTAGGGTTGGGTGGCTCGACAAAATACAATGACCTTTGGGAGTACGATCCTACGATCGATATAACACCTGATCCATTTACGTTTGTCGATCAAACGGAAGTTGCCTGGAACAGCACAATTACATCCAATGCCATTACCGTATCGGGCATTGAGGCAAAAATAGTCATATCCATTGAAGGCGGAACCTATTCAATCAACGGCGGTGATTACACCAGTGAAACCGGTACCGTGAGTAACGGCGACATCGTGACAGTCAGACAAACCTCCTCTTCTATTTTTCATACGACAACGGATGCAACGCTGACGATCGGTTCATTATCCGATACGTTCAGCGTGACAACAAAATATATATATGATGAAGGAGAAAGCGGACCCTGCTTTATTGCCACGGCCGCCTTCGGATCGCCGCTGGCCGGACAGGTGAAAATTCTCCGTCAGTTCAGAGACCGATACCTTCTGACGAATGGCTGGGGACGGAAGTTTGTCGCCTGGTATTACCGTAACGGTTCAGTTGCCGCGCGTTTTATCGAAGATAAACCTTTAATCAAGATTGCGATCCGGACGGCTCTGTATCCTCTCGTCGGTTTTGCCTGGCTGCTCATTTCCGGTTATCTGTCTGTGGTTCTGCTGGGATTTTTGCTTGTCGCGTTTCTGGTTTCCCGTTACAGACCAGGCCAATCGAAGATAGCGTAAAAAAGACAACAGAACAATCTCAGCTCCGGCACCGCTAACGGTTCCGGAGCTGTTTTTTGCCGGTCGACATGGAAAGATTTAAACCTTTTTACGTGCATTAAAAATTTTCAAGGCAATGGGTAAAAACGGCTGTACGCCGACTGAACATATGGTAGAAGATAAACGATTCTGTCAGGGAGGATTTACTTGAAGACTATTGGTAAACATTTGCTGGAAGTTCGCAGCTTTGAAGGCGCGGGTTATGAGCCGCTGGTTGACTATGATCAATGGCGGGTGGCGATGCTGCGCTATTGTGATGATCTGCTGCCCGAACGCATTTTCGCCATGCAACGGCATAATGAAACCAACGAGGTTTTTGTTCTTCTGGAAGGTCGCTGTATTCTTTTTCTGGGAGAAGGAAAAGATACCGTCACGTCAATTACGGCAGTCGATATGCAGCCGCGGAAACTTTACAACGTCAAGCGCGGTGTCTGGCACAGTCATACGCTGGACAGGAATACATCCGTGCTGGTTGTGGAAAATCGCGACACAACGATTCAAAATTCGCCGAAGGTCATTTTGAATGATGATCAGCGCCGCAAGATTGTGGATATCACCCGCGAGCTATGGCTCGAAGAAAATCAATAAAATGTTGTTGATGAACGCTGGATTTTCCGACGAATCAACATTGTTTTGCAGATCGATTAATTTGCAACTTTCCCTCTTTCGGCCAGTTCTTCCAACTCGGCGCGGTTGAGCAACCGGATGCCGGCTCCCTCTTCCTTAAGAAGTTTTTTCATCTTCATATTGCCCAGAGCGCGGGAAAACGATTCCGGTCCGGTTCCCAGCAAATTGGCCAATTGCGCTTTGGAGATATTCAGTTTGATTAAATCTTGGTTGCCCTGCTCTTGTGAAAGATAAAGCAGATACGAGGCGAGGCGGCCGGGGATTTCCTTGAGGGACAGATTTTCCACCTGGATGGTGAATTCCCGCAGTCTCATGGAAAGCAACGCCAGAATATTCATGGTGAGATCCGGCTTGCCGGCAATGAGCTTAATGAATTTTGTCCGGTCGAAAAATAAAAGATGGGTTTGGGAAAGCGCCCGGGCATTGGCGGGAAAAGACTTGCCGGAAAAAACAGGCACCGCGCCGATGGTTTCACCCTCTTTTACGATATGGAAAATCTGTTCTTTGCCGTCGGGAGAGAGTTTGTAAACACTGACGCTGCCCGCGGCGACCAGATAAAAGCCGTTCCCCTCGTCACCGTCGTAAAAAATGATGTCGCCTTTATTGTAACGCTTATCGACTGCAATTTTTTCGATTTCTGTGATATGCTCTTCAGACAATCCACCGAAAAGCTGGCTTCTGATCAAAATTTCATGCGCTTTTTTCATGGTTTACGTCCTTTAGTGAAAAAATATATCGTTTTCTTAACATAAGTCAAGGAGAGGCGTTATTTTTTTAACTATACTCACCAACAAAAAGACAAATAATCTTTTACAGGGAGGTTTCATATGTTTTGCTATCAATGTCAGGAAACGATCAAAAATCAGGGATGCACGATCAAAGGCTTTTGCGGTAAACCCGAAATGACGGCAAATCTCCAGGATTTGCTCATTTACGTTTGCAAAGGCATTGCAGTTTACGCCGAAGCGCTTGATGCCGTAGATAAGAAAATCGGGCGTTTCGTCTGCGAATCGCTTTTCGTCACGGTCACCAACGTTGCGTGGGATGACGAGATCATTATCAAAAAGATTGAGGACGCGCTGAAGGTGCGTGACGACGTGAAGGCCAAGGCCGCCTCAAGCATTTCCGGCAAATTGTCCGACTGCGCCGTGTGGACGCCGAAGAGCAAGAACGATATTTTGGCCAAAGCCGCCGCGGACGACGTGCGCATCAACGCCTCTCCGAGCGAGGATGTGCGGTCGCTGAGATCCCTGCTGGTGTTCGGTCTCAAGGGAATTTGCGCCTATGCCGATCACGCGGCGGTTCTGGGATTTGAAAGCGATGACATTTACCGTTTTGTCTTTAAGGCGCTGGCGGCCACCACGCGGGATCTTTCGGCGGACGAGCTTGTTGCTCTGGTCATGAAGGCGGGCGAGACGGCGGTTAACACCATGGCGCTTCTGGATAAGGCCAACACCGAAACCTACGGTCATCCGGAAATTACGCAGGTCAATATCGGCGTGCGCGGCAACCCGGGTATCCTGATTTCCGGCCATGACCTCAAAGATCTGGAAGAACTGTTGAAACAGACGGAAGGCACGGGCGTCGATGTCTATACGCACGGCGAAATGCTTCCGGCGCACTATTATCCGGCCTTTAAGAAATACGGCCATTTCGCGGGTAATTACGGCTCATCGTGGTGGCATCAGAACGAGGACTTCGAAACGTTCAACGGCCCGATTATCCTGACGACAAACTGTCTGGTGCCCGTGAAAAATGAAAACACCTATCTGAGCAGGCTTTTTACGACCGGAAACGTCAGCTACACGGACGCCAAACATATCGCGGACAGACCGGCGGGCGGCGCGAAAGATTTTTCGGCGGTGATTGCCCTGGCCAAAACCTGCCCGCCCCCCAGGGAAGTTGAAACCGGCAAGATTGTCGGCGGATTTGCCCATAACCAGGTTCTGGCGCTGGCGGATAAGGTGGTGGATGCCGTGAAATCCGGAGCCATCAAGCGCTTCATCGTCATGGCCGGTTGTGACGGACGGCACAAGACGCGAAATTATTTTACGGAGGTGGCTCAGGCTCTGCCCAGCGACACCGTGATTCTTACGGCCGGGTGCGCCAAGTATCGTTACAACAAACTGCCTCTGGGCGACATCGGCGGCATTCCCCGTGTGCTTGACGCCGGCCAGTGCAACGATTCTTATTCGCTGGCGCTGATTGCCCTGAAGCTCAAAGAGGTTTTCGGATTCAAAGACATCAACGACCTGCCGATCTCCTTCGACATTGCCTGGTACGAGCAAAAAGCCGTGGCGGTGTTGCTGGCGCTGCTTTATCTGGGCGTAAAAGGCATGCGTCTGGGCCCGACGCTGCCGGGATTTTTAACGCCCAACGTCGCCAGGGTTTTGGTGGAAAAGTTCAACATCAAGCCCATCGGGGATGTGCAGTCGGACATCGACGCCATGATGAAAGGACAATAATAAATTAAGGTGACATCATGAAAAAAATATTGCGCAAGATTATCAAGATTGATGACGAATTGTGTAACGGTTGCGGACAGTGCGTGACCGGCTGCGCTGAAGGCGCTTTGCAAATCATCGACGGCAAGGCCAAAGTGGTTTCGGAAACATTCTGCGACGGTCTGGGCGCCTGCATCGGCGAATGCCCCACCGGAGCGCTGAAAATTGTCGAGCGCGAAGCATCTCCCTTTGATGAAGAAGCGGTCAAAAAGCATCTGGCAAAAAAGGAAAAGGAACCGGAGACGATGCCCTGCGGGTGTCCTTCGGCTCACATTCAGATTTTTGACAAACCTTCCGCCTGCGCAGAGGCCAATAAGCCGAAACATTTCGATAGTATACCGGAAGAATCCGCCCTCACCCACTGGCCGATTCAGATCAAATTAATTCCGGCCAGTGCCCCCTTCCTGAAAGGCGCCGACCTGCTGGTCCTTGCGGACTGCACGGCCGTCGCCTTTCCCACCCTGCATCGCGATCTGATGAAAGGAAAGGTGGTCATGATGGGTTGTCCGAAATTTGACGATGTCCAGGAGTATGTGCAAAAATTTGCCGACATCTTCAAAACCGCCGGCATCAGGAGCGTCACGGTGGTGGTGATGGAAGTGCCCTGCTGTTCGGGAATGCCGGTGATTGTCAAAAAAGCAATGGAAGCGGCCAACAAGAAAATCCCCCTGAAAGAAATGGTGCTGAGCTTAAGGGGTAAGATATTGAAGTCGTCATAAAAAATAATGGAGCAGGAAATAAAAACCGTTGAATTGATGATTGGTCTTTACTGCCGTGATCATCACGGCAGTAAAGACCAGCTTTGTGATGAATGTCATGATCTTTCTGATTATGTGAAAAAGCGCCTCGAAAAATGTCCGTTCAAAAACAATAAACCTAAATGTTCACAATGCACTGTGCACTGCTATAAACCGGACATGAGAGAAAAAATCAAAGCGGTGATGCGATACTCCGGTCCGCGCATGATTTATCGCCATCCCATTCTGACGGGAAAACATTTTCTGAATAAATATTAATGCAGCGCTAGACGACTGTCAGCAGAACATAGGCGACGGAAAACCGGCCGCTTTCCGGTATAAAACAGAGAAGTTTCTGCCCGACCTTTAATTGACCCGAATGGAACAGTTCTTCCATGATCACATAAATGGAAGCGGAACCCGTGTTGCCCTTGCAGGTCAGGTTGGTAAACCATTTTTCATAGGGAATTTTAAAACCGATGCCTTCCAGCGCCGTATAGATTTTCTCCCGGAAGAAATCCGAAGAATAATGAGGCAGGTACCAGTCTATCTCGTCCGGTTTAATTTTTCTTCGTTCGATGGTGCGGGATAGTCCCAGGTCGATCATCACGCGAACGATTTCCCGGTTGAGCAGTTCGGTGTCCTGCTTGAGGGCGAAATAATTCTTGGACAGCGCTTCTTCCAGCGAATGAAGCTGACGCCAGCCGATAATCGTGCCATCTTCATTTTTGTGAGCCCCGGCGTACATGCAGGTGTCCAACTGTCCCGCGTAGGCAATGTTTTCGATCCAGTCCACGCGCAACGAAAGGCCGCTTTGATTTTTTTTGCCGGACATAAAAACGGCGCCGGCCGCGTCGGATAGCATCCAGCGCAGGAAATCCGACTCAAAGGGCAGGACGGGATGATTCTTGAAATCGGGATCGCCCTGGAGATGCTCAAAAAAATTCGATTTGATCAGGGATGATGCCAGTTCCGAGCCGGTGGACACGGCGTTGTCGCTCAGTCCCAGAGCGACGTTGGCATAAGCGGCTTTGAAAGCCGTGATGCCGCACAGGCAGATGCCTGCGGTTGTGATGACCTCGCACGACGGGATGCCCAGTTCGCCCTGCACCATCAGACCGTGACCGGGTAGAAGCACGTCGGGAGTGGATGTCCCGCAGCAGAGCATCTGAATATCGTTGACCGAAAAGCCGTCATAGGGTTTTAATCCGCGCACGGCTTCGGCGGTCAGCCGGGCATTGGTATAGTTGAGTTCGCCGGTTTTACGGTCAATGGCGTAATAGCGTTTTTCGATGCCGTTGTTTTTCAAAATTCTGTTTTTTATCCGGGAAGGAATATTGTGCACGGCGCCCAGCACCGTTTCCATTTCGTCGTTGGTCACCGGATCGTTGGGCAGAAACGCGGCAATGTCGTTGATATAAACGTCCATAAATTCTTTCCTCTACGCGGTTTTATGCGGCTTGTGGTGCAGTCTTTTGACCATGTCGGCAAATGTTTTATAGAACCGGGCTTCCGGCATTTTGGTTTTCGTTACGGCGTTCGTGAACGTATAGTAATCCAGATCGTCAATGACAATATCCTTTTTCATCTTTTCATAAAGCGGCGTGCCCGGAATGGGCGTTAAAACCGAAATCACCGGAATCTGGATTTTATGGGCGGCAATAAACGCTTCCAGCTTTTCGAAATCGCTTTCGTCATAATCGGGCGAGGCGATGAAATCGCCGACCATGATGATGCCCACGTCATGCAGGATCTCAATGGCCTCATGGATGACGTGTCCCTGATATTTTTTGTTATAGCCGTCCAGTCGCGCGTCTTGAAAATCCTCAAAACCGATCACCACCGCGTAAAGTCCGGCCTCTTTCCATTTTTTCATCAGATCCGGATTTTTGACGATCGTGTCGGCCCGGACATCGGCAAAAAACTTTTTCCGGATACCGGATTGCATGATTTTTGCGTAAAGGTCAAGCGATAAGGACAGATTACCGAACGTGTTGGCGTCGACCATCCTGATGAAGGGAATATCG
>JAGVUJ010000282.1 GCA_019136325.1 Deltaproteobacteria bacterium
CCCAAACGCGCCGCACTCCGGACTGCTCGGGGAGCAGTCCCTACAATATTAATCGCCTTGATCGTCAAATCGCATAACCCGTCTTGATAATTTGCCGTAATATGGTATAGATACTCATCTTTTCCAAATCCAGGCAACAGGCGGGTAATTTGTGACGGCTATCTCCGACTATCTGAAAAAAATTGAAAAGGCTTATGCCGCGGGCAATGCCACCGAGCATACCCACCGCCCCGCTCTGAAAGAATTGATGGAAAGCATAGCCGCCGGAATCACGGCAACCAATGAACCGCGGCGCGTCAAGTGCGGCGCTCCCGATTTTATCATCACCAAAGGGCAATCACCGCTCGGCTATGTCGAGTGCAAGGATATCGGCAAATCGCTTGCTGAAGAGGAACGCACCGACCAGTTGAAACGCTACCGCGAATCCCTGGGCAATCTCATCCTGACCGATTATCTGGAATTTCGCTGGTATGCCGGCGGGCAGTATCGCTTAACCGTGCAATTGGCAACAGTTGCGGACGGCAAAATCAAGCCGGTCAAAAATGCCGCGCGATCTTTGCAGGAATTGTTGGAAACGTTTCTGACCGCGAGCATCCCGACCGTCAACTCGCCCAAAGAGCTGGCCCGGCGCATGGCGGCTCTGGCCAGACTCATACGGAATATTATACAGAAAGCCTTTGACGAAGAAGACCTGACCGATGACGAACCCGATCCGCTGCATGAACAACTCGACGGTTTCCGCAAGGTTTTAATTCATGATCTAACGCCTGCGCAGTTTGCGGACATGTACGCGCAAACGATTTGCTACGGCCTTTTTGCCGCGCGCTGCAACGCCTCTTCCTCTGAGCGCTTCACGCGCCAGAACGCCGGATACGCGCTGCCCAAAACAAATCCTTTTTTGAGAAAGATGTTCGACCATATCGCCGGCGTCAACCTTGATGAACGCATTGTCTGGGCGGTGGATGATTTGGCCGAGCTTTTGCAGCACACCGACATGGAAGCTATCCTCAAGGATTTCGGCAAGCGCACGCGTCAGGAAGACCCCGTTGTTCACTTCTACGAATCGTTTCTGGCCGCTTACGATCCCAAGATGCGCGAAGCACGAGGCGTTTACTACACGCCGGAACCGGTCGTCTCTTACATTGTCCGCAGTATTGATCATATTCTAAAAACAGACTTTAAGCTCAAAGACGGCCTGGCCGATGCCGCAAAAATCAAGGTAACTCACCCGACAAACAAAAAGAAAATGGACGTGCATAAAGTCCAGATTCTTGATCCGGCCACCGGCACGGGAACATTTCTCTACGGCGTTATTGACCATATCCGCAACGGCTTTAAAGACGATCAGGGCATGTGGTCCAGCTACGTGTCACAGCATCTTTTGCCAAGGCTTTTCGGGTTTGAACTGCTGATGGCCCCGTACGCCGTCGCGCACATGAAGCTGGGTCTGCAACTCAAAGAATCGGGCTACGATTTCCAATCGTCCGAGCGCCTCGGTATTTATCTGACCAACACGCTGGAAGAAGCCCACGCCATGTCCGGCCTGCCGCTATTTACCCAATGGATTGCCGAAGAAGCCAATGCCGCCAGCGACATCAAAAAGGACGCGCCTGTGATGGTCGTGCTGGGCAATCCGCCTTATTCTTATGATTCGGAAAATAAGGGGGAATGGATTTCATCATTAGTAAGGGACTATTATAAGGTTGATGGTGCACCACTGGGTGAACGTAATCCAAAGGGTTTGCAGGATGATTATGTAAAGTTCATCCGGTTTGCTCAATGGCGTATTGAACAAACCGGTTATGGAATTTTAGCTTTCATCAGCAACAATGGCTATCTGGACAATCCCACTTTCCGGGGCATGCGCCAGAGCCTCATGCAGACCTTTGATGATATTTATATTCTTGATTTGCATGGCAACAGTAAGAAAAAAGAACGCTGCCCGGACGGTTCCGAAGATAAGAACGTGTTTGATATTCAGCAAGGCGTTGCCATCGGTATTTTTATCAAACGCACAAAAAGTAAGAACGCTTTAGCTACTGTGCGCCATGCCGACCTTTGGGGCAAGCGTGAGATATTTGAAAAAAATGGCGAAGAAAGCAACCTTGCTGGTGGAAAATATCTTTGGTTATATGAGCATTATCTTAATGATACGGCCTGGAAAATAGTAACTCCACAAAAGCCATTTTATCTGATGTCTATTCAAGATGATGTTCTTTTCACAGAATATGAAAGTTACCGAATAATTAATGAAATTCTTATTCACAGTTCAAATGGATTTACGACACATAGAGATCATTTTACTATTGCATATAGTAGAGGAGAACTAAAATCTCGTTTAACAACTTTTACAGACAGACAATTTAAGGATAGCGATATTGCAGACCGTTTCGATCTAAAAGATACGGAAGATTGGAGTCTCTCGAAAGCAAGAAATTTAATAGCCAATCATCATTGCATTGATGAATTGATTGTTGATTGTCTATATAGACCATTTGATAAAAGACATTGCGTCTACGGTAATTACTTGATGGATCGGCCACGTGAGGCAGAGCTTAGGAATGTTCTCTTTGGTAACTTATGTATTGCAACAGGACGCCAAGGGCAAGCTGTTGGCAATCAACAATGGGATTTGATTACTACAGGTAATTATGTTGCAGATAAAAATTTATTCCGTCGTGGTGGTATTCAATACTTTCCTCTCTATCTCTATTATTCAGATGATTCCCAAACGATCTTATTTGATAATGACCAATCTATAAATAAACATGGTCGTAAGCCCAATATAGCACGAAAGTTCATCGAGGACTTTTCCGCTCGATTAAAAATGAAGTTCATCCCCGATGGAAAAGGCGATAGAAAAAAGACCTTCGGGCCGGAAGACATCTTCAATTATATGTACGCTGTCTTCCATTCACCGGCCTATCGCACACGCTATGCAGAATTTCTAAAAATGGATTTTCCGCGCCTGCCTTTAACTTCAAATCAGGAACTTTTCCGCACACTCTGCGCGCTGGGCGATGAATTGGTTTCGTTACACCTGATGGAAAAGCAGGGTAAGAAAATCACCGGCTATCCCGTCGCCGGCGACAACACCGTGGAGACCGTGCGCTATGTAGAGCCGCAGTGCGACGCAGGCGGGCGCGTCTGGATCAACACGACACAGTTTTTTGATAATGTTCCGAAAGAAGTATGGGAATTTCATGTCGGCGGTTATCAGATCTGCGCCAAGTGGCTCAAAGACCGCAAGGGCCGCAAACTCACCTATGATGATTTATCGCACTATCAGCAAATCGTTTCCGCGCTGGCCGAAACCATCCGGCTCATGAAGGACATTGACGCGGCTATCACCGCCTCCGGCGGCTGGCCGATTGCCTAGGCATTAATCAGCCATCATGAATGCCGCCGCCTTCCCATGATCACATTCCTTTATCGTGACCATTGTCAGGACGGCTATCGGAATGACAGGAAGATGATTGGGAATTGGAAATTGCTTTTGATGGAAACACAAAGCGCGCCGCCCGTTCATAGAGCAGATAATCCCATGCCCAGTTGATCATGACCATGATCCGGTTGCGAAAACCGATTAGATTAAAAAGATGGATGACCAGCCACATCACCCAGGCAAAATAACCGGTAAATGACCACGAGTCGATAGCGACGCCGGCGGCTTTGCGTCCGATAGTTATCATTGAGCCGCGGTCTTTATATATGAAAGGTTGTGGCGCCAATCCCGCAATTTGTCTTAATATGTTTCTGGCTGATGTCACACCGGATTGAATAGCGACTTGAGCGACCATTGGCAGGATACGCTGGCCTTCGTTGATGGCCGCCAGATCGCCGATCGCATAAATATTCTGCTGATCAGGAATCTGCAGTGTTTCTTTAACGGACACACGGCCATCGCTTGTAACCGGGATATTGGAAACAGCGGCAAGTTTTTCTCCCTGGACGCCCGCCGTCCAGACAACGGTACTGGCCTCAATATTCTCCGCGCCTTTCACAACAAGCCTTTCCGAATATATTTCGGCGACAATTTTCTTTAATAGCACATCCACGCCCATTTTCCGCAATTGTCCGGCTGTGTAATCCCGGATGTCCGACGGCATGGACAAAACCAGTTGTTCGGCCGCTTCCAGCAGGATTATCCGCGTTTCGGAAAGATCAATGTTTGAGTAATCTTTTATGAGCGGGCCGTGGATAAGTTCTGTAAGCGCTCCCGCGTATTCCACACCGGTTGCACCGCCGCCGACGATAACGAATGTCAGCAAACGCTTTCTTTTTCTCGCGTCGGCTTCTCTTGCCGCCGCTTCAAAACAGCAGATAATATGATTTTTCAGGGTGACGGCTTCTTCCAGTGTTTTCAGGAAATAGGCATGCTCTTCGACGCCCGGCACACCGAAGGTTGACGTGACGCTGCCGTTTGCCAGAATCAGATAATCATAAGATATGGTTTCAACATCCGTCTCGATTTGATGATTCTGGACATCAATTCGCCGCGCGTGTGCCAGCATAAAATCTATATTCGATTTTTTCCAGAAGATGTTGCGTACAGGATAAGCAATATCTTCAGCCGTGAGTTCCGCAGCGGCTACCTGATAAAGAAGTGCCAGAAAGGTATGATAATTATTGCGGTCGATCACCAGCACATCTACGGGTTCATCGGCCAATGTACGTGCCGCCCACAGGCCGCCGAAGCCGGCGCCGATAATTACAACCTTAGGTTTTTTACTTGAATTTGTATTTTGCAACAATGCATCCTTATTTTATGCTGTAAAATACTTTCCTGCCGCGATAGGCCGCGGCGCTGCCCAGTTCTTCTTCAATGCGGAGAAGCTGATTATATTTAGCCAGTCTTTCCGAGCGGGTAACAGAACCGCTTTTAATCTGGCCGCAATTTGTGGCGACGGTGACATCAGCCATAAAGGTATCTTCCGTTTCGCCGGAACGATGTGATACAACGCAGGTATAACCTGCCTCTTTAGCACGCGCAATGGTTTCCAGTGTTTCTGTCAGTGTTCCGATTTGATTTAATTTTATGAGAATGGAATTAGCCACACCAAGGGTAATGCCTTTTTCAAGCCGCTTTATATTGGTGACGAAAAGGTCATCGCCGACAATCTGTATTTTACGGCCAAGTTCGTCCGTTAAATATTTCCAGCCGATCCAGTCATCCTCTGCCAATCCGTCTTCAATCGAAATAATCGGATATTTTCGAACAAGTTCGCCATAGAAACGAACCATATCTTCAGCCGATTTCTGAGGTTTCTTTTCCGCGGACAAAATATACTTGCCTTTGGAGAAAAAGGAACTAGCCGCTGAATCAAGCGCAAGCATGATGTCTTTTCCGGGGCGCAAGTTTGCTTTTTCAATAGCAGTCATGATGAGGGATAAAGCTTCCTCATTGGATTTTAAATTGGGGGCGAATCCGCCTTCGTCACCTACGGAAGTATTGTGGCCTTTGCTCTTGAGCACTGTCTTCAAAGAATAAAAGACTTCCGCGTTCATTCGAATACCCTCTTTAAAGTCGGGCGCACCCACGGGCATAATCATGAACTCCTGAATATCAACATTGTTGTCGGCATGCTGTCCGCCGTTTAAAATATTTGACTGCGGCACCGGCAAGTCTTTGGCGTTAACCCCACCCAGGTATCTGTAAAGCGGCAAACCGGATATTTCCGCCGCCGCTTTTGCGCAGGCGAGTGAAACAGCAAGAATTGCATTAGCGCCGAGTTTGCCTTTGTTAGCTGTTCCATCCAGATCAATCATGGCAAAGTCAATTTTACGCTGGTGACGGCAATCTATGCCGATTATTTCCGGACCGATTTTATAAATAATATTTTTTACGGCATTTTCCACGCCCAAGCCGTTATATCTTTTTTTATTGCCGTCTCGCAATTCCAGCATTTCATGTTCGCCGGTGGACGCGCCGGAAGGCACTGACGCTCTCCCTCGAAATCCCGACATGGTTACAACTTCCGCTTCAACAGTTGGTTTCCCGCGGGAATCAAGAATTTCTCTGGCATGTAACTTTATAATCTCAGGCATAATTATATTCCTTTTATTCTTTTGTCATGAAGGAAATCGACGCGACCATTGCCGCTTCCGGCGGCCGGGCGATTGCCTGGGCATTAATCAACCATCATGAATGCCGCCACCTTACCATAATCACCGCTTTTTCTAGTGTTTGTGAAGCTCTTCCTTCTGGCCTTCCCCTTGTTCTCCGTGGTGATGCGACGTCACTGATGTGACATCGAGATGCAGCCGCTCAACATAATGGGTAAACTGGATATAGGCTTCCACAAATTCACGTCCGGCTTCCACATTGTGTTCCGCATGTTTTTGGGTCTCTTTTGCCTTGTTGAACCGCTCACGAATTCCTTTGGATGTCTCTTCGTTAATCAGTTTAACGAGGTTGTCCACGGTACCGCTTGCCAGAGCTTTGTCGGCTTCCAATACTCCAGAGTCAACGGCGTCTGCCGGTTTTAATCCCGTGTAGGGGGCACCTTCACCGGCACGATGAATTCTCACAAGCGTTTCATAGAAATACATATCTGCCAGTTCCTTGGCCTCTTTGCCTTTGCTTCTGACAATCAATGTTTGCTGAAACAAATCCTTTATTTCTTTTTCATCATTTTTTTTCACCCATTTCAATATGGGTGTCACATCGCCTTTGTCCAGGGCAGCTTTTGCAGTTTTTACAACAGGACCATCCAGCGTATCGCAATGGGCAAAAACAAGTGGCAGGAAGAAAGGCGCAATTTTGCTGTCTACAAAAAGCAGGACGCCTGTCATAACCAGTAAAACAAAGAATATTCTCCTCATAATGAACACCTCCTTGTGGTAAATTGGTTAAAAGACTTCAACGAAAGTTTTAACTATCCTTTTTATAATTTCGTTTGATTATAGCACCATATGTTTTTTCAAGAAAGAAGTTGATTTATACAGGTACTCCAAAGCTGGTGAATTTGATTTTGAATCCGTGCTTGGCAGCCAATGTTTTTATTTGATTGACCTTATTCAGATCCGGCTTAAAGCCTGTTGAAAAATCATCCTGGGTCTGTCCTTCAAAAGCGAGAATCATGGTTTCCGCCATGCAGGCATAAATAAATCCATCTTTGATCGGCAGCTTCAATCCGAGCCGCGCTGTCGGCGGCGGCTCGATCACGGCGCCGTCGATAACGAGAATGTCCTTGCGTTTGTCGCAGATCTCTTTGGAAACATTTCGCGGAGAAGGAATATCGCAGATAATCGCTCCTTTTTTGAGATTGTGGGCGGTTGCGGCGGATGGTACTTCGATGGCGGAAGTTGTAAAAATTATAATATCCGCGTCCTTGATTACACTCTCCAGCGCCAAACCTTTATCAATGATATTTGTTTTTGATTTTTGAGCAACGAGAGATTCTTTAAGATCTGCCAATCTCTCGGAGTTCTTCGCGAGCAGAAAAACAGTATCCGCACTGTTCAACAATCCTAAAGCGCAGTTCTGCCCAATGGCGTTTGTCGCTCCGACAATTGCGATTTTTGACTTGGAGAGATCGATTTTGCGCAAAGCTGCCGCTCGATCCAACGTTTCCAGAATTGCGGCGGTAGCCAGGCTGGCACCGGTGGTAATGGCAACAGGCGTTTTTTCAGCAATCCACTGTCCGCCTTTTCCGACAACTCCCATTAATGCTCCGAGCCCGATGACCTTCGCGCCGTTTCGTTCACCCACTTGTACCGCTTTCAATATCTTATTTAAAACGGCCCCCTCCTTCATCGCCAGCACCTGTTTGGAAAGCAACGGACAGACAATGAAGCATCCTTCAATTTCCGCGCCCATAGCGGAACGCATGTTTTTCGCGCGATGAATTTTAAACGGCGGCAGGGGCCTTAAAATGACTTTTATGAATGCCTGAGGCGCAAGCTTTGATATAAAACAATAATCGTGAATGTTCTGGATATTGAAGGGATTGAGCACGAAAGCGAATTTGTTCATTCTTTTAGGTTTAACGGATATTTTCTTTATTCGATGATTTCAATCTCATCATTGACCTTTATCTCACCGCCAGCAATGACCTTGGCAAAGATTCCTTCCCGGGGCATGACGCAATCTCCGACGGTGTAAAAAATATTGCAGCGGTTATGGCAGACCTTGCCGATCTGCGAAACTTCCAGCAGAACTTTGTCACCAACCTTTAATTTCGTTCCGACGGGAAGCGCCGGAAGATCAATGCCTTCGGTTGTGAGATTTTCCGCGAAATCGCCGTAGCTGACATCCAGGCCTTTGGCCCGGATTTTTTCAATGCTTTCCCGGGCCAGCAGGCTGACCTGCCGGATAATATCCGCTTCGGCGTGGGCGTCGTTTTCGAGACCTAGATTTTCCAAAAATAAGCCGCACTCAATGTTGTTCTTCTTTTCTCCCTTTTTGGGGGAGATATTCACCGCCAGTATTTTCCCAATCATTTTTTTCATAAAAATTGTCTGCCTTAAGGTTTTAATTTTCTGTCATTTTTTTACCGCGCCAGATCATATATATTGCCGGATA
>JAGVUJ010000330.1 GCA_019136325.1 Deltaproteobacteria bacterium
TTCCTGACTTTTTCGCCCAGAGCGTCGCGGATGCCTTTTTTGAAGCCGACTTCAATTCTGCTGACCATGTCCAACCTTTAAAACGAGCTTTATTGTGAGACTCAAATTTCAAAAACGAAGTGTGTTGAAATTTGCAAGTCGTAGTGAGTCCCAAATTTCATAAGCACAGCGCACTGAAATTTGTTGGACGAACTATCCAATCCCGCACAGCGGAGGGTATATACCCCGCAGCTTGCTGCGGAATCAGGGTCCAGGGCTTGCCCCTGGGTTCATACCCGTGATTGTGTGCCGAACGGGACGATGCTTTATACCCAAAAGCGTCGAATTATGCAACGGACAAATAGATTTAAATGATAAAATTTGCGAAAATCCGTAGCGGTTGCTTTTTATTCATCAAATCCGGTCATTTCGCTTGACATAGGACTTTTTTAATCGTTATATACTGCCGTCGTTCCCGGAGTTTTCTTTCCTAAAAAACTACTGATTGATAGCGGAGAAAAATGGAATTCATCCTGATTATCGTAATGATTGTCCTTGCCCTGGCCGGTTTTGCGCTCTTAGTCTGGCGAACCGGGCAACGCAGCGCCGGTTTTTCGCTGCTGGCGGGTCGGATCGACAGTCTGCGTGATTTTCAGGAAAGAACCGACCGCTCGGTGCGCGATGAAATCGCCCGTTCGCGGGCCGAATCGCACACTCAGGCGCAGCAGGAACGGGCGGAGATCACCCGGTCTTTTAAATTGTTTGAAGATTCCATGCAAAATCGCCTGTCGGAACTGACTTCCGTGACGGAAAATAAAATAGAAGCCGTCCGGCAGATTATTGATAACAAGCTCCGGGAGATTCAGGAAGATAACTCCCGCCAGCTCGAAAAGATGCGTGAAACGGTCGATGAAAAACTGCAAAACACGCTGGAGAAACGTTTGGGCGAATCCTTTAAACAGGTCTCCGAACGATTGGAAATGGTCCATCAGGGACTCGGACATATGCGTGAACTGGCGGCCGATGTCGGCAATTTGCAGAAAGTTTTGACCAATGTCAAGGCCCGCGGCACCTGGGGCGAGGTGCAGCTGGGTGCGCTGCTGGAGGAGATTCTGTCTCCCGAACAGTATTTGAAAAATGTCCGGATCAATGAAAACGGCGGCGATTTTGTGGAATTTGCCATTAAGCTTCCCGGGCAGAGTGACGCGCCCGACGATTGCGTGCTGATTCCGGTCGATGCGAAATTTCCGGTGGAGGATTACCAGCGTCTCTTGGACGCTCAGGAACGTTCCGACGCTGCAACGGCGGATGAAGCCGTCCGTCAGCTTGAAGCGGGCATTAAAAAAGCCGCCCGGGACATTTTCCAAAAATACATTGCGCCGCCGAAAACCACCGATTTCGGTATTATGTTTTTGCCTTCGGAGGGGCTGTACGCCGAAGTGATCCGCCGTACGGCGCTGGTCGCTTTTTTACAGCGCGAACATCATGTCGTTGTAACCGGTCCCACGACCTTTGCCGCGCTTTTAAACAGTTTGCAGATGGGCTTCCGCACGCTGGCCATCCAGAAACGTTCCGGTGAAGTCTGGAAGGTTTTGGGCGAAGTCAAAACGGCTTTCGGGAAATTCGGCGACACGCTGGACAGTGTCCGAAAAAAACTGGAGCAGGCCGCCAATTCGGTTGATGACGCGCAGAAAAAGACGCGAACGCTTTCCAATAAATTAAAAGCGGTGGAGGCCATGCCGGATACTTTGCCGCCGGATGAAAACTTCCGCCAGGGTGTGAAATCAGGACCGGATGAGTGAAAATTAAACCGTTGCAAACCATTTTTTCTGAGTGAGGGGGGAAAAAGGAAGATGAGTGAAGTGATGATTGAGCGCCGCCATGACGATCGCCGGCATGATGACCGTCGCCATGACGATCGGCGGCGCGGAGAGCGTAGAAAATATGAACGGCGTGAAGATGTGCGCAAAATGAATCAGGAAATTATCCGCGAACAAATGGAAAAGTACCAGGTTTTGCTCACGGATATCAAGGACGCCTATTTCGAGGTTGATGTCCTCGGTAATTTTACCGTGGTCAACAGCGCGATGTGCAATGCTCTCGGGTATGGGCCGGAGGAACTGATCGGATCCAAATATCGTAAAGTGGTGGATAAGGAAGGAGCGAAAAAACTGCAGCAGGCCGTGGAGAAACTTCACAAAAATGATGAGCCGGTCAATCTGCTGGATATGGAGGCGGCCAAGAAAGACGGGACAAAAGTTATTTTCGAAGCCATGGTTTCGGTCATCAAGGAGACGGACGGCGTGGTTGTCGGCTTCAGGGGAGTCGGCCGCGATGTTACCCGCCGGCGGCAGATGGAAGCCGAACTGAAAAAGAATCAGGACGATCTGATTAAAAAAAATAAGGAAATTGATGAAAGCAGAAAAGATATCCAAATGGCTTTGGCCAAGCTCGAAAAAGCTCACGAGGAATTGAAAGCTTCGCAGTTAAAGATTCTTCAGCAGGAAAAAATGGCCTCGATCGGGCAACTGGCTGCCGGTGTAGCTCACGAACTGAACAATCCCATGTCGTTTATATCCAGCAATCTGGGCACTCTGGAGAAATATATCAACCGCCTGGTGGATTTTATCCTTGTGCAATCCGAGGCGTTGAAATCCGTTCAGGACAACACCGCCCTCAGGAAGATTGATAAAAAACGGTTGGAGGTGAAACTCGATTACATACTCGAAGATGCCAAAATTCTGCTGAAGGAATCTCTCGACGGTTCGGACCGGGTTAAAAAAATCGTTCACGAACTGAACTCCTTTTCCCGAATGGATGAAGAAGAATATAAGAAAGCAGACATGAATGAATGTATCGAAAGCGCCATTACCATTGTCTGGAATGAGTTGAAATATAAATCAAAACTCGAAAAGAATTACGGCAGCCTCCCTCCGACCATGTGTTATCCCCGGCAGATGAATCAGGTTTTTGTCAATCTTCTGATTAACGCCGTCAACGCGATCGTGGATAAGGGAGTCATCGCGATTAAAACCTTGTATCAGGACGGTTTTATCTGGATTGAGATTTCCGATACGGGCATCGGAATTCCGGGTAAAAATCTTGCCAGGATCTTTGAGCCGTTTTTTACGACAAAAGAAGCGGGCAAAGGAACCGGCCTGGGATTGAGTATAACTTATGAAATTATTCAGCGACATAAAGGAGAAATCACCGTTGCCAGTGAAGCAGGGAAAGGCACAACCTTTACGATTAAAATCCCGGTGGTCTAATTTCCGGAATCCCCGCTTGCTGAAAAAAAGTTTCCGGCAGATTTGGATGATTTTCTGTTTGACACAAACTTTTATCTGTGATTTACAAATCTGCAAAAATATTAAGATGTTGGCAAAAACGGCGCAATAAAATCAGCCGCGTTGAATCTCATCCAACCCCGGAGTGATTTTCTGTCCGCCTGATTCAAAAGGGAATAAATTTAAGTGGAGGTGTTTATGTTAAGAAATATTTTCAGAATGATCATTGTATTGACATTTAGTTTTTTGATGGCCGGGACAATTTTTGCGGCTCCTCCCGTAAAAATCGGCGCGCTGTTTTCCGTAACCGGCCCCGCTTCTCCTCTGGGTGAACCGGAACGCAACACAGCCGTCATGATGGTTGATGAAATAAACAAAGCCGGTGGAATCAAAGGCAGCAAACTGGAACTGATCGTTTACGATACCCAGGGGGATGCCACCAAGGCGGTGCAGGCGGTCAACAAACTGATCAAGGACGATAAGGTTGTGGCGATTATCGGACCCAGCACAACAGGCGACAGCATGGCCATCATTCCGGTTGTCGAGAAATCTAAAATTCCTCTTGTTTCCTGCGCGGCCGGCATTAAAATAACCGATCCGGTCAAGAAATGGGTTTTTAAAACGGCGCAGAACGATGTTCTGGCGGTGATGAGAATTTATAAAAATCTGCAAAAGCAGAAGATCTCCAGGGTGGCGATCCTGACGGTTTCCGACGGATTCGGTTCTTCCGGCCGGGAGCAGCTTAAACTGCAGGCTAAAGAATTCGATATCAGCATTATTTCCGATGAAACCTACGGTCCGAAAGATACGGATATGACCGTTCAACTGGCGAAAATCCGCAACAGCGCGGCCCAGGCCATTATCTGCTGGGGGACGAATCCCGGTCCGGCCCTTGTTGCCCGAAATGCCAGACAACTGGGAATCAAACTCCCGCTGTATATGAGCCACGGCGTTTCTTCCAAGAAATTTATCGATCTGGCCGGTGAAGCGGCGGAAGGAATCATGCTTCCTTCCGGCAAAGTGATCGTTGCCGATCAACTGCCGGATTCCGACCCGCAGAAAAAAACGCTGCTGAATTACGTAAACAAGTACCGGGCAAACTACAAGGTGGAAGGAGATCATTTCGGCGGACACGCATATGACGCGATCATGCTGATCAAAAACGCGATGGAAAAAGGAGGGTTCTCCCCCGCGGCGATCCGTGACCAGCTGGAGAGGACGAAAAAATTTGCCGGTATCGGCGGAACGTTCAGTTTTTCTGCGCAGGATCATGCCGGTCTGACCAGCGACGCTTTTGTTTTGGTGAAGGTTGAAAAAGGCGACTGGAAATTAATCAACTGATCAACTCATCCATGATCCGGAAACTCATTTTCGGCGGCGCAGGGTCAACCCTGCGCCGCTTTTATGTTATTCAAAATCGCAAGATAAATTTATACCATTTCCAAATCAAAAGTGATATTGAAGCGACAGTCGGTCCTACCCGCCGTTGACGCGGTGAACGGGTGTGCATGGGCTGTCGTGAGGTTCAAAATTCAGGAGCAAACACCTCGCAGAATGCGATGGGGTCGCTATCGATACACTGAATGTTGCAAATCACATGATTCCCTTCCGGTTAAACGGAAGGAACACTGTCCCGTTTCCGTGGGACTAAGCATAAAATATGACGAGTCAATGCGCTGAGCAAACCGACGTCGAAGCCTTCCAACGGTTTTGCGTCAGCATGAGCATGGGAAATGGAAAGTTTTCAGCAATTATTTCAATATATCCTGACAGGCCTGTCCAACGGCGCCATCTACGCTCTGATTGGTTTCGGTTTTGCCGTGATTTACAACTCTACCGGCATTATCAATTTTGCCCAGGGCGAGTTTGTGATGCTCGGCGGGATGTTGACTATTTTCTTGCTGACCGTTTTGCATATGTCTCTTGTGCCGGCAATTTTGCTGGCGATTGTTGTTTCAACGGTTGTCGGAGTCTTATTTGAACGTTTCGCCATCAGGCCGTTGAAAGACGCACAACCGCTCAGCCTGATTATTATTACCATCGGCGCCAGCATTTTTATCCGTGGCGTGGCGATGCTGATCTGGGGAAAAGACACCCACGCGCTGCCCGCCTTTTCCAGCAGCGACCCTCTGTATATCGCCGGCGCCACCATTCTGCCACAGCATCTCTGGATTCTGGGTGTTACGGTTTTAATCATTATTGCCAGCAGAGTATTTTTTAATCACAGCATTGTCGGCAAAGCCATGCGCGCCTGCTCCTACAATCCGCTCGCGGCGGGGCTGGTCGGTATCAATGTGAAGAGCATGGTTCTGCTTTCCTTTGCCTTGAGTGCGGCCATCGGTTCCATGGCGGGAATCATCATTGCCCCGCTGACGATGACGTCCTATGACGTCGGCGTCATGCTCGGTCTGAAAGGATTTTGCGCGGTCATCATCGGTGGAATGAGCAGCGGCATGGGAACGGTCATGGGCGGTCTTCTTCTGGGTCTGCTGGAGTCTCTGGGCGCGGGTTACATTTCCGCCAGCTATAAAGATGCCATCGCGTTTATCATCTTATTGTTGATTCTTTTTATTCGCCCCGAGGGATTATTCCGGAAGAAAGAAACAGAACGATTCTAGCGCAAAGGCGTTCGGAATCAGAACGGAAATTTATTATTGCGCAAGTTGAAGTAAATTATGGTAACGAAAAAAAATCGTCAGCTGATTGTTTTCCTGCTTTTTGCCGCCGCCGCATTGTCGGCTCCGTTTTTTCTAAAAGGCAATTATCTTCTCAATGTGCTTGTTTTCGTCGGCATCAATACCATGCTGGCTCTGGGGTTGAATCTGCTTCTCGGATATGCCGGACAGATTTCTCTGGGACACGCCGCTTTTTTCGGCATGGGCGCGTATATTTCCGGCATCATTACTTCCCGATATCCGATGGAACCTTTTCTCGTAATCATGCTGGCGGCGCTGTGTGTGGGAGCGCTCGCTTTTGTCATCGGTTTTCCCATTTTAAAACTGAAAGGTCATTATCTGGCCATGGCCACGCTCGGTTTCGGCATCATTATGTATATCATTTTTAACGAGACTGTGGACTGGACAGGCGGACCGTCAGGTTTGTCGGGAATCCCCAATCTCCGTATCGGGTCGTTTATTTTCGACAATGACTGGAATAATTATTATCTGGTCTGGGTTTTTACCCTGGCGGTGATGTTGCTCGCCATTAATCTGTCTCAATCGAGAATCGGCCGGGCGCTCCGCGCCATTCACGATTCCGAGGTGGCTGCACGCGTGATGGGTGTTAACGCCCGAATGCTGAAAGTGCAGATTTTCACAATTTCCGCTGTCATATCGGCGGTTGCCGGAAGTCTTTATGCGCATGTCATGACATTTATTGCCCCGGCTTCCTTCGGCTTTAACTTTTCCGTGGAACTGCTCACAATGATTGTTATCGGCGGGCTCGGCAGCGTGTACGGCTCGTTTCTGGGCGCGGCCATTCTGACCATGCTGCCGGAGTTTCTGCGCGTTTTTCAGGATCTGGATATCGTTATTTACGGATTGATGCTGATTCTAATGACCATGTATATGCCCGGAGGACTGGTCAGCGGTATTGAGGCAATGTCAGGCTTTGTATTGTCCCGTCTGAAAAAAGGGAAAGGTGCATAATGCTCCGTCTTAAAAACATAACCCAGATTTTCGGCGGACTGACCGCCCTGGAAGATGTTTCCTTTACAGTTAAAGAAGGATCGATCACCGGTGTCATCGGCCCCAACGGCGCCGGGAAAACAACGCTGTTTAATGTTGTCACCGGTCTTTACACCCAGACCCGGGGGGAAGTATTCCTCGGCGGTGAAAACATTTCTTTTTTGACCACCGAAGAGCTTGCCGGGCGGGGTCTGGTGCGCACCTTTCAGAATGTGGAACTCTTCCGCCGGATGACCGTTCTGGAAAATGTCATGGTCGGCCTCCACACCAGAAGCAAAAGCGGCATTTTTTCGTGCGCGTTCAAACTGCCCGGGCAGATCAGAGAAGAAAAAAAAGTTCGGAAGAAAAGCATGGAATGGCTTGAGTTTACCGGCATTGCCGGTCTGGCCGACGTGACAGCCGGCAATCTGCCGTTTGGCAAGGGAAGGCTTCTGGAGATTTCCCGGGCCCTGGCCGCCGAGCCGAAGATTGTTTTGATGGACGAACCGGCGGCGGGTCTCAACAGCCGGGAAACAGCGGAACTGGCTTTGCTGATCCGTAAAATTTGCCAGGCTGGTGTGACCGTGGTGCTCGTCGAGCATGACATGGATCTGGTGATGGATGTATGCGAGTCGATTGTCGTGCTGAACCTTGGGAAAAAACTGGCCGAAGGAACGCCGCGGGAAATTCAGGAAAATCCCGCCGTGATCGCCGCTTATCTCGGTGAAGATAATCAGGATTAAGATAATACGATGCTGAAAATAAAAAACATCAATACATATTACGGACAAGCGCAGGCGCTCAAGAATGTTTCCCTGCATCTCACCGAAGGAGAAATCGTCACGCTGATCGGTGCGAACGGGGCCGGCAAGACAACACTTCTGAATTCCTTGTCCGGTGTTGTGCCGCCCAGGGATGGCCAGATTATTTTCAACAATGTTCCGATTAATAATTTTGCCGTGCACCAGATTGTCCGGCTTGGCATTTCCCAGGTTCCGGAAGGCCGACAGGTCTTCAAGCCGGTTTCGGTCGAGGATAATCTGGAGCTCGGAGCCTATCTGCATCATCGAATGTTCGGCGGCGATGAAATCAGCAGAAATAAAAAGATGGTTTACGACCTGTTTCCGATTCTGAGGGAAAGACGCAGGCAACTGGCCGGCACTTTGTCCGGCGGAGAACAGCAGATGCTGGCTATCGGACGCGCGTTTATGACCCGGCCGAAATTGATGCTGTTGGACGAACCGTCCATGGGACTGGCGCCGCTGGTGGCTCAGGAAATTTTCCGGGTTATTGTAAATCTGTCCCGGGAACAAAAGACCACCGTTCTGCTTGTCGAGCAGAATGCGCGTGCGGCGCTGAAAATGGCCCATCGCGGTTATGTGCTGGAGACGGGGCGCATGATTCTGGAAGGCACGGCGGCGGAGCTGCTCAATAATCGGGACGTTCAGAGGGCTTATCTCGGCAGGGATAAAAAAGAAATATGGGAGAGATAAGAAAAGAACGATCGGTGTACATTTTATTAAACTGTTCAAAAGCGGCGAGATAAAAGG
>JAGVUJ010000121.1 GCA_019136325.1 Deltaproteobacteria bacterium
ATGAAGGCAGACTCCAAAGGCTTTACGCTGATCGAATTGCTGATTGCCATGGTCGTGGGGCTCGTGGTCCTGGCTGCGACCTACAGTGTTTTCACGCTTCAGAACAAAACCCTCACCACGCAGGAAAAACTGGCCTCCAGCTATCAGAATGCGCGCATTGCGATGGACATGATGATTCGGGACATCAGCATGGCGGGGTACAATTTCACAGGAACCGGTTCCACGGTTCCGACGGCTTTGCCCCGTTGCACAAACGCGCTGGTAGCGGCCGGAACGGCATGCGCGGGGATCTCGGCGGCTAATGCCAACTCAATTACGATCACAATGGATGTAACCGATGACGATGGCACAGGCAGCTCGGACGGAGACCGTGACGACGCCAATGAAAATATTACCTATGACTTATACACCTCGTCAGACGGCGTCAAGGTGCTGGGGCGCAAATCCTCCACGTCAGCCAGCAGGCAGCCTGCCGTGGAATATGTCGAGTCGCTGAGCTTTGTCTATGAAGACGGCAACGGGAATACCACGACGGATCTTTCACAGATTCGAAGAGTAAAAATTACAATTACCACCATAGCGCCGACGGAGGACCCGGCCTATACGGATCCGACGCACGGGGACCATTACCGGCGCTATACCCTTACAGGGTACGCCACTCCCCGAAACCTGAAATATTGAGAGGAGTTATGAAACACAGAATTCAATTTTTCCCGAATCGCAGGCCCTTGACGCCTCTTCGCAACGAAAAGGGAATGGTCATGGCGGTCATCCTCATGCTCGTTGCCGTGCTCGTGATTCTGGGAACGACCGGTATTTTGACCGTGACGACGGATATGAAAATTTCCGCCAACTACAGGGAAAATGCCAGGGCTTTATACAACGCCGAAGCTGGTGTAGAGTCAGTAATGGTCATACTGCGAACTTGGACGAAAGCGGATTATCCCACGTCTTCTGTTACTCCTAAAACAATAACCCTGACTGTGCCTTCAGGTTTTGTTTTTGATTCTTCCGTTCAGCTCCATTATGTGGCTGATAATCTTTACAAATTCCGAATGAAAGGCTACGGGAACAACAATGCTTTAAAAGAACTGGAAATTCACGTTAAATATACAGACCCTCTTCCCGGAGGCGCTCTGGCGGCCGTGCAGGCCAACAGCGCTGTAGAAAATAGTGGTAATATGGAAATTGACGGAAAGGATTATGATATCAATGGCAATCCGATTTCACCAGCGGTCGGCGTTAAAGGTGTGAGCAGCAAGTCCACCGTAACTGCTAGTGGCGCTGGCACAATCGGTGGCGTCGACAGTGCAGGCAACGCATCCGCACCAGCCAAAACCCCTGTCGCAGGAACTGTGGAGCAAAACGCCACTTGGACAGCGCCGCTCACACCTGATGCGGCTCTGAAGATTGATGAGGGAACGCTGAAGAAAATCGCTCAAAGCGGTGTGAATGGATCTCAGTACGTAACTAATCCCAATTTACTTACCCTTCCTTTGAGCGGTGTTACATACGTTGAAGCCGATAATTGGCAGGCTGTTAATTTTGGAATCAGCAGCGGCATATTGATTGTTCATAACGCTTCAAGAAACGCTGTCTTAAAGAATACAAATGGAGGAATTTTTAAAGGCATAATGATTGTGGATGACTATGTCCATGAGCATAACGATATGTTAGGGTGCGTTATAACTTTAAGTACTTCACCTTCATCAGGTAATGTTCTCGGGAACGGCAGCGGCTATATACACTTCAGCACAGCCGCGATCGGTGCCGCTTTAAGTTTTATCGCAGGACCAAGCAAAGCTTCCTGGCGCGATGTTCAATAATATTAAGGTCTTATCATTTACCACATTTACCTGACGGGTGCGCTGGAGGCAAAAAACGGTTCTGCAATCAATGTTACGGGATCAACGCTGGATTTTTCCATTTTTTCCAATTCCACGAACAGTGTCATTTTCAAGCACGGCAGCGCTTTCAAAGGAGTGGTTTATGCGCCCTATGCGCCTATTGAGATGAAGAACAGCGCCGACACGTACGGTCTGATCTGGGGAGGCTCCATTGACATCAAGAATTCGGGGCAGTTTTATTTTGACGAGGCTCTGAACAATAAATTCACCTCCAAAAGGGTGGTCGCTGTTTCGTGGCAAGACGTCATGTAAAAGAACCGACGGTGGACGGATCCCGAAAATCCCTGCCTATAGAATCTGAATCAGCCGAACACCACTTAAAGGTTCATCCAGAATCACTTTCATATCTGCCGGATTCCGTTCGATGAATTCCCGAAGTTCCCTGTATTTCGCCTTCAAGGTTTTCCCCGGTGTCCAATCGATCATCGCCGTGTTGGTGTCAATCACCATAAATTTAAAGCCCGAGTTTTTAAAGCGGGCGATGGTGTTTTGATCGTTGCGGTCCCGAAAGACGGACATGAACACGTCCAGTTGATTGTCGTCGAGGACCAGCTCGTCATTATGCCTGATGAAATACTTGATGAAAGTTCCCACACGGTAGATTTTGGGAGGGTTTCCCGGGTTGGACGCAATCTCGCGGTTTACGATGGTCATGATGGCCACGTAAGCCGGGATTCTGCGTTTCAAGTATTGTTCCCGGTCGATAACGCCACTTGCATAGGCAAGGCCGGCAGACTCCACTCCGATGCCGTGGGCCGGCAGATTCGCGGCTCTCAAAACAAGTGCGCAAATCAGCCACAGGACGACCGCTCCGCAGGCGACGCCGCTGAAGACTTTCCATCGCTCTTCTTTCAACCGCTCCATCAGTTCCACAATGATGAGCAGTAAAAAGACAAATCCTCCCATTCCATACCAGATGACTCCTTTCGCGAAGCAGACCCAAAGCATCCAGTACATGGCGCCCAGCGCAAGTATTTCGCCGGGCCCGGTTTGAGAAAAAGCCGTTCTTCTCCGTTTCCTCAAGGACAGAAAGACTCCCGGGGGGACCAGTGCAAGAAACAAATACCCGATGTCCACATACATTCCCCGGACCGTTGGATTGAAGGTGACTGTCAGGGGAAGGCGCAGGTATTTTCCGATGCCCGGTTCATACCCGAGGTAGCGTCCCTGCTCTTCATGAACCCCCGTATCCGGCGCGGGGGACGTAATTTCCGAAAGAGGGGGGTGCAGGGCAATGGACGGGGCTGCCGTTTTCCCCGACCGCAGCGCTTCAACTGAAAATTGCTGAGCCTCCGCGAGGTTCTTGATGCCGTAAGGGGCAAAAGGCGCCGCGATGCAAAGGATTAAAACCGCCAGTTGGAGGCCCCGGCGAATTTGTTTTTTCCGGATCAGATGAAACAGGATGACTGCCAGCAGGGAAACGATAAAAAACAGAGCCGTATATTTGACGGTAAAGGCAAAACCCATGAGGAGGCCGCAGAGCCAGAGGGATTTCGCTTCGAGACAGTCCTTTTCCTTCCAGTCCAGAAAGGAAATAAAAGCCAGCAGCATGAACAAAAGCGACGCCAGGTCCACCTTCATGTCCCTGGCGGATTGAAACACGACGGCCGGCAGGGAGTAAAAAAGGGTGGCGGCAAGCCAGGCGAGCAATTGGGCACGGTAAGAAGGAAAGCCCTGCTGTCGTGCATAATGTTGAACGCCAACATAAAGAGCGAAGCAAGCGAGCAGACCGCCCAGAAAAGAGAGGAAAAGGGACACCGTCGCGTTGTGAAAAAGGAGAAATCCCAGGCTCATAAAAATTCCCCAGGAATAGGCATCGATTCCCGAAAGCAGCTTGCCTTTGTCGGCGAGCAAATTCGGGATGTTCATGTAAACAGCCAGATCGTCAAAACCGATGGGAATCGGGCGAATCAGCTCCAGGACGTGATGACTCAGGATAATGGAAAAGATGAAAAAGAGAAGAAGGCGCGCGTCCAGATAGGAACCCTGAAAACGAAGCTCCGATTTGAAAAACGTTTTGATCCACCCCAGCAGTTGCCGGCGGGAAACGGCCAGGAGCGCCCCGCTGACAATCCAGGCAACGGCGCTGTTCAGGACGCCGAAGAGTCCGCAGAGCCAGAGCGCTCCGGTAAGCAGGACGGCGCCAACACCGAAGGACAGCAGAAATTCCTTCAGTCCGAAAGATTCATCCCGTTGCCAGAGTTGCAGGACGGCTTTCCCCGGGGAGGCGCAGACCAGAAGAATCAAGGCCAGGGCAAGACAAATGAGAAGATAACGAGCCAAAATGAAGAGGCAGGGCGCCGGAGAGAGAGCAGTAGCAATGGAATAGTAACCGAACCAGCCCAGCGCCGTGATGACAAAGAAAATCGAGAAAACGATCCAGATCAGGAAAGGGGATAGAGGGACGTCAAGAGCTTTTTCTCCGGCATAAAAGCGTCTCCATAGATACAGCAGGAAATATTCGACGCCGATGACCGTCAGAATGAACAGCAGAGGACTCCATCCGCTGGTCCCGACCCATCCCGCGAGAGCGCGGAAGCTGTCCCGGTAATAAAGATGGCTGGGCCGCCAGACGATTTCTCCTCCCCGGATGCTGAAAAAATAGAAAAAGACGACGAGGCCGATCCACAGCGCGCCCGCCGTCCGGGCGGATATGCCTGCGATACGTCTTGCGCACCCGTTTTGTGAAGAATATTTCATAGTTGGTTCGGCGGCGATTTTATCGATCATGGTCATTTCCTGCCGCGCAGTTGACCGCGCCCGATGATGGTTTTTGCACATGCGGCTGAAAAGGAATGCGGATTCGTTTGTCCAGGACTTTCCATATCTCCAGTATCGAGGCCGCGCGCCCGGCCTGAATACGGCGGCGCTTCCGCCACATGAGGGGCAGGCCCTTCAGGGCGTCTTTCTTGGCCTTCAGAAGCAGTTTCCCCCGGCTTCTTTCAGGGAACAGGAAGACAGATGCCGGAAAGGAAGCCAGGTTGATCGCGATGTGCAGCGGCAGAAGGATCCAGAAGAGAGGGGAGGGCATGTTTTTGACAAACACCCACACCGGATTGCGGTATCCATGATAAACGGCGAAGTCGCTCCACTGGCCTCCCGCCGACGCAGCGCCCGCGTGATGAACGACCGCTTCCGGAACATAGACGGCTCTGTGCCCGGCCAGACGAAGCCGGAATCCGAGATCGACGTCCTCCAGATAACAGAAGAAATCCTCGTCAAACCCGCCTGCCTCTCTCAAAGCCCGCAGTCGATATAAAGCCGCCGCCGCGCAGGGGGAAAATATTTCCCGCGAGGCGAGATCCTGCTTTTGTTGACGCTCTCCGTAGCGATCGCGCCAGGCGAGGCCGCTTGCATGGTAAATGTCGCCGATGCCGTCAAGAATTCCCGGATTTTCAAGGCATAACTGTCTGGAGCCGAACGCGGCGGCATTTGGATGGGCGTGTGCCGAAGCCAGCAGTTGTTCGAGCCAGTCGGCTTCCGGAAAGGCGTCGGGGTTGAGCAGGGCCACAAATTCTGTATCGCACTGGGCCAGGGCACGGTTGTTGGCGGCCGCAAATCCCAGGTTGGCGTCCATTTGCAGCAAGGTGACGTTGTCGGCCGGTTTGCCGGCACGAGTCAGGGAGCCATCCGTGCTGGCGTTATCGACAACGATCACTTTTACCGGCTGAAGCGTCTGCATGTTAAGCCGCCGCAGGCATTCGGCCAGCATCTTTCCGCTATTCCAGTTAACGATGATGACGGTTGCCGACATTTTTCACCCACCGGTCAATGAATGAACATAGGCGTCGGCAATTTCCGGGCCGCTGCCTTCCTGAACAATCACGCCGTTGTCCAGCAGGATGGCGCGGTCGCAAAATCGACCGATATCTACAAAATTGTGGCTGACCATCAGCACCGTATGTCCCTCCCGACGAATTTCTTCAAGCCGTCTGTAGCAGCGTTCTTTAAATTCCATGTCCCCTACAGCAAATACTTCATCAACAATAAGAAGACCCCGGACGGCCCGAAAAGCCACGGCATATGCCAGGCGCATGGCCATTCCCGACGAATAATGTTTGAGTTCAAGACGCGCGAATTCACGGAGCTCCGCAAATTCTAAAATTTCGTCTGTGGCGGTTTTCAGCTCGCGAAGTGTCAGGCCCATCACGGCACCCAAAAGATAAATGTTGTCGATCGCATCCAGCTCCGGATTCCATCCCACGCCTAGCTCCAAAATCGGCGTGATCGGCAAGGCGCATTGAACTGTTCCCCGGTCCGGCTGATAGATCCCCGTGATGATTTTGAGCAGGGTGCTTTTGCCGCAACCATTCCTTCCCATGATGCCCACGGTCTCTCCTTCTTCCACGAAAAAACTCACGCCGCTCAAGACGCTGAGCTGTCGATGATTTCTGAAAAGATGTTTCCATTTGAAAATGTTGAGCATATATTCCCGCACGGTGTCCATTCGGGTGGCGGGAATAAAAAAGCTTTTGTGAATTTCGTGCGCTTCCAGGGCGACCATACGCCTACAACCTTTCCATGGAACGGGGAGCCAGCCGCCAAAACAGGACGGCCCCTGTGAGAAAGACAATCCCGGCGCTTCCCGCCAGCATCAGATGAGCGGTCAGGGATGGAATATCGCCTCTTACGAGGACGGAGCGTGAAAACTGGATCACTACCGTGGGCATCCAGGCATACATGATAAAATGAAATTTATGCGGCACGATATCCATAGGATAGATAATCGGCGTGAAAAAAAAGCCGGCCTGCAGCATCAAATCCCAGATCTGGTTCATGTCCCGGTAGCGAAGAAACAGGACGCTGCCTGCCAGAACAATTCCCATGATGATGACCAGAAAAAGGAATACATACAGGCTGAAGCATCCTATTTGAAGAAAACTCAAGGGGCGCTTAAAAACGGCAATGTAGCCGGATACCGCGATGCTGAAAATGACCACGGTGATTAGAGCGCTGGAGACGGATGTCAGCGCGACAACCCATGACGGAAATTTTGTCTTTGTCAGCAAAAAAGCTTTCGCGTGAAGAGACAAAACCCCTGTTCTGGTGGCTTCCGAAAAGAAATCGTACAGAAACAACCCGACAATCAGATTCAGGGCGTAAAAGGTGTCCATGGTGAAGATGACCGAGAAGACGCCATATAAAACCGCAAACATGGTCAGGGGTTTGGCCAACGCCCAGAGGTACCCGCCAAGCGTCCCGTGATAACGCGTCTTGAAGTCCGTCCGGACAAGCGTCCAGATCAGTCCGGGGAGATATGCGCTGGTTTTATGGTTCATCATTCTGGTCTTTCAGTTGTTATTCAATGTAATCCGCCTAAATGGATAATATGTCGCCGTCACTACAATATTGATCTTCCACTTTGAAGTCTGAAATGATTTCTTCGGCGACTTTATGATTTGTCAACACCTTGCCCAGAAGGTATTCGACGATTTTGCTCTCCGGCTGAAAATTAAGCAGATAAGGCCCGAAATTCTTCAGCATGTCGCGGCAGTAATTCGTTATCCCCTCATGAAACATCAACAAACTGTTGAATCGGTCATTCGGTTTTTTAAATACGGGTAGCACTTCACCGTTGCGTTCTTCAAAGGAAACCAGTTGTCCGTCCGGCGAAGTCAATATGCTTTCCAGCACCAGACTGTACCTGTAAACAGCGCTTTCTGTCGTCATGGGATCTTCATTGTCGGCAAAGTACCCGCTATATCGGTTGCCCGGGTTGTCGTTGTCACCGATATCGAAGCATGTGGCAAAATAATAGCCTCTCAATGGAACATCCAGCAATTTTGATAAGGCATTTTGGATGCTGCCGCTATAACCCAGATCTGAGACAGCGATATTTCCTTCCCTGCTTTTGATGCCTTTGCTTTCAAGATATTTTATATAATAATTTCTTTCCTGAAGAGCATGGACGGCGATGGTATCGAACTGTTCCCTGAGAACTGCGGCCACCTTGTCATGGTCGGTGGGAAGCTCCACGTACGAATCGGCGATGCATTTTTCCTCCAGACAGCCATGTTCCAAGCCAAACCGGCTTTCCATCAGATTATACAGCGTTCCCATGTAATTTTTTTTCAATAAATCGACGGCATCTTCCAAATTATTTAGGACAGGGACCGTTGCAGCCCGCCGGGAAGCATGCAGATAAATGGTTTCGATCTTTGAGTTGATTTGATCCGCCACTTCTTTGTCCGTCAGGATCATGTCAAAGATCCGTTTCAGCAGAAACCCTTCGCGTGCAAGAAATAGAATTTTGGAGACATGATCTCTCAGGGATGACTTTAAAAGCCATAAAAGATAGGCAAAAACAACAGGGCCCAAGACGGCATAGCCGAAACTGAATTTGTCGGAAAAGATGTAGTCGCCTTTACAGTCGTGCAAGGCAAACGGGTTGTTGAAAAGATAATCAAGCGATAATCCCAAAAGCGCGGAATCGGCAATATTCCGGGAGAGGGCATGCGCCGGGAAAGCTCTTCCTGTCTCGGAGTTCATGAACATGTTTTTGGACGTCATCACATGGTAGGTGGAGACCCCCATGTCGCAGGGAATCTGAACATCCGAATGTTCGTTGTCTC
>JAGVUJ010000271.1 GCA_019136325.1 Deltaproteobacteria bacterium
TCGTTCATCTTCCAAGACAACCCATCGCAAACTTCGATGAAGTTTCCTGAAATGTGTATGACGAATGTAAAATTATCTCAACCATTTTTTAAATTGACGATTTTATTTCGAGATGTGAATACAATTCATCAACGGCAGTCCCCTTTGCTTTCGGCAAGTTCCAGTAATTTACAGTCTCCCAGCGCACAGGCCTTTTTAAAATCAGAACACCCCTGTTCTTTCTCGCCCTGTAATAAATAAGCAATGCCTCTGTTTTTATAAGCATCGGGATAACCCGGGTTAAGGCGGATGGCCTCGCTGTAGTCGCTTATGGCCTGTTGATAGCGGCCGAGTTCGCTGTAGGTCGTTCCCCGGTTGTGATAGGCATTAGCAAAATCCTTTTTAAAGTGAATGGCGTGAGTAAAGTATCCTAACGCTATCTGATACTGTCCACGCTTGAAATAAGAGATGCCGCTGCTGTGATAGTATCCGCTGTCGTGTGGCTGAAGATCCGCCGCAAGACATTCTTCTTTGCCCAGTGCCATATCCAGAAGTTTGCAGTTGCCCAGGTCGCACGCTTTTTGATAATCAAGGCATGCGAGTTCTTGGCCGCCTAAATTCGAATAAATGATGCCTCGGGTCAGATGGATATCGGGCGCGTCAGGTTCTCTTCGAATCGCGTCGTTCAAATCATCAATGGCGCGTTGGTACCGGCCCATATGGATACCGTAAGTAAAGCCTCTATTGTAATAGGCTCTGGCATAATCAGGATTCAGACGTATGGCCTCGCTGTAGTCGCTTATGGCCTGTTGATAGCGGCCGAGTTGAAGATACGTATTCCCCCTGTTGTTGAAGGCAAAAGCATAGTCCGGTTTTATGCGCAGGGCCTCGTTGAAATCCGCAATGGCCAGGGCATGCTGTTGTGACCGGCTGTATACATTGCCTCTCTGGTTATGCGCGAGATAATTATCTTTTGTGACATGCAAAGCATGATTGAAAAGCTTGAAACTGTTTTGCCAGTAACTGCATTGTTGCCAGGCAAGAACCGACAGCATTGCCGCAACGGCGATTCCGGCCGGCCATAAAATCTTTCTCCGGACTTGTTTTTGGCAAAACACATCCGGAATGCCCCAGGCCGCCATCACGTAAATGCCTACAGCGGGCAGATACGTGTAATTATCGGACATGGCCCGAGCAGTGGACCGGAAGATATCAAGCACCGGTAAAACAGCAAGGACATACCATAACCATCCGATAAGCAAATACGGAAGGCGTTTTGCCGCGAGGATGACGGCAACGCTGATGGCCAGGATCAGCGCTATTGATCCTGCGGTCTGCCAGGCGGGCAACTGATAGGAAAAAGGATAGAAAACAGCCAGATCATGAGGCCAGAACGTTTTTGCCAGATAGGTTATGAAAGAAACCGGCGCGTTGAGCAGGCGGGCCTCAAGAGATGTCTCGGCATGTTTTATATATTTGTCGTACTGGGCGAAGATTGTGATGAGGGAAAAAACGGCGGATAACATGAAAAAACGTAATTTTTCCTTAACCTGCCAGGAAACGGGATTTTCTTTTTTCGAGGCAAACCGTTTCAGCGGCCAGTAGTCCAAAAGTATCATGATCACCGGCAGGGTAACCGCCATGGGTTTGCTCATCAGCGCGCAGGCAAAGGACAGGAAAACGAGTATATAGCGTTTGATCACCGGCTTTTCCGTGTAATAAACATAGCGTTTGACCATTGGCTTTTCCGTGTAATAAACATACAGGCACAAGGTCAGCATCCAGAAAAAAGCGCTCAGGACATCCTTGCGTTTTGCTATCCAGACGACGGTTTCCACATGAAGCGGATGAATGGCGAACAGAGCGGCAACAAAAGCGCTTCTCCAAACGGCTCCCGTCATGCGATGCAAGAGCCAGAACAGCATGAGCGTGCTCAGGATGTGCAGCATCAGGTTGGTGATGTGATACCCCCCGGCGTTCAACCCGAAGAGTTGGTAATCAAGCATGAGCGAAAGCCAGGTCAGCGGATGCCAGAATTCGGCATGGATTGTGCCGAAGGCCCAGATAACACCGTCCATTGTGAACCCCGATTGAATAGACGGGTTGTCAACGACGTAGACCGGATCGTCAAATGTTATAAAATCAAATTGGCCGACCTGCGAGAAAACAAAGAGAGACAACGCTATTAAAACGACATAAACGATCAGTCTTTGTCTGTCGGAGCTTAAATTCATTTTTTTCAGCATGGTGTGAAGCGGTAACCCCATTTGCGCAAAAAAGAAATTTCATATCATGCCGCGAACGTGCAACAGTGCCAGCACCCATGATGGGTGTTCAGAGCTTTTACTACATGTTGATTCAGAATTCAGCAGTTTTTTGAATTATTCTCCATTGACAAATAGACAACACCTTTCTATATTTCTTTTACCTGAGAAAATATGAGCATTCAAAAACATCATGTGTGGGAATATCCAACTCTCTCAACGCCTAAAGCCATATTGAGATTTGTCTTTACCTGGCTGGTCACCCTTGCCATCTTTGTCGTTCTCTTTTCCCGAATTCCGTTCCATGATGTCGTGTCCCTTCTTCAACAAACGGATATGCGATTCCTCTGTGCGGGCCTCCTTTGTTCCGTGCTCGCCCATTTATTCTTCTCCTCGGCAAGATTTCAACGTGTTGTCAAAATGAATCATCTCTCTTACGCCCGGGGACTTCTTGCGCTGTTATCGGGTTACATGTTCAGTTTCACGGCGTTGATTTTTTTCTGCTCAATGGGTGGTTTATTTTATGTTCATCCTCCGCTTCAAAAAATGCTCTTTGCCGCTGCCTGTCTGCTGATCGTTTTACTGATTGCAATATCAATCCGGCAAAATTTTTTTCGCCCCGTCGTTTTATATATTCATAAAATTCTGAGATTACCGGAAAACGTCAGAAAAATCATTGAAAGTTATGACCCGCAAACAGGTCAAGCGATCATGATCCACTCTCTGGCAATAGAAGGTTGCAAGTTGCTCATTATTTTGTTTTCATTCAAATCCCTGTCCATAGACCTTCCCGTCGATGCCCTTTTATTATGGGGATCCATGACCATTATTGCCGCGTATCTGCCCATGACCTACTGGGGGTTGGGGATTTTGCTCGGCCTGTTTTTTGTCAGACCTTTTTTGAATAATTGGCTGGGAAGCATGATGAGGAAATAACCTGTACGCGGAAAGAAAATATGTCGGGAATGCCTTGTTGAATGATATAGTACATGGTATTCATGAAAAAAGTGTAGAGGGAAAATGAGACTGGCGTGCGTTTTTAATCCATTTCAATATAAGCTGCATGAAGAAAACCTGAGAGTGGTGCAGAAATATTTCGGGCTTTTCCCGCCTCTCTCCCTGGCCTGGGTTTGCGCGATCGCCGAGAAAGCCGGACACGACGCGCTGCTGATCGACGCCCGCA
>JAGVUJ010000352.1 GCA_019136325.1 Deltaproteobacteria bacterium
CAACAAACTGCACGCCGCAGGGCATACCCTGTTCATCCCAGTGCAGAGGAATATTCATCGCCGGCTGACCTGTAAAATTAGCCAGTTGTGTAAAAGGAGTCTTGGCAAGCGTCTGGATCGCTATCTGGTTTACCATGCCGGATGCTTTAGCCAGGGTCCCGAGTCTTAAAATACTTATGATTTTCATGGCGGTCTTTTCGTAAGGCTTCGGCTGAAGCTCGCCGATTTTCGCAGCGGGAAACGCCACGGTCGGCGTCAAATATAAATCATATTTCCGGTGAAATTCCCCCATGGTTCTTGCAGCAATATCCCATTCGCGCATCGCCTCGACAAAATCTCCGGCGCTGTAACAACGACCAAGCTGTCCGAAAAACCACGTGGTGATTTCAAAATCATCTTGACCGACTTTTTTCTTCAACACGGCTTCCGCGTGTTTGATATCGGCGGCCGTTTCACCAAAGTACATCGTAAAATAGGAATTCGCCAGGCGAAGACCGTCCAGTGACGGTTTGGCCTCTTCCACGTTATGCCCCAGACTCTCCAGCAGCCTGGCGGTTTTGATCACGGCATCGGCGCAGGATTCGTGCGTGCCGGTGCCCAGCGGTGATTCCGTGTTAAAAGCGATTTTCAGTGAACCGGCATCCCTTTTGATTTCTTCGCTGTAAGGCATGTCCGGCGGTTTGATAATATAAGGCGCGCCTTTATCAACGCCGCAAATGGCATCGAGCATGGCGGCGCTGTCCCGCACCGAACGCGTCAACACATGTTCAATGGCGGCCCCCTGCCACCATTCACCGACCTTCGGTCCGGTCGGCGTGCGTCCCCGCGATGTTTTTAAACCGAACAATCCGCAGTAACAGGCGGGAATCCGAATGGACCCGCCGCCGTCGCCTCCCGAAGCCAGAGGCACCATGCCGGAAGCCACTGCGGCCGCGGACCCTCCGCTTGATCCGCCGGGGGTACGTTCGATATCCCAGGGATTACGCGTCGGACCGAACAGTTCCGGCTCGGTGATGCCCATCAAACCGAACTCCGGCGTGCTGGTTTTGCCTATCATAATCACACCGGATTTTTTGAAGCGTTTCACCAGTTCGCTGTCGTAATCGGGCACATAATCTTTATAGGCCCGGCAACCGCTGGTGAATCTTACCCCGGCATAAGCGCTGAGCAAATCCTTCAACAGAAAAGGAACTCCGGCGAAAGGACTCTCCGGCAACTCTTTTTTCGCGGCGGCGCGCCCGATCTCGAACATCGGGATCACGACCGCGTTGAGAGCCGGATTTAATTTTTCAATCCGGCTGATCGCTTCTTCGCAAAGTTCGACAGGAGAAATTTTTTTCTTTCGTACAAGTTCAGCCAATCCCAGTCCGTCATACTGTTCGTACTCAGCAAAACCGGCCATGTTCGGACACCTCCCGCATTCCGTCTTTCAATGATTTGTTTATCTCTTAACCGTCTGATCCCGGACAAAAAAACGATGCCGATTGCTTCTTTTGCTTTTCATGATCGGCAAGACTATATTGTAATGTCATTTATCCCTTGACGATTACAAATCTTTTCCCGCCAGGCCTTCGACAAAAGCCAGAACATTTTTCCCCAGGACAGTGTGATTGTAGCCGCCTTCCAGAATGCCGAAGCATCCGCCGTTGTTCCGTCGGGCGGCTTCTCTCACCAGTCCGCCCATGTATTGGTAATCTTCGGTTTTCAACAGTCCGCCCCAGTCGTCTTCGTGATGGTCGAAACCGGCGGACACGGCAATCATATCGGCACTTGTTCCGGACAACGCGTTGTGCACCTGTTTTAAATATTCGTTGCGCTGGGATCCCGTCGGATTAAGAATCGTCACATAATCCTTGCTTCCCAGAATATTCACATTGCCGTCGCCGTAATGCAGATCGAAATCCAGAATAAACGTTTTCCTGATTTGACCTTCCCGTTTGAGTTTTTCCAGCGCAATCGACATATTATTAAAATAACAAAACCCCCACGCGCTGCCGGAAGACGCGTGATGACCGGGAGGACGAATGAGCGCAAAACAGGGTTCCGTCAACCCGATCTGCGCGGCCTTGATCGCGCCGCCGGCGGCCAGCGCGGCAATATCGTAAACGCCTTGGCGCTCGACGGCCCTGACATGATCGGGTGTATGCACGCTGAGAATGTCTTCACGGGATGCCGCCGTCGGTTCGACAAACGTCACTTTGCCGCGCAGGATTTTTTCCACCGCCTGAATTCTTCCCGGCGCGGAAGCGGGATCGCTTGAATAAACGTCGTTATAATCTTCATGATAGACCACCTTCATACAATCCTCCCGTCATGTCGGCATGAAACCATGCCTACTTCAAGAACCCCAGCGACGTTAACGCATTGATGGTATTGGCGGCCACCGGGAATGTTTTCAGATCGTCCGGCGAAAACCAGCGCGCGTCCACGGCATCATCGGCGCCTGTTGCTTCTCCGGAAAGATAATCCGCCGCAAAATCGACAATCACGTAATGAAACTTGATTTTTCTCTGATCGTCGCGTTCGATGAAATCAAAAACATAGACGCAGGAACCGACCCGGATGCGGACGCCCGTTTCTTCCAGAATCTCCCGCGCCGCGCACTCCTGCAACGTCTCGCCCAGTTTCAGGGTTCCGCCGGGAATCGCCCATAATCCGCAGCTCGGTTCTATTCCCCGCTTCACCAGCAGAACGCTCCCGTCCTTGATGGTGATCGCTCCGACGCCAACCCGCGGTTCAACCGGATACGCATTGCCCATCTATTTTTTTCCCTCCATGATGAACGAAAAACGGCTTTCAAGCCACGGTTCCTTCCGACCATCGAAGACCCTTTCCACAAAACGGATGCGCCTGTTTTTACCGATCAGCAGAATCGTCGAAGAGCGGGTGCCATAAATCGGGCTCTCGATAAAAATGGTTGATAAAAGCCTTTCCCATTCCAAACCGATGCCGGTCGCGGGTAACTTTTCATCAGGGGGTACGCGCCGGTCAGCCAGCAGAGTGAATAACGCTTTTTCCAGAGCCGTTCCTTTTTCATCCATGGCCGCTTTCATCATTTTTTTTGCCCTTTTAATTTTGGGCCAGGGTGTGTCCAGAAGATGATTGCTTAAACCGTAAAGGCCGGGATTGAGTTTTTGCTTTTGGCCGCGGCTGGAAAATACGAACAGCGCATCGTTATCGCCCGCAAGCAGATTGAATCCGTTATATTGGCCGGCCTGTTCTGATATTTTTTTCAGATAATGTTCAATGGTGTGTTTGCCGGTGAGATAATCGCTGACCAGCCGGCCGCGCGACGGCGCACCGCTTTTTAAAGACGACGGATCACGATAATTGGTGACGGCGGCTATTTTCCCGTTCCGGGTCGCGCCCAGCCATGTCCCGCCGTTTTTCAAATCGCGACCGGCAAGAACGCGGGGATGATCCTTCCAGAAATCCGCAGCCGAGGAAGGCCTTTCGTAAAATTCATCGCGATTGGCGGCCAGAATCAGCCGGTAAGCAGGATGAACATCGTAAGCAAATACTATCAGGCACATGAGATTCTCTGCAATCGGAATACTTTTTTTATTTAATGATTTCTTTCAATCTGCCGATGATTCGCGTCAGGGTGTCTCCCGCCGGAGCGTTGATAAATACATCGGCGATATCGTCCTGTCCCGTCTGCCCCATGTTCACGATGACGATCTTTGCCCCGGATTGTTTGGCATACAGCGGCATGTAGGCCGCCGGATAAACAACCAGGGAAGATCCGACCACCATGAACAAATCGCATTTCTCGGATTCCTGTTCGGCCATCCTCAGCGTATCCGGAGGGAGCATTTCACCGAAAAAGACAACCCCCGGTTTCAGCAGACCCGCACATTTTTCGCAGACCGGAAAATGGTCAGGCGACGGATGTTTCTGTCTCATCATTTCCAGGTCATAGCGTTCACCGCAGTCGAGGCAAACGAGCCATTGCATATTGCCGTGCAATTCATGAACTTTCTGGGGGTCCGTACCCGCGCGCTGGTGAAGGTTGTCAATGTTCTGCGTAATCACGGAACTTAACTTGTTCATTTTCTCCAGTTCGGCAATCGCCAGATGCGCCCGGTTGGGTTGGGAATTGGCCATCAATCCGCCTTCCACCAGGTAGTACCAGACCTTTTTGCGTGTTTCGCCGGAACGTAAAAACCGGTCAATCGTAAAATCTTCGGGATCCACCTTCGTCCAGAGGCCGTCGGGTCCTCTGAAATCCGGAATGCCCGATTCCGTGCTGATGCCCGCTCCCGTAAAGACCACCAGCTTTTTCGATTCCGCGATCCATCGCGCAACTTGATTAATTTTTTCTTCCATGAATTTTCGCTGCCACCCTGGTTACAAATTCTTTTGATTCTTTTTTCCCGTCCGCTTCAATCCCCGCACGAATATCTTTAAATGCTTTTTCATAGATGTCCAGCATTTTAACGGTTTGAGCATTCCCCCGGATAATATCCAGATAGAGGTCGGGACTTTCCGTAAAAACCTTTCGGATAATATCCATTTTTGTGCGGAAAATCGGCGTGGAGAATTTATCGATATCCGCGAAGGCCATCCCGGTCCGCGCAACGGCCAGCCCCAGCACCATGGTATCGAGATGATTGAGCGCCTGAACAACGGCCATCATCCGGTCATGTTTCCCGGGCGTTGATTCCCGGACGGCCATTTTGTTTCTTTGAAAAACGCCTTTCAGCCAGCCGAGCCATTTTTTTCCACGCGCGGGACATAAAATAACATTCTGTCCGGAAACATCCTTCAACTGCGGACCGAAAAGCGGATGACAGCCGATGACCTCCGCTCTGGAATTTTTCAGCATCAAGTGAACCGGTTCCTTCTTCAACGACGTCAGATCCATGAGTAGCTGGTCCCGGGTCAGTTGCGGACCTACTTTTTTAATGATCTCTGCGGTCGCGGAAATAGGCACGGCCACAACAATCACATGACAGAGCCGGGCCAGATCCATGATTTGCAACGTTGTCTGTCTGCCGCATACATGGACGGTGACGTTTTCCTTTCTCAGCAATCGGGCAAACCACTGGCCCATGCCGTTGGTGCCGCCGATGATTCCCACTCTAATATTTTTCATGATTGGATCGCTTTCTGCCGGAGCAGGTGATCGGCCACAACAATATTCACCATGGCTTCACAGACCGGCACGATACGGGGAAGAACGCAGATATCGTGTCGTCCCCTGATTTCAACAATCCGTCCGGCGCCGCTGACATCAACGGTCTGCTGGGGTCTGGCGATGGAGGGAATCGGCTTGCAGTATGCTCTCAGGACGATGGGTTCTCCGTTGGTAATACCGGCGAGTATTCCTCCGGCGTGATTGGTTTTAAATCCTTCAGGCGTCATTTGATCGTTGGTTTGAGATCCCCGCAGGGCGGCCACAGCAAAACCGTCCCCCACGTCGACGGCTTTGACGGAACCGATGCTCATCAGCGCTTTGGCCAGATCGGCATCCATTTTGTCGAAAACCGGTTCGCCCAGGCCGGCCGGACAACCGCAGATAATAATTTCCACAACCCCGCCCAGAGAATCGCCCTCTTTCCGGACAGCGGCCAGCGTTTTCTCCATCCTCGCGGCAGCCTCGGCATCGGGACAAAAAAGAGGATTTGTCAGCACAGCCTTTCTCAAATTTTTATGAGCGGCAAAACATTCCCGGTCAATATCGATGCCGCCTATCGACCGCGTATAGGCAATGACATCGATATTTTTCATGGCGATGATTTTAGCGGCAATGGCTCCGGCGGCAACCCGGGCGGCGGTTTCCCGGCCGGAGGCCCGTCCTCCGCCGCGCCAGTCGCGGATTCCGTATTTTTGAAGATAGGTAAAATCTCCCTGGCCGGGACGAAACACATCTTTTAATTCGACATAGGATGACGATTGGGCATCCGTGTTATTGATGATCAGAGAAACGGGCGTGCCGGTGGTCTTGCCTTCAAAGACGCCGGAAAGAATTTCAATCCGGTCACTCTCTTTTCTCGTGGTGGAGGAAACGGCACGGGAAGGTTTTCTTCTGTCCAATGCCTGTTGAATATCCCTCTCGCTTAAGAGAATTCCAGCGGGACAGCCATCCACAACCGCGCCCAGAGCTTTTCCATGAGATTCTCCCCAGGTCGTTACGCGAAAAACGCTGCCTGTCGTATTTCCGGACATAGATTTTTACCTTTTATTTTTTTTGATGATTTTATCCAATTTCCCGGTTTTGAGCAAATAGTGATAAATTTCCTCGGCGACCTGGCCGGGATTTTTGGTCATCGTGTCCACCGTAAAATCGGCCGTTTTCTCATATAAAGGAAGCCGTTTTCTCATCGTATCGATGGTTTCCTGAACGATATTGCCCGGTGTAAACTGCGGTCGCGTCGCTCCGTTTCGTGCATCGTGCTTCAGCCGGTCGATAATATCCTGCAGCGGCGCATTAAGCCAGACAATAACTCCCGCCTGTTTTAACAAATCGACATTTTGTTTCAACAAATCTATATTTTCCCTGAATAAAACCACGCCGCCGCCCGTGGCGATGACGCAATCCTCCAGCTGAATCAGCTTTTCAATGGTTTCTCTCTCCCGGGCGCGAAAAAACTCCCACCCGTGAAGCGCGACAATCTCCTTTACCGGCATTTCCATGCTTTTTTCAATCATGGCGTCGGTATCCCGGAAATCAATTTTCAGTTTTGCGGCAAGAAGCTTGCCTACCGTGGATTTACCCGTTGCCCTGTAACCGATTAAAACAACCTTCATACCTTTTTCAATTCTTCCCAAAACGAAGGAAACGATTTATCAACGCACTTTTTATCGCTGATGTCAATACCGCGAACAACGAGACCGGCGATCGCGAAGCTCATGGCGATGCGGTGGTCGTTATAGGTTTCAATGCCCGCGGGACGCATCTTGCCGCCGTGAATGATCATTCCGTCGGATCGCTCCTGCGCTTCAATTCCGCAGCGGTTCAGTTCCGTAACCACCGCCGCCAGACGGTTGCTTTCCTTGATTCTCAGATGCGCCACATTGCTGATGATCGTTTGTCCGCGGCGAAACGCCGACAGCACGGCCAGCGTGGGAACCATGTCCGGCATATCGTTGAGATCAAACACAAGATCACCGCCCGGCAAATCATTCCCCGTAATCTCCACCGCGTTGTTTTCCGATTTGATCCGGCAGCCCAGTTTTTCCAGGACGTTCAGCAAACGGATATCGCCCTGTTTGCTTTCCCGGTGGATGCCTTCCACCCGAATGGTCTTTTTCAGCAACGCCGCCGCCATGAAAAAATATGAAGCGCTGGACGCGTCTCCCTCGACAACGTATTGACGTCCCCGATAGATTTTGCCCGCCTTGACATGATATTCATACTTCCCCGTCTGACGGATGTCCGCCCCGAAATCCTTCATCACAGCAATGGTCAAATCAATGTAGGGCGTGGAAACAACGCCTCCTTCCAGATTCAGATCAATGCCTTTCGTCGTGTAGGGCGCGCACAGAAGCAGCGCCGATACGTACTGCGAGCTTTCAATATCGCGCAACGTTACCCTTCCGCCCGCCAATCCATCGGCGTTTATTCGAACCGGCGGACACTCATTGCGGGTTACAATATCAACGCCCATGGCTTTTAACGCATCCGCCAGGGCGCCCACCGGCCTTTCGCAGAGACGTTTTTCTCCGGTTAGAATGTACTGCCCTTTTCCCAGACACACCAGCGCGGTCAGAAATCGGAGCGCCGTGCCGTTATTTCCCAGAAATAATTCTCTGCCGTTGTTTGCTAATCTGCCCGCGATGCCGGAAACGGAAAATCCGTTTTCACAGGCTTCTATGGTCGCCCCCAGCGCTCGCAGTCCTTCCATCAGATAGGTTGTATCCTGAGAAACCAGAACATTGCCGATGAGGGAATTACCCTCCGCCAGCGCGGCGGCCACCAGAGCCCGCTGACTCAAGCTTTTGGAACCGGGAACGCGAACGTCGGTAACGCCTTGATTGATTCGATTGCTTTCTTTACTCATGTTGTTTCAACTGCTCCATGATGACTTTTTTCATCAGCGCCCGCGGCGGTTCTTTTCCCGTCCACAACTTTAATTGTTCCGCGCCCTGATGGACAAACATATCGACGCCGGGGAAAATGCGACAGCCCTGTCGCTCGGCATCCGCCAGCAATCGGGTCTGGAGAGGATTGTAGATCACATCCATGACATATTTGTAATTGCGCAGCACCGACGCCGCCACCGGCGTTTTACCTCGGCGAGGATACATGCCCACGGGCGTTGTGTTGATCAGCCCATCGGCTTTAATTCGGCCGATTTCAGAAAGAGGATAAAAGGGGCATTGCATTTTTTCCGACAGAATTTCCGCTTTTTTTATTGTTCGATTAACAATGACGGGAAATCCGCCTTCCCTGAGAATGCCGTAAGCCGC
>JAGVUJ010000017.1 GCA_019136325.1 Deltaproteobacteria bacterium
GGATGAATACAAACTGGAAAACGGCAAGTACGTTCATCCCGAATCCATTGAAAACGAGATCAAACTTCTGCGTTACGTTTCCAATGTTATTGTTTATGGCGAGGGCCGGACGTTCAACGTGGCGCTGGTTGTTCCGGATTTTGAAGCGGTTAAAACCGATTCGCAAACGTCCCGGTGGGCGCAGGGCACGCTGGACGAAACCATTGCCAATAAGGAATGCACCGATTTTATCTCCAAACAGATCACCGACCATTTACGCAAGTCTTTCGGGGGATATGAAATTCCTCAGAAGTTCCTTTATATCACGGAGGACTTTTCCGTGGATAACGGCATGCTGACGCAAACCCTGAAACTGAAACGCCGCAATGTCATGGAGAAATACGGTGAAAGACTGCGTGCGCTTTATGATAATGTGTAAATACCGACGCAGGATTAACGTTAAGCGCGGAGGCATGAAATGCATTCCGGAATATCACAGGGGGTTTTATGAGCAATAAAGACGACGTGGTCATTGTCAGTGGGGTGCGCACGCCTTTCAGTAAATTCGGCGGGGCGCTCAAAGAAATTCACAGCACCGATCTGGGCGTGATTGTCATCAACGAAAGCCTCAAGCGCGCGGGGCTGACCGGTGAGGACCTGGACGAGGTATATTACGGCATGTGCGATCAGGCCGAGGCCGCGCTTTATGACAATGTCAATGCGCGTCAGGCCATACTGCGCGCGGGCCTGCCCAACACGCTTGTGTCGCTTACTCTGGATCGGGCCTGCTGTTCGTCGCTTTGCGCGGTGCAGTTGGGACGCCGCGCTATCCTTCTGGGCGAAGCAGATGCCTGTATGGCCGTCGGCGCGGAGAATATGAGCAATACGCCGCTTTTGGTTAACGGCCATCGCTGGGGTTCGGGGATGAAGCCGCTTCTGGTGCAGGATTACCTGAATCCCATTACCTACCGTGAATACACGCCGCTGGGACGCGATGCGGGCGAAATTGCCATCGAACACGGCATTTCACGGGAGGAACAGGATGCCTGGGCGCTGGGGTCGCATCAGAAATGGGCAATGGCCGACAAATCCGGACGTTTCAATGACGAACTGGTGAGCGTGGAGTTGCCTGCTAAAAAAGGAACGCCGGTAATTTTCGCCAAAGACGAACTTCCCCGTCCCGACACCACCCTGGAGGCATTGGCCAGGTTAAAAACCATTTACGGCAGCCCCACAGTGACGGCGGGCAATGCTCCGGGGTTGGATGCCGGAGCGACGGCTGTCATTATCATGCGCCGCTCAAAAGCGGAAAAGCGCGGAATCAAACCGCTGGCAACGATTGTGGCTGTGGCCAGCGGTGCGGGTGAGCCCAGACGCATGGCGGAGCTTCCGGCAAAGGTCATCGGTCAGGCGCTCGAGCGCGCTTCGCTTCGCATCGACGACATGAGCGTCATCGAAATTAATGAAGCCTTTGCCGCCGTGACCCTTGTTTCAACAAAAATGCTGGCCGGCGGCGACGAGACCACATGGCGCGCGTTGCTCAAAAAAACCAATCCCAACGGCGGAGCGATTGCCATTGGCCATCCGGTAGGCGCCAGCGGCGGACGGATTCTGATGACCATGATGTACGAACTCAAACGCCGCGGCGGCGGTTATGGCGTCTGCGGAATCTGCGGCGGGCTGGCTCAGGGCGACGCCGTTGTCATCCGCGTGGATTGAAATATTCGAAGGCATTTTGGAATAGTTTTGTGCCGGAATCGTTTCAGGTAAAAAAATCTTTCGTATGCGGACACGCATGGAAGAGGGAGGTTGAACATGAAGAATGAAAAAGGCATGTCGTCCTGGGTTGTTATCGTGATCATTGCGTTGCTGATTGCCGCCGGTTTTCTGTGGTCGAAATATTTGGCCGCCCCGACGGCGACGGTGATGATGCAGGGAGCCGATCAGGCGAAACCCGCCATTGAAAAAGCGCATCGGGCTTCCGACGCGGCAGATCGCGCCGGTAAGATAGCGGAAGATGCCGCGAAAAAGTTAAATGAAGACGCCACAGCGCAACCGTGAAAATTTTCTGTGGGAGCCACAGGGTTTCCGGAAAAAACGGGACGGGGCTTTCTTTATCTCTCCGATGTTGAAGCCTGAATTCACTTGACTTGCCTGTGCGGAATCATTATACTTTTTTGCACCGAAGCGTTGGGAGAGAGCAAGCGTTATTAAAATCATCACAAACAGGGGGAATAGCAATCGTTTTTCCCGGTCAATGATTTTTATGATGAAGGTTAAGGAGGGTATTATGAAAAAAGTAGCAGCGTTTGTTTGGGTCATGATGCTGTTGGCTTTTGCAACAGTGGCGCAGGCTGAAGTGAAGGCAGGTTCTTTTTCAGTTACTCCTTTCATCGGAGGCTATGTCTTTGAAGGCAACGAATATGACAATGAAGACACGTACGCCGCCGGTTTGCGAGCCGGTTACAATTTTACCCAAAATATCGGCATGGAAGCATTTTTTAACTATGTTCCGACAAATAACAAAGACTGGAATGATGACAATGAAATGGAACTCTTTGGCTACGGCCTGGAAGGTCTTTATCATTTTATGCCCGAAAGCCGTTTTGTCCCCTTTCTCGCTGTGGGCGTCGGCGGCATTCATTATGACGCGCTTCCCGAAGATCCCGCCAACAAGGATAAATTTGCGCTCGATTACGGCGCCGGATTTAAATATTTCGTCACGGACAATATTGCGTTGAGGGCCGATGTCCGTCATATTATTCCTTTTAACGAGCGATACAACAACCTGCTTTATTCTGTCGGACTTGCCTTCGCCTTTGGCGGCGAAAAAAAGGTTGTCGAGACAAAAGTTGAAGAACCGTTGCCTCCCCCGCCACCGCCTCCTCCTGCTCCCAAGCCGGTCATTATTGAAAAGGGAAGACAGACGCTGGATGTCAAGTTTGATTTTGATAAAGCAACCATTAAGGAAGGGTATTATAAAGATATTGATGATCTGGTTAACGTCATGAAAGATTATCCGGATCTGAACGTCGTCATCGAAGGTCATACGGATAATATCGGTAAGGCAGAGTATAACAAAAAACTTTCCCAGGAACGCGCTGACGCCATTAAGAAATACATGGTGGAAAAAGGCGGAATCGATGCCGCCCGGATAGACGCACAGGGATTCGGCGATGAGAGACCGGTTGATTCGAACGACACCAAGGAGGGACGTGCGAACAACCGTCGCGTGGAAGCGGCTGTTGATTATATTATAGAAAAATAAGAAATTCTCTCCGGATATTTGACAAACAGGAAGAGCCTCAAATCTGATGTTGAGGCTCTTCTTTTTTTGCTCCGGCTAAATGGAGATCGTCATCGACGGGCGTATTGACGTCAGGATGAATATTCGCATGCCGGAAAACAGCAGCGCCGATTCCCGGATGCGATAGGCGTTATGACGCCGCTTTTGTCTCAACGCGCGAGGTCCCTTCATGGTTTTCGCTCAAATATGATGCGAGCAGATTCCTCTTGCAGAGGGATTGATAATACGCCTGAGAGACGGACAGAGCCCGCACCGCCTGCTGCGCGGTTTCGAAAATGGGAATGTGATGTTTGGCTCGAATGGCAATGGATTTTGTCGCAGCGTTCGGCGTGTAAATAGCCGCGGGTTTATTATAATGTTTGCACATCTTTAAAAGTTCCAGGAGCGTATCGATCACAAAGGTCTGCCAGACACTCAGGAGGGGTAAAAGGCCGTCCACCTCATCTGCGGAAAGAAGAATTTCAAATATGTCGAGGTATGTCTGCGGCGGCGCGGGACCGATATCCACGGGATTTTTGATATTAAAGACTTGTCCCGCTTTTTTTAATTTTTCCTGTGTCTGCGGGGCAAGACGGACCACCTGCAATCCCGCTTCGACCAGAAGATCCGCGCTGATGCTGCCGAATGCTCCGGAATTCGTGAACATGGCAACCCGTTTTCCCTTCAGCAGGGGCATTTCCGTGAATATCTTGGGCAGAGAGTGAAGTTCGTCGATGGATTGCAGGCGAATGATCCCCGCCTGTTTGCAGGCGCTCTCAAAGATCCGGTCATTGTTGGCCATTCCTGCCGTATGGGACATGGCGGCCAGGGCGCCCTCCGGCGTTCGACCCACCTTGTAGATCAGAACCGGCTTGCGCGACTTTGCGGCGGCTTCCATGAGCTTGCGGCCCTTGTCCACATTCTCCAGATAGATGCCGATGACCTTCGTCGCGTCATTTTGAAAGTAGTCGATGAGGTCGGCCTCATCGACGTCGCATTTGTTGCCGATGCTGACAACTTTGTTTACGCCGACAAGGTCGTAGTACAGAGATTCCATGACCAGAACGGCAATGCCGCCGCTCTGGATGATATAGGAAATGTTGCCCGGAGTTTCGAATATCTGGTTCATCTCTACCAGACTGGGGTTGACCCCGTAGAAACAGCAGAATTTATCATGGGTACTCAACGTTCCCAGACAATTCGGTCCCATAATGCGAATTCCGCTGGATCGAACCACCTCGTCGATTTCGTGCTGCATCTTTTTACCGTTTTCCCCGCCCTCGGAAAAACCGGCGCTTTCAATGATAATTCGCCGGATTCCCTTGAAAGCGCAATCCCTGATAATTGAGGGGACATTTTTTGCCGACACGATGATAACCGCCAGGTCCGGCGCTTCAGGAAGATCCCTCACGGAGGAATAACCGGTGTAGCCGTTGACTGTTTCCCCTTTTGAATTGACCACGTAAACAGCTCCTTTGTACCCAAGATAATCCTTCAGCATATTGCAGATCGTAGACCCCAGATTGAAGGGAGTATTGGAAGCGCCAATGACAACAACGGATTTAGGATCGAAAAATTTTTCCATGCCATACTCACTTTGAATAATAGTTTTCTGCGTCATTGACTATTCAAATCATTCATTATTTGTCAAGAAAGAAAAAACGTCCCTATGCATGATTCGGTTGTTATTTCCGCAATGATGAGACAAAAAAATGATACCGGCAGGCGGCTCCCGCGCGAGCGTAAACAGATCAGGTTTTTTCGGGATGTCTTTTGGTGTCAGGCACAGTGAAAAAATTTTTCTTGACAAATATATTCTGTTTCATTAAGTAATGCGGCATAAAATAAACAGGAATTTCACGATGGACAGAAAACTGAATGTAAACATTATTTTTTACGGTTATTGGTTTTATACCTATTTTACATCGGTCTGCCCGTCGCTGAGGAGGACTCGTTAAGGTTCAATAAACCAAAACAGCCATGGGTAGATCGAAATCGCCCGTGGCTTTTCTTTTTTGTGGCCGGGGCGGCAAAAACGCTCTGGCTTTTTAATTTTCAGGAGGGGAAAAATGATTATTGTAATGAAAAATCACGCTACCGAAAAACAGATTGAAGATGTGGTCCGGTGGATTGAATCCGTCGGCTACAAAGCTCACCCGTCAATCGGTGTGGAAAGAACGATTATCGGAGCCGTCGGTGACAATCGGGGCAAGGAGATTCTCAAATATGCCGAATCCCTGCCGGGGGTCGAAAAGACGATGCCGATTTTGAAACCTTACAAACTGGCCAGTCGTGAATCGCATGACGGCAATACCGAAGTATCGGTCGGTTCGGTCAAAATCGGCGGACCGGAGTTTGTGGTCATCGCCGGTCCCTGTGCGATTGAAAGCGAGGAACAGTTGCTGGAATCCGCCTATGTCGCCAAAAAAGGAGGAGCGCAAATTCTGAGAGGCGGAGCCTACAAACCGCGAACATCACCCTACAGTTTTCAGGGCATGGAAGAAGAGGGCTTGAAATTGTTGAATCAGGTCAGCGCCCGAACCGGTCTTCCCACCGTGACCGAGGTTGTCAATCCGGCGGACGTTGATATTGTGGAAACGTATGCCGATATGCTGCAGATCGGTGCGCGCAATGTTCAGAATTTCGCCCTGCTGAAGAAGGTCGGCCACTCACGCAAGCCGGTCCTCTTAAAAAGAGGAATGAGCACAACCATTGAAGAATTGCTGATGTCGGCGGAATATATCCTGTCGGAGGGCAATGCGAATGTTATTCTTTGTGAACGCGGCATCCGGACGTTTGAAACGGCGACACGCAACACGCTGGATTTAAGCGCCGTGCCGGTGTTAAAAGAAATGACGCATCTGCCGGTGATTGTCGATCCCAGCCATGCCGCCGGTAACTGGAGATATGTGATTCCGCTTTCGCGCGCGGCGGTCGCCGTGGGCGCGGACGGTATTATTGTGGAAGTTCATCCGGAACCGGAGAAAGCCGTTTCCGACGGAGCACAATCGCTGAAGCCGGAAAAGTTCTATCAGATGATGGAGGAATTGAAAGCCATCACCGCCGTCATGAAACATTAAAACAGGGATGCAGAAAAGCTGAAAGGATCATGGATTATGCGAACGGTAAAAGTTAATCTGGATAAGAAGATTTCATGTTCTTATGAGATTCGCATCGGTAAAGATATCATGGACAGGATGATTCTTCTTATCGCCAAGAATCATAAAGCCGGTCGTTACGCGGTGATTACTGATAACGTTGTCGGCAGGCTTTACGGCAAGCAGTTTCTCGGCGCTTTAAAAGACATCGGGTTAAATGCTTCCGTGATCGAATTTCCCGCAGGAGAGGCGTCCAAAAATATCAATACGGCGCTGGATATCTCGAGAAAATTGATTGAAACGGGCGCTGACCGGGAAACCTGTCTGATTGCGCTGGGCGGGGGCGTTGTCGGGGATATGGTCGGTTTTATTGCTTCCATATTCATGCGTTCCGTGCCTTATCTTCAAATTCCCACCACCCTGGTCGCACAGGTGGACAGCAGTATCGGCGGCAAGACGGGAATCGATCTTCCTTTCGGGAAAAATCTCCTGGGAACTTTTTATCAACCCGGTGCGGTGTTTGCCAGCCTGCACTTTCTGGAAACGCTGCCGGAGAAGGAATTTAATAATGGATTGGCGGAAATTATAAAATACGGCATTATTGATGATGAGAAAATGTTCCGCGCTCTGGAAGACAACATGGACGCCATAAAATCCAGAGATCCGAAGCGGATGCTGAATCTGGTGGAGACCTGTTGCCAGATCAAAAAATCGGTGGTCGAAATTGATGAACGAGAGCAGGGGTTGCGACGCATTCTTAATTTCGGGCACACGCTGGGACACGCGCTGGAATCTGTTTCGAACTATGCGATAACGCATGGCGAAGGCGTGGCGATGGGAATGATCGCTGCGGCGCATCTTTCCGGAAAGACGGGTTATCTGAAGAATAATGAAGCGGAACGCATCGAAGCGCTGATTCACCGGGCCGGGCTTCCCGTCACGATCCCGAAATCACTGGACGGCGATAAAATCATCACCCGGTTAAAAATGGATAAAAAAAGAAAAGGGGATATCGTCCATTTTGTTTTATTGAAAAAAATAGGGATGCCTTTTATCCACGGAAACATGGAGGATAAAATGATCGCTGCCGTCCTTGAGGAGATGAAAAAATGAAATCGCGCAGGTTGGAAATCTTACGAGGAAAAATAAAGGACAAAGACGCGGAGATCGTCCGGCTCCTGAATGAAAGGGCGCAGATATCCGTACAGATCGGCAAGGTGAAAGGGGAAGGCGGAATGCAGGTGTACGACCCCTCCCAGGAAGCGAAAGTTCATGGTTATCTGTGCGAAATCAATCCCGGACCGCTGCCTCAAAAAGCGTTATCGACGATATTCCGGGAAATTATTTCCGCGTCACGCGATTTACAGCGGCCGATGACGATTGCTTTTCTGGGGCCGGAGGCTTCGTTTTCCCATCTGGCGTCACGAATGCATTTCGGCGAGTCCGGCGTCTATTTTCCGCAAACCGGCATCTCCCGCGTTTTTGACGAAGTGGAAAAGGGTTCGATAGACTGGGGCGTTGTCCCCGTGGAGAATTCTCTGGAAGGTTCGGTCAATATGACGCTGGACCGGCTGATTACAACCCCGTTGAAAATCAGGGCGGAGATCTATCTGCGGATCAGCCAGTGCCTGATTTCCTCGGCCGGAAGCATGAAGGATATCAAAAGAATTTATTCGCACCCCCAGGCTCTGGCCCAGTGTCAGGTGTGGATCAGAACGAATTTCCCCAACGGTGTTTTGCATGAAACAGAAAGCACGGCGGCGGCGGTGCAAATGATCCGGGGAAAGAAAAATGAAGCTGCAATCGGCAGCTCTCTGGCCGGAAAAATTTACGGCGTCAATCTGCTGGCGGAAGGCATTGAAGATAATTCTTCCAATATGACACGGTTTCTGGTCATCGGTAACGGCGAAAGCGATGCGACCGGCAATGATAAAACCTCTTTAATCTTTGCCACGCCGCATTCTCCCGGTTCGCTGCACGCCGCATTGTCGGCGTTCGCCAGACGCAAAATCAATCTGGCTAAAATAGAATCGCATCCCGTAAAAGACAA
>JAGVUJ010000316.1 GCA_019136325.1 Deltaproteobacteria bacterium
CGCGGGCGCAGATTGGGGTTGACAAGGCAAACCCCTTCATATAAATACGACATCTCTTCAAGGCAGGCCGATGTAGCTCAGCTGGTAGAGCAACTGATTCGTAATCAGTAGGTCCCCGGTTCGAATCCGGGCATCGGCTCCAGAATAAAATCAAATGCTTAGGCAATAAATGCTTAAGCCTTTTTTCTTGATTATTTGCCAAATTTATACCCTATTTATACCCTTTGGCGAGAAATGGAGTGAAATCTGAAGTAACGAATCTTTCGATTGCCGACTTTTTCTGCCGTTTCTTGACGGAGAATTATGGAGCTTCACCCACATCTACAAATGCCGGCATTGGTCTCTGTATACAGCGTGATCAGGTGGCTGCAACGGACTGATTCCAGAAGGCATCATGCTAAAAAATCCCACATTAATTTTTACCCAGGCAACTTTTTTTTGCTCATGAAACCATCCAAGAGTTTTCAGGAGTCTTAAGGCTATATAGGTCATAATCACGTCCTACATATGGTGATACATAACCATTCTTGCATAACGTAATTATCTATTATCATTAAGAATTAACCGATTTTAACTCTTGACATTTGTCTTCCGATGGTCTATATTAAATTTCGAAATAAGTTTCGATGGAGGGAGATAATGATGGAACAATAGAAACCAAAAAAACAAGACGATGAAAAGATTTAAACCTGCCATTAGTTGATAGATCTAATTGCTGAAGGCGTTTAAGCCTGACGCTCATTTCATACAGGGTGCAGAAGCCCTCACACACGCACAATATCGAAAGAGTGCGAAATTATTTTTTAAAATTTGAATCGCTCGATTGTTTTTTCAGTCTTGAAAAAGCTGATAATTTACCGCCCACACATCGAGCATTAAAAAGGAGCAATCCCAGCGGAAAATAATAATCAAGGAGGCAAAATAATGCCTGGGAAAATTTACATCAGGGAGGAAGAGGTCGTGGAGGTTTCATCTATACCGCTAAAAACACTGCGGCAAGACCGATACCTCAAGAAGGGGATTCCATACATAAAGAAAAATCGTAGTGTTTACTACAATATAAACGATGTATTGGAGTTTATGGAAAGTAATAAGGTCAAGACGGAAAGGCACTAATATGAACAATATCAATGGTAAGGATCTTTCTCGCTTAATCGGCTGCGGAAAAGAGTCGGAAAAAGTAAGATCGAGGCAGCATCAGGAGACGCTAGAGACCGATGCAGTTTGCGTCGATTGTATCATTTCAAATTGCATGAAAAAAGGAAGAGGCGGCTATTTACGCGGTTGTCCAAATGATCCGGAGCAGCTTGCGTATCTCGAAGAGTTTCGCCGACGGTATAGCGGCAAACAAATAAAATAACCTAACTAAGTCCCACTCCTTCGCCGGAGTGGGACTTTTGCTTGGAGGAAAAATGGCGAATTTCCCGATGTTTCAAAAAAAACTATCTATCGATCCCAGTCTAATCGGATTATTGGATTTATTGATCACGGAGAGCGATACGGACGCAACGGCGGCAACGGCAGCAGGTTTTCCCGCGATCGGTTTTCCGAATAATTTGAGAACGGAAGAGAACTACCTTATTTTATTAGATATATGCAAAAATTCAAAAAAAATATTCATTATCGACAGCTCAGGCGACACTACGCGTCTTGGTGAAATCGGATTTCGCCTTGCGAAAGAAAGCATGGCGGTGTTTATTAAACAGGCGCCGTCATTCATTGATATACTGATCGCACAGCTGCCGGAAAACTTCATACATGCGTTGTCCGACATCAAGGAGAAAATTCTTCCGCTAATTTTTAAGCTCGATGCGGTCACCGTGAAGCATTACACCGATGCGATTCGCAAAAGAGTCAGGACGACGCAAAAGGTCGTCGAGTCAATGCTGGCGGAGTTGAAACGATCGCGGGCCGCCTCAAAGGTAGATGACGCCAATTCGTCCGTGGAAGAAGAAGCCGATCCGGAAATCCTGGCTGCAGCAGCAGATTTGGCTCAAGATCCAAAATTGCTAAAGAAGCGCATTGATGTGGTCAATAAAAATGGGGTTTCAGGCGAAAGAAAAAACATCGCCATTTTTTTATGCACATTAGATTCAAGGCTTCTTTTGGACCAAGGAGGGATTCCCGGACAAAATGTTATCGCCTGTAAAATTTCGGGGCATCAGGGATCTGGCAAAAGCTATACACTGATGATGGTTCTATCAATATACCCGGAAAGCGCGGTGATCCTGTCAGGGTTCTGCTGTCAGAGGGGATGCTGAGACGGGCCGTTACGGAGAAAGATGAAGAAACGGGGAAATTTGTGACACGTGAAATCGTTCTCAACGGTCCAACCTCCTTCATTACTACAACCATCGAAAGCAACCTCGAGGCTCAATTGGATGATCGAATGTTCACCATCCATCCAGATGAAAGCATCGATCAGACCAAGCGGATCATCACCAATCGTGCACGCCAAAAGGCGGGAAACATTTTGAAGCCAGATGACCGGGAAATCCGAATGTGGAAATCTTTTCATAGGAGCCTTAAACCAATTTCAGTCGTGATACCCTATGCTGAAATAATATCAGAGTACTTGACACAAAGAAATACGTTACCAATAGCGGCTCGGCGGGCGTTCAACAAAGTCCTGAACGTCGTTCAAACGATTACCTGCACTTATCAATTTCAGCGACAGCAAGATGCTGAGGGTAATGTGATTGCAACAATCGCCGACTACTTCATGGCCCTCCAAATCGTCGCCGAAGCCTTTCGTGAAAACATGGGTCAGCTTCCGAAAGCAACAGGAGAGAGACTTGCATACCTCAGCTCGCAGGGGCATACGACACCGAAGGCCCTTGCGAATCACTTTGGTGTTTCTAGGGCAGCAATTTCTTCATGGGCAAAAAAGCTTGTTGAGGAAAGCATTGTCGAGTGGGTCGATGCGGCGGGAAATAGTTTTCCAAATGACAAAGCACTATATGCAGCCAAGAAGGCAGGTAAGGCCCACATTCAGGTTAGTGGTAATACCATTAATCCTTGGAGCAACATCGGGCTGCCGATGCCTAACGATATCGTTTCAGATCCTGCCTGGGTTCAAGGAGGGGCGGAGTTCGAGCGCTACCACTTGCACCTGACCCCAGATA
>JAGVUJ010000367.1 GCA_019136325.1 Deltaproteobacteria bacterium
AGAGGCCTAGGACACGGGCCTTTCACGCCTGTAACCGCGGTTCGAATCCGCGTGGGGACGCCAAATCCAGAAATAGAAAAAGGGGTAAGTCCTTCAACTTACCCCTTTTTTATGAATCTGAATTTCACCGCTATTCTTCTTTTTTCTTGGTTGCTTTCTTTTTGGGAGCCGCGTCGTCACCTTCAGCCGGCTGTTTCTTTGCTTTTTTCGGCGCTGCCTCTTCCGCTTCAGACGACTGTTTTTTTGCCTTCTTCGGCGCAGCACCGTCTTCCGCAGCAGGTTGTTTCCTGGTTTCTTTTTCGGCACCTTCTTCTTTCTTCTTAGCCTTCGGTTTTGCTTCTGACGCCGGTTCTACAGATGTCTTTTCTTCTTCAACGGCGGCAGCCAGTTTGGCCGCTTTTGCCTGGGTTAAGGCCTGAGCTTGTTGAACAAATTTATCGAACGCCGCGATTCTTACCTTAGTCTGTCTGATTTTTGCTTTCAGGTTTTTAACCATTGGATCATTCTGGAGTTTTTCCTTGCTGACGCCCTTTTTTCCCAACTGTTCCAATCGCAAAGATAATTTTTTTTCAAACATTCGGAGTTGTTCAATTCTTACATCCTTACTTTTTGATGCCATCTTATATCTCCTTGTTTATTTGTAGATTGTTTTTTAATAACAACTTTTTCTATTTAAATCTATATTTTTATTTCTGATAATATGATTTTTTCTAAAGGACTGCTTTTTATCTCAATTCCAAATAGCCGATGACTTCGATATGCTGGGTTTGCGGAAACATATCCAGGGGCTGCAGGCTTTTCAGCCGATACCCGTATTCATTCAGATACTTGATATCCCGTGCCTGCGTAGCCGGATTGCATGAAATATACATAATTTTTCGCGGGTGCAGATCAACCATTGATTTCAACACGATCTGTTCACAGCCGATACGGGGAGGGTCCAGAACAAACAAATCTATTTTTTCCTGCGGCGCCCGGAAGTTTTTGCACAACACAGCTTCAACATCCCCCTGGATGAAATCTATGTTTTGTATGCCATGATTCGCGGCGTTGATTCGCGCATATTGCACCGCCTGTTCATTGATTTCAATACCGGTTACTCTGGCCAAGGACGAAAGAAAAACGGAAAAGAGACCACTCCCGCAGTAGGCGTCGATAATCGTGTTTATTTCATCAAGCGCCGCCAGACGGAAGACCGCATCCACCATTGCATCCGTCAGATACAGATTGGCCTGGAAAAATCCGCCGTGAGGAACCAAAAACGATTTTCCTTTAACCAATCTCAGGATCGATTGCTCATCCCCTGATGCTCCGACGGAACAATCCGACCAGATGGCCAGTTCGCTTTTACTGTACAGCGATTTTCTGCTTTCACGCAAAACACGCATTTGCCGGTTAATCGTTTCCTCCATGAGTTCACAATGTTCAATGTCCACCAGTCTGCCGCCGGAAACATCGAGAAAGCCGATTGTCCATCCCCGGAAACTTTCTTCAGCATGATATTGAGCCTTGCCCCGGTAATGATAAATTTCCGGCGAAGCCAGAACATCCGCTACGGGAGGATCTGCAATTTTACTTATTTTCCGGAAAGCATCCTCTACCTGTTTTTTCTTAAAAGCCAGTTGACTATCATAACGGATATGCTGATAACAACACCCGCCGCAATTTCCGTAATATCGGCACAGGGGCTCCACCCGCAGGGGGGATGGCTTGATGATTCTGATGATCCGGCCGCGGAGAAATCTTTTTTTCCGCTGGGTTATTTCAATGTCCAGTTCATCGCCGGGAGCGGAAAACGGAACAAACGTCACCAGATTATCAATGCGTCCGACGCCTTCTCCGCCGAAAGCCACCGAATCGATTTTTATCACTGCGCGATCTTTGATCTGCAAGACAATGCTCCTTCAAAAACTAGATAGCACATCGCTAAATCAGCCGTCAACAAAGGATGGGTATTTTTCTTTACAACTCGGAATAATGTTGTTAATTAACATCTCATTGAAAATGGAATAAATGGTCTGATGTGCTCACAAAAATTTGTGCCGTTTTTATCGCGTTTTAGATACGCTTCAGAGCAAGGTGCACCCATGTCGGGAACTGCCGTATAGGTATTTTACGCCGCAGTGCGTCTGAAATGCGGAGGGTGCGGTGCAACGCAGCACATGGATGTTTACGAGGTTGTTAATGTCTGCAGGAAGAAAATCGATTCTGTGTCCCAATTGCCGTAAATTAATCAGCATGGATGAACCGGCCTGTCCCTACTGCGGGCTGAACCGTCCCGGAATGCATAATGTAGCCGGCAACATTCGAAAAGTTTTCATGAATTACAATCCGGTCATGGTCATTATTTATATTAATATTGCTTTTTATATTTTATCGATATTTCTGGACCCGCAGGGCGTATTCAGAGGAGGCGGAGCGTTTAATTTTTTATCGCCCTCCAACCAGAGTCTCTTTCTGCTGGGAGCGAGCGGAACGTTTCCCGTCATAGGCGCTCATCGCTTCTGGACAGTGATTTCCGCCTCATTTCTGCACGGAGGCATCCTGCACATCGCCTTTAACATGATGGCGCTTTACCAGTTGGGTCCTTTTATTTTACAGGAATTCGGTTTTCATCGTTTCATCGTTCTATACATCATCAGCGGCGCGTTCGGTTTTGCCGCTTCCGTCCTGTCGGGAACGCCGTTTACCATTGGAGCTTCCGCCGCAATCTGCGGTTTAATCGGAGCCATCATCTATTACGGAAAAAGCCGCGGTGATTCCTACGGAGACGCCATTTATAAACAGGCCATGGGCTGGGTGATCGGATTGGTCATTTTCGGCCTGATTTTCAGCGGTATAGACAACTGGGCTCACGGTGGCGGACTGCTGTCCGGTATGGGTCTGGCTTTTCTAATGGGATACAACGATAACAAACAGGAAACTGCCTGGTGCAAGGTTCTGGCTTACGTTTGCATCGTGCTCACGGCGGCCATCTTACTTTGGTCGGCTGCAAATTCCATCCTGGGCGGGATGACCATATCCGTTTGATCAGATGACGGCATCGCCTTAGCCCAGGCATGCCCGGAACGTATATTCAAAGAGGAGTATCATTGCATGGCAGATAAACAGGATTTCCCGATTCCCACGCTTCAGGACGGAGATGAGCTGCACGGATTTAAAGTGATCCGGGTGAAGACTTTTCCCGCAATTCGCGTCACCGCTTATGAAATCGAACACAAAAAAACCGGCGCTCAGCTCTTGCATCTGCATGCGTTCGACCGCGAGAATTTATATGCAATCGGCTTTCGCACGCCTCCCTATGACTCCACCGGGCTGCCTCACATTCTTGAACATTCGGTGCTGGCCGGATCCGAAAAATATCCGCTGAAAGACGTCTTCAAGGAATTGATGCGTTCCACGCTGCAAACCTTCATCAACGCCTTTACGTATCCGGATAAGACAATTTATCCGGTAGCCAGTCAGATCAAAACCGATTTTTTCAATCTGGCTCGCGTTTATACCGATCTGGTATTGCATCCGCGGATGTTGAAGGAAACTTTCCGGCAGGAAGGCCATCACCTGGAATTTTCCGTTCCGGATGATCTGACCAGCGACCTGATCATTTCCGGCATTGTTTACAATGAAATGAAAGGGGCCTATTCCTCACCGGATTCCCTGATCTATAAGGCTCTGCAGGAAAATATCTATCCGGACAGCGTATACGCCTTTGATTCCGGCGGCGATCCGAACGTCATTCCCTCGCTCACCTATGAACAGTTTCGTGAATTCCACCGCAAGTACTATTCGCCGTCCAACGCGCGTTTTTTCATTTATGGAGATATCGCCACGTCCGACCATCTGGTGTTTCTTGCTGAGATGCTGCAGGATTTTGAACGTGTGGAAATAGATTCCGCCATTAAGAGCCAGCAGCGCTTTACTGAGCCGCGGATGATTCGGGGCGCCTATCCCGTCGGCAAGGATGAAGCTCTCGGACGAAAAACCATGGTGAACATCGCCTGGATGCTGTCCGAAAATACCGACTATAAAACCTCCCTGATGCTGGAAATCATATCCGCCCTGCTGGTAGGCAGTGCCGCCAGTCCCCTGCGCAAGGCCCTGATCGATTCCGGTCTGGGGGAAGACCTGACCCCGGTTTCCGGAATCGAAGCGGATCTCAAACAGTTAATGTTTTGCGCCGGATTAAGGAACACGCAAAGTCAGGACGCTCCGAAGATAGAGCAACTGATCTTCGACACATTAAGAAATATTGTTGAACGCGGCTATGACCGGGAGCTGATCGAAGGCGTTCTGCACCAGGTCGAGTTTCATGGCAAGGAGATTGTGCGCGGTTCGTATCCCTACGGCATTATTCTGATGGGAGGGATATTCCAAACCTGGCTTTATGACGGAGATCCTTTAATCGGTTTGGATTTTCCTCTGGCCATAGAGAGTATCCGCCGGCGCTGGGCTGATGATCCTCAAATATTCCAGAAGATGACCCGGCAATGGTTCTTGGATAATCCTCATCGGGTTCTGTCGATTATGGAACCTGATCCCGATTTTAATGAAAAAGAAGAGGTTTCTTACAAAGAAAAGATGTTCCGATTGAAGTCGTCCCTGACGGAAGACGAACAGAGGAAGATTAATGCTCAGGCCGGAGAATTAAAAAATTTCCAGTCACAGCAGGATTCTCTGGAAGCGGCGGCCACCATACCGAGACTAAAAACAGAGGACATCCCGCGATCCATCGAAACCATCTCTTCACGGAATCTTCACGTTTCCGGCATTTCGGCCCTCGAGCACGATCTGTTCACCAACGGCATTGCCTATGTTGATCTGGCCTTTGATGTGTCTCATGTCCCGGAAGAACTTCAAATTTATTTGCCGCTGATGGGCAAAATCATCACCGGAATGGGTGCGGCCGGCTTCACCTATGAAGAAATGGCCAAACGAATCGCGCTCAATATGGGCGGTTTCGGTTACAATCTGTCCGCCGGTTTTACGGCGCAGGGCGATGCAAGCTGGCAAAAAATGATTTTTTCTTTCAAATCTCTTTACCGCAATCTTCCGGAAGCCATTAAGATTGTCAGCGATGTGATCTGTGACGGGGATTTGGACCATGAAGCGCGCATGCGGGACCTGATCTCCGAGAGGAAGAATAATCTGCAATCAGCGATCGTCCCATCCGGTCATATTTTCGCCAAAATGGCGGCAGGAGCGGCGCTGACCCTTCCGGCCTATCGCGATGAACAATGGCACGGACGGACGCAATACAAATTCGTGCAAGCACAAGCGAATAACTTTGATTCATCAAAACATGATCTGCGAGACAAAATTGAAGAATTGAAAAGAATTCTGTTCGGCAGGAATAATCTGATGATCAATCTCACGGCAGAAAGCCCCGGTTTAAATATAGCAAAAGAAAACTTGCCGCCATTACTGGAAAAGCTGCCTCAGATTTCGACAAAAGATCCCGGAGAAAAACCGGTGTTGTATCCGATACTAGCCGGAATTTCCATACCAACCCAGGTTTCTTATGTAGCCTACGTGTTGAAAACGCCTCCTTATACCGATGCAGCCAGCCCTCTCTTAATGTTATCGGCAAAAGAACTTTCCAATAATTATCTTTACAAGCATATCCGTGTGCAGGGCGGCGCCTACGGCGGGATGTCTTCCGTTGACGCATCCTTAGGGCTTTTTTCGTTTCTATCTTACCGTGATCCGCATATCGCTGAAACGGTGCGGGTATTTAAAGATGCGCAGAAATTCTATTCTCAAAACGAAATTTCTTCATCGGATATGGAAAAAGCGATGATCAGCACGATCGGCATGATTGACAAACCTTCAGATCCTGCCAGTCGGGGTTATACCGCGATGATGCGTCATTTTGCCGGAATCACCGACGACATGCGCCAGAATTTCAGAGACAGGATTTTATCCGCCACGCCGCGCAAATTAAAACAAGTGCTTCTGGATTATTTTTCCCAGACGTCCAAATCAGCAGCGGTAGCTGTTTATTCCGCCCCGGAAAAACTGAATGAAGCCAATAAACATCTGGAAGAAAAACTGGCTGTCGAGACTATTTTTGAAAACTGAATTGTGCAAAGAGAAGCGATAATTTAAAGAGGCTCATTTCCCCTTCACTACGCTTCGGGGGTATCCCTATGTGCTCCGCAAAAGGGACAATTCAACTTACAAATATTACCACACTACGTTTGTAATATTTGAGTTTCATTGGTTTCCAAATCCGATTAATCGGATTTGGATAGTTCGATTTACAAAATCCAGTTCACTCTGCTCCTGAATTTTGAATCTCATTACACTCTAGTATTTTCCGTGCACTCCGTTTCGGCACAGTGCCCCCATGATAACCTTCAGGTTATTCAGGGTAAAATCAAGGCTCATTAAAAAAAAGAGGCTAGGATTACTCTTAGCCTCTTTTATTAATTATTAATTTTAAAATCGATTAAATTATTGTTTCTCGGCAACGCTGATGCGCGATATGGCCCTTGCCAGTGCGGCACGCATTATTTCGTAATCGACATCTTCTTTGGTCAACTGACCCAAACGGGATTCGGCATTATCTTTTGCCTTAAGGGCTCTTTCTTTATCAATCTGGTCTGATTTTTCAGCTGTTTCAATTAAAACAGTGACCTTGCTCCCCGTTACTTCCACATAACCGGTATTCACCGCATAAAAAGTTTTTTTACCTTCTCTGACAAAATTCATCTCACCGATTTCCACGGAAGTTAAAAAAGCTTCATGACCGCGCAATACGCCGAATTCACCTTCCGTTCCCGGAAGGGTAATTTCTTCGATATTACCGGAAAAAACCAGTTTTTCCGGTGTTACAATTTCAAGCATTAATTCGTCTGCCATTTACCTTCTCCAACAATATTATTAACCGGCAATCTTCTTCGCTTTCTCGACAGCTTCTTCAATACCGCCGACCATGTAGAAAGCCTGCTCGGGGAGATCATCGTGTTTGCCTTCCAGAATCTCTTTGAAACCTCTGATGGTATCAGGCACGGAAACAAACTTGCCTTCCGTACCGGTAAACTGAGCGGCAACAAAGAACGGCTGCGACAGGAATCTCTGAATCTTTCTGGCGCGGCTAACCGTTAATTTATCTTCCTCGGAAAGTTCATCCATACCCAGAATGGCGATAATATCCTGAAGGTCCTTATATTTCTGCAGGGTCACCTGTACCTGACGGGCTACCTTGTAATGTTCTTCACCCAGAATGTTGGGATCCAGAATACGGGATGTTGAATCCAGAGGATCCACTGCGGGATAGATACCGAGTTCCGCGATCGGACGGGACAAAACGACGGTTCCGTCAAGATGCGCGAAGGTCGTCGCGGGAGCGGGGTCGGTCAAGTCGTCGGCGGGCACGTACACGCACTGAACGGCTGTAATGGAACCTTTGGTGGTCGAGGTAATGCGTTCCTGAAGTCCGCCAAGGTCTGTAGCCAGTGTCGGCTGATAACCGACCGCCGAAGGCATGCGTCCCAGCAGAGCGGAAACTTCGGAACCGGCCTGCGTGAAACGGAAGATATTATCAACAAAAAAGAGCACGTCCTGACCTTCTACATCACGGAAATATTCGGCAGCCGCCAACCCGGTCAAAGCAACGCGGGAACGGGCTCCGGGGGGTTCCGTCATCTGGCCGTAAATCAAAGCGGCCTGTTTGATAACGCCGGATTCCAGCATTTCGCGGTACAGGTCGTTACCTTCACGGGTTCTTTCACCCACGCCGCAGAACACGGAAATGCCGCCGTGGTGCATGGCGATGTTGTTGATCATTTCCATCATAACGACGGTCTTGCCGACGCCGGCGCCGCCGAACATGCCCATTTTACCGCCGCGGGGGAACGGAACCAGCAGGTCGATAACCTTGACGCCTGTTTCCAGAACGTGCACGGATGTATCCTGCTCCAGGAATGTGGGCGATTCCCTATGAATCGGCATTTTAGTCTGTGCGTTAACCGGTCCGAGACCATCCACGGGGCGACCCACAACGTTTAAGATTCTACCGAGGCCTTCTTTACCGACCGGCACCATGATGGGAGCGCCGGTATCCTTTGCTATCATACCACGAACCAAACCGTCGGTAATATCCATGGCGATGCAGCGGACAACATTGTCACCCAAATGCAATGCAACTTCAACGACCAAATTATCTTCCTGATCATTGATGGCGGAATTGGTAATGGTAATGGCGTTTAAAATGCTGGGGAGTTTGCCTTCCTCAAAAGCCACGTCAACTACAGGTCCAATAACTTGAACGATTTTTCCGATATTCATAACTATCTCCTTGCAAATAGTCGTATTAATTTATTTTACATG
>JAGVUJ010000038.1 GCA_019136325.1 Deltaproteobacteria bacterium
AACAAAAAAATCCCTTCAAAAAAGGCTTCATAGAGCTGGGACGGATGGCGCAGGGACTGCGTCAGATCGAGCGGGAAATACATTCCCCACGGCATGGTGGTGATCCTGCCCCAAAGTTCGCCGTTGGTGAAATTTCCGATGCGTCCGAACGTGTAACCGAGCGGTATCGCCGGCACAATCAAATCGGCAAATCGCCAGAAGTTGATTCTTCTTTTGCGTAGAAAATATATTGAAAATAAAATGACGCCGATGACGCCGCCGTGAAAAGACATGCCGCTGATACCGGTGAAATGAATTCCGTTGGAAAAGCTGAAAGGCAGAAAAATCTCCAGCGGATGATGCGCAAAATAGGTAAAATTATAAATGAGCACCTCACCCAGACGCGCGCCGATGATCATCGCGAACATGCCCCAGATGAGATAGTCTTGCAGCATTTCCTTCTCGTATTCGTAATGTTCATTCCTGATGCGGTAAGTGGTCAGCATATAAACGATGGCGAATCCAACCAGATACATCAGGCTGTAATAGCGCAATTGAAAAGAGCCGATAGTGAACAGCGCGGGGTTTATATGCGAAGGCAATTGCTGCCAGGTATTAATCAACGATTCCATAATTTAATTATTCCCATGTTGCGTGTGTGCGATCTTGAAAAAAGATAAATTCCTTCTTTTGTCACTTCGAGCACATGCGGGAAGTCTTCTGCTTAAGGATGCCTTCCCCTGCATTCGCCGGGCATGTGGCTGCGATCGATATGACATTGTTTAATTTAGTACGCTTGTCCCTTGAGTTCATCAACATAAAGTTCAGCGCTGTAAATCGCATTAGCGCCGTCGCCCGCGGCCGTGACGACCTGGCGGAACTGTTTGGCGCGGCAATCGCCGGCGGCAAAAATTCCCGCGGCGGACGTGAGCATATTATCATCGGTGATGATATAGCCTCCCTTGTCCATGTTGACAATATCTCGGAAAAGTCCCGTGGTGGGCGTCCGGCCGACAAATATAAAAACGCCTTCGGCTTCGATGGTGCTGATTTTTCCGGATTCGACGTCGGACACCCTGACGCCGGTGACAAAATCCGTCCCGGCAACTTCGGCCAGCGTCGCCTTCCAGACAAATTCGATCTTCTTCTCCGCAAAAGCCCTTTTCTGCAGGATGGCCGCCGCGCGCAGACGGTCGCGCCGGTGAACCACCGTCACCTTCCTGGCAAAGTGGGTGAGAAATAAAGCCTCCTGAATAGCCGTATCGCCGCCGCCCACAACAATAACATCCTTGTTGCGATAAAAGGGCCCGTCGCAGGTCGCGCAATACGACACACCTTTTCCGGCAAACGCCTCTTCACCGGGAACGCCCAGCTTGTTCCACTGCGCGCCGGTTGCGGCCACGATGCTCAGCGCCTGGTACGCCTTATCCGAAACATCCACATTCCAGAGAACCGGAGCATCAGCGCTCTTTTGGATGGATTGAACATCGCCGGTAACGATTTCCAGTCCGAAATTCAGAGCTTGTTTTTTGAACAATTGCATCAGATCGAACCCGTTGATGCCGTCGGGGATTCCCGGATAATTTTCAATCAGGTCGGTAATGGTTATCTGGCTGACCGTTGCCGCGCCTTCCACGAGCAATGTTTTGAGGCCGCTGCGGGCGGCATAGATGCCCGCGGTGTAACCGGCCGGTCCGCCGCCGACGATGATCGTATCATAATCGTATTGAGGTAAATTCGCTTTGCTCACTTCTCTGAACCTCCTGGATAAACTGCATGTAATTTAATCAAGATACGGGATTTTTGTAAAGTCTTTTAATACGGGTTTATTTATGATAATGAATTACGGAAAGGAAAAATATGGAAAAACTCAAAGGTTCACAAAAAAAATATCTGCGCGCGCAGGCGCATCACTTAAAGCCGGTGGTAATGATCGGCGCCAAAGGTGTCACCGGACAATTAACCGGCTCGGTTGACGCCGCGTTAAACGATCACGAACTCATTAAGGTAAAATTCGGCGAATTCAAGGAAGCAAAAAAGGATATCTCCGCTCAGATCGCCAAAGACACCCAAAGCGAACTTGTCGGCCTCATCGGCAACATCGCCATTTTTTACCGCCGGCATCCCGATCCGGGAAAAAGAAAAATCACCCTGCCGTAAAAACCCATATGATCATTCCGGTACAAGCGGATATCCAGACCTCCTGAAAGATTCTCAGCAATTGAATTGAGCGGCGTATGACGCCTATGGCAAAACCAACGAAAAAAGAGGGATGGGGGTGTTGTCCCCCAGCCCTCTTTAAGATGATACGGATATTCAGTCTTTACACGGTAAAAGCCGCTTCGGGCGCTTCCATGATGGAGTTGTCGCCTTCCTTGATCACTCTCAGAATCGTGCCCACAACAGGCAGGATGTTGTGACAGAAGAATTTGGCGGAGGCCACTTTACCCGCGTAGAAGGGATACTCGAAGTGGTCCTTGCCGAGTTCCTCTGCTTTCTTCTGGCAGATCAGCGCCTGTTCGAGCAGAAGTTTAGCGGCATAAATATAACCGGTGGCATGAAGGATGCGGGTGGCGAAAAAGCCGATCATGCCGAACTTGCCCTGACCCAGGTAACCGGCCATCGTGTTCTGGATATCCCGGTAGTTGTTCAGCGATTCTTCCAGAAGAGCAAACTGCGCGCCGAACACCGCATTGTCTTTGTTGGCCTGGACGAACTTATCGATCTCGCCGAGCCACGTCGCAAAGACCTGGCCTCCGGCCATCATCCACTTGCGGCCGATGAGGTCCATGGACTGGATGTAGTTGGTGCCTTCCCAGATGGGATAGATGCGGCAGTCGCGGAGCTGCTGGGCAATGGGGTATTCTTCCGAGAAGCCGTAACCGCCGTAGCACTGCATGGCTTCCGAGATAGAGAGGAATGCCATATCGGAGCACCAGGCTTTGACGATGGGAATGTTAACTTCGATATAGGCCTTGGCCAGTTTGCGCTCGTTTTCATCCGAGGTGTTCTCCGCGATGTCCATGCAATAGTAGGAAAAGGCGATCATGGCGCGGGACGCTTCCGTAATGGACTTCTGGAACAGGAGCATGCGGCGCACATCTTCATGGTTGATGATGGGAACCCGGCCCGCCTTGGGATTGGTGAGCTGGCGGCCCTGAATGCGGCCGGCCGCATACGCGCACGCGTTATTGTAGGCCACAGTTGCCGCAGACATGGCGGCCAGTCCGGTGACCGTGCGTTCTTCATTCATCATCTGGAACATCTGGGCCATACCCTGTCCCTTGCCGTCCACGGGGGGATCGCCGAGCAGATAACCGCGGCACTTGTTTTCTTCGCCGAAGTTGACGATGGCCGTTGCCGAACCTCTGAGCCCCATCTTGTGCTCGATGCCGCCGCAGTTCACATCGTTGAACTCGCCCTTTTCGCCGTTGGCGTCCGGCCAGTATTTGGGAACGACAAACAGAGAAATGCCCTTGGTGCCCGGGACACATCCCTCAATACGGGCAAGCGCCAGGTGGATGATGTTTTCGGTGATGTCCTGATCGCCGCCGGTGATGAAACATTTTGTTCCCGTAATATTGTAGATGCCGGGCTCACTGGTGGGCGTTGCCTTGGTGATGATGTCGCCGACGTCGGAACCGCTGTTGGGTTCGGTCAGGTCCATCGTTCCGGACCACTGGCCGGAAAACATCTTGGGCAGGAAGATGTTCTTGATCGTCTCACTGCCGAAGTCGCGGATCAGGCCGGCGGAGCCGGTGGTTGCCATCGCGTAGGGTCCCAGAGAGGCGTTGGCCGCCGCCAGGTACTCGTTGGTCGCGCCCATCACGCACAGCGGCATGGAGCTGGGATCCGAATGATCGGCGTTGCTGCTGCCCAGGCCGTTTTCCTGAATGTCCCAGTAGCCTTTCTTGTAGGACTCGGGGGTTGTGACTTTGCCGGCTTTGTAAACGGCGTGAATGTTATCGCCGTCGTCACTGGTGGGAGCGATCGACAGTTTGGCTATCTTCATCGCGTTTTCAAGAATTGAATCTATATCATCGACGCTGTAGCCGCCCTGGAAACGTCCCACGCCAAAGACTTTGGACAGGTCGAGCCATTCTTTCAGTATGAATTTCTGTTCACGGGTGGAATACAAAAAATTTGATGCCATTTTTTCTTTCTCCTTCTTAAATGTACTTCGTGTTTGTATCTTGATAAACACGACGGGCAGTATAGGAATTGGCGGTCATTTTGTCAACGAGTTAAATCCCGGGATTTACGCCCCTGGAAGCGGGGAACGGGACGGCAACACAACACCGCATTAATTTTCAAGATTTAACGCATGATTTACGTTGAATCTTTCCGGTCGATTTTATGTACGGCCAGATAACGCTGCACGGCCTGCTCGATTGTCGGGAAGAAATTCCCGGCGCCCAACCGGGTAAACATGCCATAACACTTGAGCAGATCCTTTACCGGATCTTTCATCTCGGCAAAAAACAGGTCCATGCCGGCTTCGTGCAGGGTCTTATCAAGATCGGCGAGCATGTCCGCCGCCGTTGTGTCCACATCGGTTATCGGCTCGGCCGTTACAACGACCCATCCGGTCGGCGTCGGAGCGTCGGCCACGGCGCGCAGAACCTGTTCCCGGAAGGTTTCCGCATTGGCAAAAAACAGCGGCGCGTCCCAGCGAAAAAGCACCAGCCCCGGAATCAGCGTGGCCTCGGGGTAACGGGAAATATCATGATAGCTGTCGAGTCCCTCTACGTGACCCAGCACGGCGTAATACGGATGCCAGGCCCGCCAGATAAAAGCGAACAACGCCAGACCGATGGCAATAAAAATGCCCTTGATCACGCCCAGTGAAATAACGCCCAGGAAACACGCCATAGAGAAGACGAATTCCATCCGCCGCATTTTATATAAACGAAGGACAGTGCGAACGTCGACGATACTGATGCAGGCGCAGATGACGACGGCGCCCAGCACGGCCTGCGGAAGATTTCTGAGCAACGTGGGAGCAAAAATCAACAGAAGCGCGATGCACACCGCGCCGACGATGCCGCTGATTTGCGTTTTGGCGCCCGCCGATTCGGCCACCGGCGTTCGCGAAGCGCTGCTGGTCACCGGAAACCCCTGAAAAAAACCGGCGGCAATATTGGCGGCGCCGAGAGCGATGATCTCCTGATCGCTATCCACTTCCCGCCCCGCACGCAGCGCAAAGGTGCGGGAAAGCGCGCTCATGTCGGCAAACGATACCAGCGCAATGGCCACCGCCGCGGCGCACAGGGTGCCGAATTCCTCCAAAGAGACAACGGGAATCCGGAATTGCGGCAGACCCTGCGGAAGCGGTCCGACAACCGCAATACCGGCCCAGACCGACAAATCCAGGACAGACGCAACAATTGTCGCACCGGCAACGGCAATCAGTACGCCGGGAATCCGGGAAGCCCAGTGCCTGAAACCCAGAATCACCCCAAGGCAGGAAAAGCCGATAAGACATGCAGCCCCGTTGATTTGTCCGTTGATCATGCCTTGCACAAGGCCGTTTGTTTCCTGTAAAAAATTACCGCCGCCGACTGAAAAACCGAAAATCTTCGGCAACTGGCCGATCAAAACCGTGAGCGCGATTCCGTTCAGATAACCGACGCGAATCGGTTTGGCCAGGAGATCGGTGATAAAACCGAATTTGGCCAGACCGGCAACGACACAAAAAAGTCCCGTGAGGACAGCCAGCATTCCGGCCATCGCTATCGCTTTGTCGGTATTCCCTGCGGACAGGGGCAGTATCGAGGCCGCGATGAGACCGGCTAAAGCCGAATCAGGCCCTAAAATCAAAATCCGGCTGGGTCCGAAAACGGCATACGCGATCAGCGGAATGATCGTGGCGTAAAGACCATAGATCGTCGGCAATCCTGATGCCGACGCGTAAGCCATGCCAACGGGCACGAGAATCGCCGTCAACACCAGACCGGCGAGAATATCATGAATCAGCCATTCGCTTTTGTAGCCGCGTAACGTTTCCACCAGCGGAATCCGGCGCGACAAACCGCGGGGGCGCGCCCGAAAAGCAAAAGACCGGGCCGGTTGTGTTTTATTGTTTTCCAAAAATACTCCTCTTGAAGACACGCTGTATCGCTTTTGAAAGCGTCTTTTTATCGCTTGAATATTTAGCTGATGTGTTTTAAAAAATAAAGAGGTTTCGTAAAATGCCGAGTGAACCGGCCAATAAAACACTGGTTAAAACCCGATGCAGTTCAAGACCCTGGTGACGATTTTAATTTGCGACTTTATCTTTATAATGATCTCCATTCCCCTGATTTTGCGTAAAGTGCCCCGGAATGTCATCTATGGTTTCCGCACCCCGACAACGCTAAAAAACGATTTTGTCTGGTATGAAACCAACGCCTGTTTCGGAAGGCTTTTTTTAATCGGCAGCCTCCTGTCCGCTTGCATAATGCTGTTTATCTATTTTTCGGATATCGTTCCCGCGCAGCATTTCATCAATGCCGGCATCGTCGTTCTGGTCATTCCCGCGATCATTGCCACGGTGTTGACTTTTCTTTATTTAAAATCGATTCAATAGAGGGTGCCCCATGATAGAAATAGCCGATGAAAACAAAAAACAACGTCGTATAGACATGATCAGGGACGCGTTGATGGAAAAAGCCCCTCTGACGTATGCGGACCTGGAAACATCAGGACAGCTGGACGCGTTTCTGGAAAACCGCGAAGCGGAAATGATGGCCTATTTCACCGAAGCGCAAAATAAGGCATGGGAAGAGACGCTGTCCACGTTTCTGGATTTCTACGATCCTTCTTATGACGAAACCAATTCACCCATGTAGCGGTTGTTGAAACGGTCAGCAACGCAACGGTCCGGATTGAAACAGCGGTCTGTTAATTCTTTCTGACGGTGATGTTTTGTGGTCCGCCGGAAGTGGATACGGCCGAGAGCAATGCCGTCTGCAGATAATGATTTTTCCGTTCCGAATCTTTGGTGTCATAAAAAACAGCCAGGGCAAAAATTTGATCCATGGAAGCCACCAGCTTTCTAAACTCGGCAATTTGCGTTGACGGCACAGGATCAGCGGCGACGTTTTTCGCTTTGACCGGATTCATGGGAGTCCCGCCCTGTCTCATTTCAAAATGCAGGTGCGGTCCCGTAGCGAGACCGGTTGCTCCCACGTAACCGATTAAATCGCCCTGCAGAACTTTTCTGCCTTTACGCATTTCGCTGCTAATGCGGGAAAGATGACCGTAATAGGTTCGATAGCCGTTGTGGTGGGAAATGATGACGATTTTACCGTAACCGGATTGATAACCGGCAAAATTTACCGTACCGTCAGCAACAGCGCTGACCGGCGTGCCTTTCGCGGCAACATAATCAATCCCGTGGTGAGGCCGACGAACTTTCAGGATGGGATGCAGGCGACTGCCACTGAAATGAGAGCTTATCCGCCGGAAGCTCAGCGGCGCTTTCAGAAAAGCTTTGCGCAAAGACTGGCCCTGAGCATTATAATAAAGGGCTTTGCCGTCACGCTCGTAAAGATAAGCGTTGTACGTCTGGTTGTTGTTGACAAATTCAATCGATAGGATTTTCCCGAATTTTTTAAATTCTCCGTCCAAGTATAATCCTTCCGCGATAATTCTGAACGTGTCCCCTTTGCGCAAATCGGTGTTAAAGTCGATATCCCAGGCCAGAATATCCGCCGCCTGCAGCGCGAGCAGATAATCTTCCCGCTCCGGACCGAATGAAGCAATCAGACTCTCCCGAATGGTACCGCCGATGGTCAGAATGCGGGTTTGATAGGGGATGTCATATTTACACGCCTGAAAGCATCCGTGAACACGATCAATTTTCAAAACCGTATGATCATCAATCCCATAGGTAAAGGAATTGATGTAGTTCTGTTTATCCAGGACAAAACTGTAGGGTTTGCCCGGCTGCAATTCCCGCAACGGATGAATGTTGGCGGACGCGTTTTTCATCTCGAACAAATCTTCCGTTCGCAAACCATATTTCGAAAAAATGGAAAAAAGGGTTTCGCCCTTCTCAATTTTATTATTGATGGATTTTAAGCGTTCAGCTTCCTGCAGGTTTTTTGTTTCTTCCGATACGACGATATCTTCTCCGGTGAAATAATGAATCAGAGGCTGATGCAGAGAGAAGAACCCGATCAAAACGAATAACATGACTGGCAAAAACAAAACTTTTCTCTTCAAAAACTCACTCCTTATTCTGCAAATTCGGGGTAGGAATTACTTATTGTCGGAAATATGTCAAGGGAAAAAGCCCGTTTTTTACGGAAGTATTTGAAATAATTAATT
>JAGVUJ010000111.1 GCA_019136325.1 Deltaproteobacteria bacterium
TTTTAAAAAATTCCTTCGATTATCCTTCAGACCATCTTAAGGAACAATGCGTTCAAGACCTCTCATATAGGGGCGCAGGGCGTCCGGTATGACAATGCTGCCGTCTGCCTGCTGATAATTTTCCATGACTGCTACGACCGTTCTGCCCACCGCCAGTCCCGAACCATTCAATGTGTGGACAAATTCAACCTTGCCGCTTTCCTTCCGGCGAAACCGGATGGAGGCGCGGCGCGCCTGAAAATCGTCGAAATTGCTGCACGAGGAAATTTCCCGATACGTATTTTGTCCGGGCAACCAGGCTTCCACATCGTACGTTTTCGCCGATGAAAAACCGAGATCCGCCGTGCACAGACAAACGGTCCGGAAGGGAATGCCCAGCCTCTTCAGCACTTCTTCCGCGTTGCCCGTCAGTTTCTCCAGCTCGTCATAGGACGTTTCCGGTTTGGAAAACTTGACCATCTCCACTTTATTGAACTGGTGCTGGCGGATCAGTCCGCGCGTGTCCTTGCCGTATGATCCGGCTTCCGCCCGGAAGCAGGGCGAATAAGCTACCAGATAAATCGGCAGCATGTCTTCTTCCAGAATCTCGTCCCGGTGAATATTGGTGACCGGAACTTCGGCGGTCGGAATCAGGTAATATTCCATTCCTTCTATCTTAAAAAGATCTTCTTTGAACTTTGGCAACTGGCCGGTGCCGGTCATGCTTTCGGCGTTGACCATGAACGGTGTCAGCACTTCCGTGTAGCCGTGATTAACTGTGTGCAAATCCAGCATAAAGTTGAAGATCGCCCTTTCCAGTTGAGCCCCGGCACCACGATAAAGCGTGAAGCGCGCTCCGGTGATTTTTGCGCCGCGCGCGAAATCCAGAATATTCAAACTTTCGCCGAGATCGAAATGCTGCTTGGGCTCGAAATCAAACGCTGTTTTTTCACCCCAGGTGCGCACCACCGTGTTGTCTTCGGAGCCCTGACCCTGCGGAACCGATTCGTGCTGAACATTGGGCACAATCATGACAAAGGCGTTGAGTTCTTCTTCTGTTGCCTTGAGACTTTCGTCATATTCCTTTATCTTTGATGAGACTTCGCCCATCTTCTCGATAAGAGCTGAGGCGTCCTGTTTCTGCTTCTTAAGTTCACCGACCTGCTTGGAAACACTGTTGCGTTCATTGCGGAGCGTTTCGACCGCCTGCAGAATATCGCGCCTTTTGGCGTCCAGATTCAAAAAACGGTCGAAATCGATTTTTTGGCCCCGCTCATCCATCTTCCCGCGGACAAAATCGATGTTTTGTCTTAAATACTTGATATCCAACATAAATTAAACCTGCACGTTTTTACTTGCCCTGTCTTTTAAAAGACTGAATTTCCTATCACTTTGGGATGTTGAAGTCAATAATTTTGTCAGGTGAGCCAAGATCAGGGACGGTTCAGCCTCTTTTTGACGATATTGGTGAAAGCGCGCATTTCGGGACTTTTCAGCAGATAGGCGCTGATGAAAAATGTTCCTGCTCCGGCCATGACGGCAAGCGTAAGATAAAGCAGTCTTGCTTTGACACCGGCGTGGGTGTCCCAGGGCATGACATACTCGATCACTCCAATCGCGAAAAGCATCAACACGGAGGACAGGATGATTTTGAAAACAGAATAATAAAAAGCGCGGTCCAGAAATTTCCCGATTTTTCTTTTCAGAACGATCGTCAGGACCAGAACATTGACTGCGGCGGCAATGGAACTGGCAAGCGCGATGCCGTTGTGTTTCAAGGGGTACATCAAAATCAGACTGGCCACGACGTTGACAATCAGCGCAATCACGGCCGCTTTCATCGGCCATTTGGCATCCTGCAGGGAATAGAAGGAAGAAACGAAGACACGCAGAACGGAAAAAGCCCAGAGCCCCAGGGCGTAACAAAACAATGCTTGGCCTGTATAAACGGCAGAGGGCACATCAAAGGCGCCGCGTTGAAACAAAACAGAGATGATCGGCAGATTCAACGCCATCAGGGCGGCCATTGCCGGAATGGTCAGAAAAAGCATCAACCGCAGGGAAAAGGAAATGCCGGATTTTAATTCATCCATGTTGCCCGCGGCCACATGTTTGGAAAAGCTGGGCAGCGTCGCCGTTCCGATGGCGATGGCGAAAATTCCCAGCGGAAGTTCCATGATCCGGTCGGCATAAAATAAATACGTGACGGAACCGCCCGGCAGCAGAGACGCCAGGATGGTTCCCACAAAAACGTTGATCGTGGATACGCCGGCGCCGAGAATGGCCGGCATCATCAACAAGCCGATCTGTTTAATGCCGGGGTGTTTCAGATTCAGCCGAAATTTTAACCGAACGCCGAATTTCAGCAAAAAAGGCCATTGCATCGCCAACTGCAACACACCGCCGATTAAAACACCGACGGCCAGAGACGTGATCGGCTCGGCAAAAAAAGGGCGTAAAAAGAAGGCGGCCCCGATCATGGCGACGTTGAGCAATACCGGAGACAGGGCGGGAGCCGTAAAATGACGGAAGGAATTTAAAATCCCCATGCACAGGGCAACCAGGGCAATAAAAAATATGTAGGGAAACATCAGGCGGTTCAAAAAAACCGCAAGGGCGAACTGTTTCGGTTCGGAAATGAAACCGGGCGCGATCAGCCCGACGATCAGCGGCGATAGAATGATTCCCAACACGGAAATGATTGCGAGAATGATGGAAAGAAATGTCATCGCGCTATAGGCCAGTTCGAGGGCCTGTTCCTTGTTCTTCTTTTCCAGATATTCAGTAAAAACCGGAACAAACGAAACCGTCAGCGATCCCTCACCCAGCAGGCGCCTGAGCATGTTGGGAATGCGGAAGGCGACCCAGAACGCGTCCGTCATCCAGCTGGCGCCGAAAAACGCGGCAATGACCATATCGCGCACCAGTCCGAAAACGCGGCTGACCATGGTGGCGGCACCGACGATGCCGGCGGCCCTGGCGACCTGGGAATTTTCCGAGTGATGTGTTTTGGTCATAAAAAACGACGTTTCTTTTATTTTTTAAATATTATCTAAAAGACTTTTTTGTTCGACGATTTTATTTTTCTGTGTAAAGTTTTTTATTTTTAATTCCAGATCCGCTTTGCCGATGTTTTTAACCGTCACGGTTTTCTTTCTGGATTTGGCGCCGGCTGCAATTGCCATCTGGCTTTTTTTCAGTCCCAGTTCCTGGGCCAACAGCTTGATGCAGGCCTCATTGGCCGCACCCTCCACGGGAGGCGCCGTCACCCGGACTTTTAATGCGCCGTCCTGGATGCTTGTGATTTCCGCGCGGGAGGCGTGCGGCGTCACGTGAATATCGAATGTCAGCCCTTTTTTTGATTCCGTCAGGTGGATCATGGTGTCTTTAAAAATAGTGTTTCAAAAAAAATTACATTCGCTGTGCCGCTTGAATCAGTACTTCAACCAGAAAATATTTCAGAAATATGATGATCAGTAAAACAATGACGGGCGAAAAATCCATTCCGAGATTGCGCATGGGAATCAGTCGCCGAATCGGCGCCAGAACGGGTTCCGTGATGCGATACAGGATCATGACGATTTGATTATAGGGATCGGGATTGACCCAGGATATCAGTGCGCGGAAGATAATAATCCACATATAAACCGTCAACGCAATATCGGTGACCCTGGCCAAAGCGATGATAAAATTGCTCAAAACAAACATAACATGTCTCCTGTCATCTAATTTTTTAACGGGTTCGAGGCCGGGAAAACGGATTCGGCAAATTGGTCCAGGCACTGATTAAATGCCGAAGGTTTTTCCAGCATCACCGTATGGCCGGCGCCTTCAATGATGACCAGTTTCGCCCCACCGATCTGTTGGGCAAGCGCCTGCGATAGATCGGGCGGCGTCATTTTGTCTTCCGCGCCGCAAACGATGAGTGCGGGAACACTGATCCTGGCCGCGTCGTGCGACAGGTCCAACTCGTTGCAGGCCAGCAGATCACCGTATAAAACATCCACCCGGGAAAGCGCAATGCTTTTGCGCAGAGGCTCGGAATATTTTTCGCGGTTTTCTTTGGCCAGCGAAAATTTGCACATCATATCCACGATCTCTGCGGGTATTTCAGACGGATTTGTTTTTAGGAATTCCAGCATAAAAGGATTAACCGGCATTTTTATGCCGCCACCGAGGCAGACGATGCCCGCGATTTTTTCCGGATGGTCGACGGCAAATTGAAGAGCGATGGCCGCGCCCAGCGAATGTCCCACCAGCACCGGTTTTGTCAGACCGAGCGCCGGAAGGATTTTTTTCATCCAGTCGCTGTAGTTCTGAATATGACGTTCGCCGTTGCCTTCGGAAGGACCATGCCCCGGAAGATTCACGGCAGCGATGTTATACTTTTTGTGCAGCCTGCCGTACTGATGAGCCCAGATACCGTGATTGCCGCCGGAGCCGTGAATAAGAACCAGATTATTTTTTCGCGCATCGAAATCTCCGGTATTCACCCAGCACGCAATGTTTATCGAATCGATCCTGTGGTGTTTAATCATATTATTTTTCCTGTCTAGGTGAGTATCATAAAATCAAAAAGTAATGCAATGAAAGAAAAGCAATCCGGTATGTTTTTAACGACATATCAGAAATATGCTGAACAATAACGTAATGTGTGCTAGGTGGTCAGACAAATAAATTTAATTTTGAAAATAAAGGTTCATGGATAACATTCTCATCGTTCATTCAGGAGATAATGTCGGGGTCGCTCTGACGGCCATTGCCGAAGGGGAGGCCGTTATCGCCAAAGGCAAAGGCTTGTTTTCCGCGCTGGAGGCAATACCGGCCAGTCATAAAGTCGCTCTGACCGATATCGCCGCGAATGAAGAAGTTATCAAATACGGCGAAACGATAGCTGTCAGCACACAACTCATCAAACAAGGGCAATGGGTTCATACGCATAACCTCTCCAGCGGGATGTGGAAGAAATGAGCGAAATCAGCGGTTTCATAAGGCCCGATGGCAAGATCGGCATTCGTAATCATGTGCTGGTTTTGCCGACGGTGTCCTGTGTCAACGGCGTGGTCAACAGAATCGCCAGGGAAGTTCCCGATGCCGTCTGCGCTCCGCATCCTCACGGTTGCGGCCGGGGCGGCCCGCATGATCTGGATATTCTCTTTCGCATGCTTCCGGGCCTGATCCGCCATCCCAATGTGGGCGGCGTTGTTCTCATCGGTCTGGGATGTGAGGTTTCCAGTATACCCAATCTGCATCCTCTGATTCAGGATGTCGGGAAAAAGATAGAAATGTTCAATGTTCAGACGGACGGAGGATCTCTGGAAACTGCCCGGAAAGGAATCCTGGCTGCCCGGCGTCTGCTGTCGGAATTGCAGAATCAGTCCAGAGTGCCCATCGCCTGGGAAAAAATCATGGTGGCGATGGAGTGCGGCGGTTCCGACGCCCTGTCCGGTGTGACGGCTAATGCCGTTCTCGGCGCCGTATCCGATTGGCTTGTCGAGAAGGGAGCAACGGTGATTTTCGGTGAAAATACCGAAATGATCGGCACGGCCCATGTTCTCCAACGCAGAGCAAAAAACAAACAGGTTGCCGGACAAATTGAACAGATGATTAATCGTGCAGAAAAACTGACGCGCGAGATCATGGGCGAATTGGCGAGCCTGGTTATTTCGCCCGGCAACATGGACGGAGGAATCAGCACTATCGCTGAAAAATCCATGGGCTGCATTGTCAAGGGCGGCACGGCGACGATTAATCAGGTTGTTCATTACGGGCAGGCGCCGACGGAACGAGGATTGATTCTTCAGGACGGGCCCGGTTATGACGGCGATTCTATGGCGGGCTTGGCGGCCAGCGGATCGCACGTGATGTTTTTTTCCACCGGAAGGGGAACGCCGGTGGGATTTCCGGCCATGCCGGTTATCAAGGTTGCCAGCAATACCGGAGTATATCAGGCCATGCGTGACGACATAGATGTCAATGCCGGTGTCCTGACGAAAGGATACCCGCTTCAGGATTTGCGCGATGAAATGATTCAGCAGATGATCCGGGTCATCAACGGTGAAAAAACAAAAGCCGAAATCAACGGCATGGACGTATTCACGTTCATGACCATCCATCCGCCGTTTTAATAGACCATTGATTCTTGAACGATTATGTCGCCGGACGAAGGTATTGCATGGTGCCGTCCTGAATCACGGCGACCTTGGCCTCGCCCGGATATAACTCTTCCAGAACCGCTAGAACGTCCTCCCAGGTCTTCAGCACCACGGCATCATCGTTGTGGCAGAAAAGGTCCTGACTGGTTCGGTCGGGGTGCGGCGCAAAGACGATCAGTTTTTTCATGAGCAGCGGCATAACGCCCGGGGGTTTGGGCGAGTAGTGCGCTCCGCCGTAATGGGTTCCCCAGCTTCGCATCACGTAATGCGGGACCTGGCCTTCCGGCGCGTCCGCGATAAGCACGGTCGTTCCGCCGCCGTCGGATTTGAGCGTCTGCAACGCCAGCAAAAGAGCGATGCCCGCCTCGTTGGCCTTGGAATAGGCGTTGCTCACCACAATGTCATAGCCGCTGGAAAAGGGAATGCCGTAATGAATCTTTCCCTCTTCGGCTCCGGCGGCATGGGTGGCGCGGAACGAGCCCGCGTAAAGATTGGATATTGCGCCGCGGCGGTTGATCAGGCAGTCAATCTTAAAATCAAGGCCGGCCAGATCGCCGGCCTCGTCGCATTCGGCGCGCATGATGTTATTCTCGAAATTGCCCAGGCCTGTTCGCAACGGATCGGCGTAAAGCCGGCTGTGAAACTGATTAATGGTTTCGATGCCGGCGACGCCCGGCAGAATAATCTTGGCCCCGCCGCCGAAGCCCACGTGAACATGAGCTGTGATGCAGCCGATGCCGATTTTCAAATCGCAGGCCATGAATTCCCGGTTGAACCGGAGATCTACGCCCGACTGCGTCTGGCCCGCATGGACTAAGTTTTGAAAAGCATCATGATTATAAACGGCGTACTGTTCAACAATGTCATCGCCAAGTTTTTTGCGGGCGTTGATCATGTCGTACGCGCCGTGCGAACCCAGGGCCCAGATGAAGCGGATGTGATCTCGCTTCAGTCCGGCGCGACGCAGGATGTCCAGCACGAAAGGCGCCACATTCTTTACCGGTGTGGGACGCGTCATGTCGTCGAACACAATAACGGCCTGCCTTTTGTCCTTTGCCAGTTCAGAAAGAGACGGTCCGTCGACAGGGGTTTCAATTTTTTCACGGATCTGCTCCGGGCTCAAATCCGGCTTGTCCATCCCCGGCGATGTGAGACTGGCCAGCTCCCAGCGGTCGGGGAACATCAATTCTCTTTCCGCATTTTCATACCAGCGCCGCGATGGAACGCCTATGCTTTTCATCTTCAATATCCTGTCATGAAAAAATGTTTCCTGATAAAAAACCAACTGATCGTGACACGGCTCACTTGCATAACCCGATGATACCTGTTTATCACAAGTTGAGCCGGAAATCCGCCACTTTTGTTTTTGCCTATCTGAAAATCTTTGTCTGAAGAAACAACGGGCGGTTCCGGCGCATATCGGATTTTCCGCCGGGCATATTAAAAAACGGCTGAACTATGCGTTAAAATGTGGTACGTCTGCGGCAACGGGACTGTTGAGAACACATCTTTTAAAATTTTTTGTCACACGGATCAATGTTATGTCGAAAATCGTATTTTCATTGGCGCCCTTATCCGCCGAGATTGTCGAACTTCTTATCCGGCAAACGCCCGGCCTTCCAAATTTTGAGGTGATTGCCGGCCACGAGATGTCGGAAGAGAAAATAAGCAAAAATCTTGCGAATGCGGATATTGTGCTGGGCGATTACACCTTCAAACATAAGATTACCGCACACCGTATAACCGGGGCAAAAAAGCTGGTGTTCATTCAACAGCCCAGCGTCGGCTACCAGCACATTGATGTCGCCGCCTGCTCGGCCGCCGGAATCCGAGTGGCCAACACGGCCGGCGCCAATACCGTCAGCGTCGCGGAGCATACCATTGCCTGGGGACTTGGTCTTCTTAAAAATATGTTTCATGCCCATGTCAGCACGAAGGCGGGACGGTGGGAACAAATGAACATTAAAGCGGCGGAACTCAACGGCAAGGTTTGGGGCATCGTCGGTTTCGGCAACATCGGTCGGGCGGTTGCCGAAAGACTGAAACCTTTCGGGTTAAGC
>JAGVUJ010000246.1 GCA_019136325.1 Deltaproteobacteria bacterium
AAGCTCATAACGACAATGATCAGGAAGATTCTTTTCACTACTTCTTTCCTTCTTCTACAGTTGTGGTGGGAGTTTTTCCCCGAGCGAGAATGGCATTGATTTCTTCTTCCATCAAGAAACGATCAAACTTCCAACCATTTTCTGTTTTCGCGAGAACAACATATGCTGTATCCTGGGTTTTATTGCTACCTGGTAAGGGAGAAGATAGCGTGATGGTCATCTGCCAGACTTGCTCGGAACCATTGTCTGCTACTTTTTCTGCTGCCTGAGAGGCAGCTGTGACCACAGATTTGGCATCCACGTATTTTTCCCACATACGGTCTGCGCCGGCCGAAAACAGCTCACATCCAGCGGGAGTGCTTACCTCGCAGATACGCTCAAGCCAGGCTTCTTTTCCTTCCTGATAGTTCACCTGGAAGACCTGCTCGATGGCATTGACCGCTGCAGTAGACACCAGACTGTCTTTGTTGGTTGATGCTGCTGAACTCTGCTCCGTACGAAGTGGCCAGTTTTCGATCACCAGGATACCGACAGCAATGACAACTGCCAGGATGACGGCAATGATCAGATTGCGTTTTGAGACTGGAATTTCTTTCAATTTTTTCTCCTTTTCCGGTTAACGGATTCGAAAGTAAGTTAAAACAAAAGCGACCATTCAGATCTCAACACCTATTTACACGCACTTAAGTTGCGTAGACAGGGAAGAATCTGATGGTCGCTCCAAGGATTTTTTGGAACAGCTGATGATTATCAGCGACCGAACAGATATTTGGTTGTGACTCTAATCATAGCAAGAAGAAAGCACCTATCCTAGGGGGCATATTTGACTAAATTAGGAAAATTGCGGAAATTAACTTGACAAAGCAATACTAGAGTATTACATTATAAATAACCTAACCGATAAGGAAAACGAGCATGCCGAAAACAAATTCTGCGAGTAAACCAGTACGATCTTTTCGAATTAGCCCAGAAGGCGTGAGTCAATTAAGAGCGATGGCAAGCGTTATGGGACGGAGTGAAAGCGATGTTATTGAGGTTGCACTGGATCGAATGTATCGGGAGGAGATTCGTTATAACCGGGTCCTACGAGAAAGTGCCCGATCAGAAGATCAGTATCAGATAGATAAAGAGAATGAAGGAGAAAATGAAATTCATCGTAGTGATTCTTAAGTTGATGGGAATGGTTGTCAAAACTGCAGTCATCCTGGCGATTTGCTCCAGTATCGTATTCGTTGCATACAAGGGAAACCAGCCAATGCAGGTTCCTGAAGCTCCGAAAGGGATGACCTACTTTGAATTCGTTGCTGATCGGATAGATGCCGCAAAAACGGTAGAACCTTCCCGGTGCGGGTGGGGTATGATGTTGTCTCTAGCCACTTTAGGCCCAATTTATTCAATTGTTTATACTGAAGTTGGCATCCACCCGGATGGAGCTCTTGCACGAGGCACCGCGCCAGATCCAGATATTCCCAAGGATGTAGTTGGTGCGCAGTGGTTCGAAGTGCCAGGGATTTGGTGGAATACAGTTGAAAGATTATCTTGGACGATGGTGGGGAAACAGGCAGCCTACGGATGTAAGTTTAGGCCGGTGATGGCCGTACACAATTATTGACTCGTGAAATTGACAGCGATAGCTAAAAAATATATAAGTTATAAAGCTACGTGATATAATAATGTAACTCTTGTTACAATATTGGCGACTCAATGATCACCTGGCTTCTCCTCACATACAAACTCCCTTCAGATCCCTCAGCGCGGCGGGTATATGTCTGGCGTAAGCTTAAAAAGCTTGGCGCGGTCACCATCTTCGAGGCTGTCTGGGTGTTGCCAGATTCACCACGCGCACACGAACAATTCCAATGGCTGGTGGCCGAGATCCAGGAGATGGGCGGCGAGGCTATGTTCTGGAATGCACACTCGGAATTAGCTAGCCAAGAACAAGAATTGACCTGCCGTTTCTCTAGGCAGGTAGACGCCGCCTATCAAACTCTATTGGAGAGAATTGAACAGCCCGAACCGAACCTGTCGGTGCTGGCTCAAGAATTCCAACAGATCGCTCAACGTGATTACTTCCATTCGCAATTGGGGCTGCAGGTTCGTACTCGTTTGTTGGCTTCCAGAGGAGATGAATCATGAAATGGGTAACCTGGCAGCATATTGGTGTAGATCGCATGGCTTGTATCTGGTTGATTAAGCGCAAGATTGATCCGGAAGCGGAGTATATCTTCGTTCCGGCCGGTGCCAAACCCCTACCAGAAGGAGCCGAACCCTTCGACATCCCCGGAACGCGTTTTAGCCACCATCGTGGGCACTGCTCTTTCGTGGCATTACTCAAAGAACACAAGCTAAAAGACCCCTTTATACAAAAGATCGGTCAGATCGTAGATGAGGCGGATGTGGTTCAGGAAGTTGCCCTCGAGCCGGCTTCCCCCGGGTTAGACCTGATCTGCCGTGGGCTACGTCGTACCAGTCGGGATGATAACGAGGCTCTGGAGCGTGGTTGCCTGGTTTTCGATGCCTTGTATGCCGAGTTATCGAGCTCCAATTCACCCTCTTGAGGAAAAAGATTACTGAATGAAACATTATCTGTGGGAAATTCGCCCTTATTTTCATCAGGTTGCTGGTGAGTTGGTGATTGGCTCAATCTGCGGTATCCTGATGAACACCATGATCGTCCTGCCGGCTGTGCTCTTAGGGCACGCCATCGACGTAACCCTTGCATTCGATAAGGGTCAGGCCAGCCTGAACGACGTCACCTGGGCTGCCCTGGCTTTCCTGGGGGGAACGCTGGCGACCCAAGTTCCGCGCCTGGGCAAACGCTGGTGGTTGATGACCGCCAACGCCCGTATCCGCGCCAATCTGCGTGCGGATGCAATGCGCGGCGTCCTGGCCTGGCCGATGGAACGGCTGCATGCCACGTCGATTGGAGAACTCATGGCCCGCATCGTGGCGGATGTCGAAGTGCTGGGGGTGGGCATCCGTGAATTCACCATAGAAATGTGGGACACGGTGCTCTATTCGATCTCCTTCGTGGTCACGATGTTCATTTATAACCCGGGTCTATCCCTGCTTGCGTTGTTGCCAGTGCCGTTTGCCATGCTGTTAGCCCAGGCTACCGGACGATGGGTGCGCACGCGCACTACTGCCGCCCGTGAAGCCAATGCCAACCTAACCACAATTCTTCAAGAGCAATTAGCTGGCATCCGTGTACTTAAATTGTTTGGGCGTAAAGACGCCTCAGCCAAGAAAGTAGAGCAAAAATCCAATAATTTGGTGGAAGCCAATCTATCCGTTGTTCGGTTGCGTGAAGGCTTAAAACCAATCTATTCAACCCTCATGGTGGCCGGGATTATCCTGGTAGTAGCTATGGGCAGCCAGCGGGTAATTGCCGGTGCAATGACAGTGGGCGCCTTTGTCGCCTATATCCAGCTCTTTTTACAATTTACCGGTCGTGGTTATCGCATTCCCCAGCTATTCAACTCGGTCCAATCCGGCGGCGCAGCCTACAAACGCCTGAAACCATTGCTCGCGCCAGCACGCGGCCTTGCGAATGAACCGCACAATGCTTCGTTTCAGCCGGATCGTATCAACGGTCTGGACGAACCGCTTCCACCACCCCCGGCCATAGAACATCAACCGCTGGCGGTTTCACTCGAAGATGTCACATTCCGTTATCCCGGTGCTCCCCAATTGGCTTTAAAAGGGGTGAGCCTGGATATTCCCGCTGGAGCGTTCGTGGCGATCACTGGACCAGTGGGATGTGGAAAAAGTGCTTTGCTTCGAGCCGTGTTGGGTTTGTATCCCTTAGAGCATGGTCAAATTCGGATAATGGGGCAAAACCTTAATGAAATTCCGTCGGAGGTGCGCACCGCTCAGATTGGCTATCTTCCTCAGGATCCATTTTTGTTCTCTGGTTCGATTCGTGAAAATATCGCTTTTGGGCAAGACGAACAAAATGAAGAGTCCAGGATTTTGCAGGCTGTCAGAACAGCCACTCTTGAAGAGGTCTTCCTGACCTTCCCCGCGGGTTTGGATACTCAAATTGGTGAACTCGGTACACGGGTATCGGGAGGTCAGCGCCAGCGGATAGCTCTGGCACGCAGTCTTGCTGCTACGCCTACAATTCCTGGGTTGTTAGTATTGGACGATCCATTCTCCGCTGTTGATCTTGACACTGAAGCAATGTTGATCGAATCCTTACGACAAACTTATGGGCCAGATGCACCAAAGGGTCTTCAAGCTACTGTGCTGCTTAGTTCACATAGGTTGGCGGCATTTCCACACGCTGACCGCATCATCGTCCTGGATCAAGGGCGAATTTTGGAAAGTGGTTCCCACGCTGAATTGATGGACGCCGGTGGACTGTACGCGCGAATCTTCAAAGCACAGGCGCTGGTTTCGCTAACCAACGGTCGGACCGGAGGTAAATATGCCTGATTCTCGTGGTGAATCGACATCCATCCGGTCTACCACCCGCCAACAATTGTTGGTGATCTTGGCACCTCGCAAGTTGCGTATTTTGGTCATCGCCATTACCATCTTGACGGGTGCTGGCCTGGAATTAGTTCCACCTTTGGTGCTGAAACAAATCATTGATAATCACCTTACCCTTGGGAATCCACAAGGTATCTGGGGGTTGGCGTTTGTTTACCTGGCTTCAGTAGTCGGTGTGCAATCTCTGGGATTTCTTACAAGTTATTTAACAGCGTTGACCGCTCAAGGTGCGTTGAATGATCTGCGTGTGCGTCTCTACAGGCATTTGCAACATCTGCCCATTCAATATTACGATCAGAACCCATTGGGCGATATAATCAGCCGCTGCACAGCGGACGTGGACACCGTAGATACGTTGTTTTCATCTGGTGTAGCCGGGTTGGTTACTGATCTGGTCCGACTTGTAACCGTTTCTTTTGCGATGATCGCTCTAAGTCCGATCCTGGCACTGATCTCTGCTTTGGTCGTACCTCCTTTATTATGGATTACCAATGCCTTCCGAGTGCGTATCCGTGATGCCGAACGAAAAAATCGCATCGCCGTAGGGCTTCTCAACACCCACCTGCAAGAAACGTTTGGAGGGGTGGAGGTGATCCGCGCATTCGGACGCGAACCAGTCATTGTTGTGCGCTTCCGGCGGGTGTTGGAGAAAACTCTTAAAGCCTACAACCTTTCCGCAAAATTTTCCGCACTGTATACCCCCATCATGCAGATCCTGATGGCCATTGCGATCACCCTGCTGCTGTGGGGTGGTGCCCAGGCTGGATTACATAAAGTCGAAATCAGCCTGGGCACTTTGACCGCCTTTGTGCTGCTCTTCAAACGATTCTTCGATCCAATAACTTCTGTCGGAGAGGAATGGCAAACTGTGCAAAGCGCTTTATCTGGCGCCGAGCGAATTTTCCAGGTGCTGGATCTGCCGGTGGAAGAAGAAGCCATGTCCGAATCTGGCACTCATATTAAGCCAACTGGCGGTATTCTCGTCAACGATATGACCTTTGGTTATTTTGAGGATCAACCAGTCTTAAATCATGTGACGCTCAAAGTTGCACCCGGTGAACATGTTGCCCTGGTTGGACGGACTGGCGCGGGGAAGAGCAGCATCTTGAACCTTCTGGGTGGACTGTATACTCCCTGGCAGGGTGTTATTCAGGTGGCAGGACTCGATCCACACCAGATTCCGGAAATAGAACGCCGGCGTTTCATTGGGGTTGTGCCGCAGGCAGTCCAACTGTTCAGCGGTAGCGTACTCGAAAACCTAACTCTGGGCGACCCGGATGTGCCGGAGGAAGCGGTCGAGCGTGCTGTCCACATCGCCGGAGTCGAAGGACTGATCCAGTCCCTTCCCAAGGGCTATGACACGCAGATCAGCAACGGCGCGGGTGAAGGCGTCCAGCTCTCATCAGGCCAGCGCCAAATGTTATCCCTGGCTCGTGCCTTGATCTGGGATCCGGCGGTACTGCTGTTTGACGAGGCAACATCAGCCATCGACAGTGCCAGCGAAGCTGCTTTCCGTCAGGCTTTACTGGCTGAGACTTCTCGCCACCAGCGGGCTATCCTGACGGTGGCTCACCGACTCTCGACTGCCCGAGAAGCAGACCGCGTGGTCGTGCTCGAAAATGGACTTGTTTTGGAAACCGGTACCCCAGCGGAGTTGATCCACAAAGGAGGGCGTTTTGCTGCCCTTTTGGAATTGGAAGCTGCCGGTTGGGATTGGCGTGCAGATGCACCGGATACCGTTAACTCTTAAAATCAAGGAGACATAAAATGGCAAAAGATTATTATTTCCAACCCGAAGCTCTGGATTCTGTATTGAGCGAGAACCAGGTGCTTGCATTGGTACACCAACACCTCCCTGCAGCCCAACATGTAACGGCGGTGGATGAAACTGGCGGTGAAGCACGTACTTACTACATCGATGATGCCTACATTCTTAAAACCCAGCGACCACATCAACTACGCCCTCGCACTAGCTTGAAGAAAGAGGTGGTATTTCTACAGCAGTTGGAGGGGGTGAAAGGATTGAACGTTCCAAGGGTTGTCGGGTATGGGCATCCCGCGGCTTTGATCGAATATACATTGATGACACGCATGCCTGGAATAGCTTTTCGAAATGCAAAACTTGATGGGGATTCCCGGCAAAAAGCCCTCAAAGCCTTAGGGAGTATGCTTCATAAGGTTCATAACATTCCTCAGGAAGTGCTACGTGAGAGCAATCTATTCTTCGGTGATCAGTCAGGTGTGGATATACTTTGGCGGATGGGTAATGTGTTCGATGATCTGACTGAAATAATTCGCCGGGATGGAAAAATCTGGAATTATCCCCTCGCGCCTGAGGTCATCGGACGCCGCGTGATGCGCACGCTGCCAACCAAAAGTCACATTGTTGCGCTGCATTCAAACCCCGGACCGGAGCACACCTTTGTGGATCCGATGACAGGAGAATTAACAGGCATCATAGATTTTGGCGATGCTTATTTCAGCCATCCAGTTATTGATCTGCGCCGTTACCGCGCCCCAGCTGACCGCGCGGCCATATTGGCCGGCTACCTGGACGGGGGAGCGGTGGACGATGACTTCATGGCCACTTGGCGAGTAGCTTGCGCTCAAAGCGACATCACGGCGATTGCCTTTTCGCCTGAGCTTCAGGTTGCCGCCGCTGCGGAGTTAGATCAAATTTTATCTGAGATCTAGAAAAGGAGAAATGCAATGAAATGGGTGACTCGTTCACATGTGCATGTCGACCGCGTGGCTTGCCCGTGGTTAATTACCCGCTTTATCGACAATGAAGCGGAATTCCTGTTTGTCCCTAAGGGAGAAATCAACCGGGTTGTAAAGGAAACTGGCGCGATTCCCTACGATGCGCCGGGAGTCGAGTTAGGTCACCACGATGGACGCTGCTCCTTCGAATCGATACTACTCAAATACGACCTGAAAGAACCTGGGCTGGTGCGCCTGGCTCAGATCGTTCATGCCGCGGATATTGACGAGGATATTGACAAAGAACCCATCGCTCACGGGTTGGAAGCTATCGCGACTGGCTACAGCCTGTGCTACCCGGAAGATATGGAGAACCTGGAGCACCAATTCGAGGTTTATGACGGATTGTACGCCTGGTGCCGGCTACAAGTGGCAAAGAAGTAAAGGATGAAGTATTTCCATCATCGAAAGTATTCTCCATAGAAATGCTGAGGATGGATTATGGTAAAGAAGTTTTACTACCCAGATAATTTATTTTTGTGGCGTGGATGATTAGCGAGAATCACTTTTATTTGCATATCCACGAATATATGCGAGGATGGAGAGTCCCAGTATTGAGAAATTAACTGATGCACATTCCAGGTCGGAAAAACCAATCCTGTTCATCAGGGGGAGCAATTCACCTAATTCGTGTTCTAGACCGCCCGAGAAAATTACTCGTTTTGCGATAGCTTGTTGTATTGGATGTGAAGGCATGGCAAGATCGACAATCAGCATTCTTCCTTTTAGCTTGAGAACCCGGTATATTTCTGCGATCCCTTTCTGACGAGTATCTTCAGACATATGAAAAATCATGAAACTAGCCATTACCACATCGAAAGTGTTGTCAGGAAAGGGAATAT
>JAGVUJ010000137.1 GCA_019136325.1 Deltaproteobacteria bacterium
CGACAATGGCCATCAGGAACTCACGCAGGAACTGGCTGACATTTTTATCGACGATCCTGGGCTGATTGACAATCGTGGTCAACTTGACGCCGGAAGGAAACCGTTTGGCTGTCTCCGTCAGTTTTTTGTCCACCTCTTTGCCGAATGCAACGATGTTGTTGCCCTCGTGCATTTGCACAGCCAGCAGCATGGTGTTGCGTCCGTTCACCATCGTCCTGCTCGTCGGTTCCTGGTAACGCCGTTCAATACGGGCTACATCTTTCAGACGAACCACCTGCCCTGTCCCGGCGGTGCCGATAATCTGGCCGGCAATGTCGTCCGCGGTCCGGTAATATCCCTGACTGTGCAGAACAACTTTTGTATCGGCTGTTTTGACGTCGCCCGCGGGCCCGATGTCATTTTGCGACTGCAGCACCTGCACAACATTCGCAAATGAAATGCCATACTGACTTAAACGGGCGCTGTCGGATGTGATGACGATCTGTTCTTTCTGCTCGCCGATGCGTTTGATTTTCGAAACCGCCTGGATGGTTTTGAGATTGTCCTCCAGTTGCAGCATATAGTATAGTCTCTCAACCGGGCATCATCGGGCTGGTCCATCTCGACGGCAATCAGCAGCGCTTCCGTGTCGCCGAATTCATAATTGACAAAAGGACCCTGAACACCCGGCGGCAGATTGACCGCTTTCAGCACAAGCAGTTGATGGTTTAACTTGCTCCAGAACGTATCGAGATTTTCGACATGGTCATTGACCCAGACGTTGATGATCGCGACGCCGTCCCGCGTCATGGAAATCGTTTTTTCTTTTTTGACTTCTTCATACTGAAACAAGTACTGTTCCAGCTTCCGGGTCACCTGTTCTTCCACCTGTAACGAATTGGCCCCGGGATAATAGGCAATGACCTGGCCGATGCGGACATGGATCTTGGCGTCTTCACGCCGCGGCATGGACACCAGGGAGTAGACGCCGACCATAAAAGCCAGCACCAGAACGGAAATGGTCACCTGCGGATATTTGAGGGATTTTTTAACAAAATTCATAGGCGTTATTTGAAGGTGACGAAAGAACCGTCGTTTAATTTATGCTGACCGCCGACAACAATGATTTCATCAGGACGAATGCCGGAGGTGATCTCAATATTGTTTCCCGTCATCCGACCCAGGGACACTTTGCGCTTGAAAACCTGCGATTTTTTCTCATCAACGACAAAAATACCGGACGAATTATCCAGGTCGCGCAAAACGGCCTCCGCGGGAACGGCAATGATTTCGGTTTGCTGCCCGGAAGCGATTTTGACGTCCGCCGTCATGCCCGGACGAATTTTTAAACCGGGGTTTTTCAGTTCGATTTTAACATTAAAAGCCCGTGTCGTCGGTTCGGAAACCGACCCCACTTCAATGATTCTGCCGGTCATGGTAGAATCAATCGCTGCGATATATACACGCGCCCCGGCGCCGGGTTTCACCTGCGGTAAATCAGTTTCCGGGATAGAGGCACTCACCTTAACCCGGCTGATATCGGAAAGAACAAACAGCGGCATGCCGGCGTTGATAATTTCACCCGTTTCCGCTCCTTTTTTCAACAGCACGCCGTGAAAGGGCGCGTATAACCGGGTGTCGAGCGCTGCTGTTGCGCTTTGGCCGCTTTCAGCGCGTTGGATATTTTACTGAAATCGGCCTCTGATAAACTCTTCCTTTCGTGCATGATACTCAACCGGTTGAATTCATCCTGAACCTGCGCCAGATTGGCGTCGGCCATCTCCTTGGCGACCCGGTAATTTTCCGGATCCAGACCGGCCAGCAGTTTTCCGGCGCCGATGGTCATCCCTTCCTCGCCGGCGATATAATTTATTTTCCCCGCGACCGGGAATCCCAGACGCGCTGTCTTGTTCCCTTCGATATTGCCGCTGGCTGATATTTCTCTGTTGACGGATACCCTTTCCACTTTTTGGGATATGACGGGCACGGGATCCATCGCCCTCTTATTCGCCGGTTCTTCCGTGCAGCTATTCATCATCAAAGCGGTCAATATGAAGAATAGAGACAAAATGTTTTTTCTCATGTTCAGATTTTCTCCCTGTTCGCTTCTGTGGATCATGCTTTCCAACTCCATTCGGTTACATCAAGAATGTTTGAATGTAAATCAATACGGTGGCATGAGGCTATGACCCTTCATCATTATCCTTAAAATAGTTCATGCCATGATATTGGCCTCGATCCGGCGTAAAATTCCCTTAAACATATCCAGTTCTTTTTTCGTCAATCCTTTCAGTATTCTTTCGCGCTCCTGATGAATCAGGGGCACTCTGGATGCGCAAAACTCCCTGCCTTTGGCGGATAACGTAATTAAATAGCTTCTTCTGTCCGTTGCATTATTGGCCCTCTGAACGTAAGCTTTCTGTTCCAGTTTATCAATCAGCCGGGTGATGTTGGGATGATCGTTGAGAATTTTGTCCGCCAGTTCCCTCTGGGTCTGACCATCTTTCACATACAACCGCAACAGGATAAAAAACTGTTCCGGCGTTAAATGTTCTTCATCGATTTTTAATTTTTGCTGAAGAAAATGTCTTAATAATCTCCCTGATCGATAGACATTATAGGTGATCGTCTCATCAAGTTCGGACAATGTCGTATCCTTCATTGCTTTAGCCTTCCCTGTGTATTTAGTTGCCTTGGCAACAGTTATTAGTGTAATGATATTTTTACAAATGTCAGGTATCGTAAACTTCGCGGCGATTTTTAAAGCGTGATGTTTCGCCGTCACGCGATCATCCTCTGCAAAGCGCTTTTGACTAACGGCCTCAAGATGTGCTAAAGATTCCCGGCGGAGATGTTCCGCGATAACCGATGCGAATATCCCGCTCAAACATTTTTAAAGGATCTTTTGCTATTAATAAAATCTCCGGACATACGACAGGATTAAAAGCGGCGCACATCAAACAACTGGAGCGCCTCGGATATAAAGGTATCCCGCCGGGAAATATTATCACGAATGATCTGGCCCGGCAGGTCTCTTCGCTGTCCCGTGAAATCAACCGGCAAATCGGTCTGCTGATCAGCCGCAAGGGCGAAATCAGCAAAGTTATTCTCGGCGATCACAAAAGCATATTGATTCC
>JAGVUJ010000251.1 GCA_019136325.1 Deltaproteobacteria bacterium
GGCTGTTAATAAGAACGGGGATTTGATTTTTGTTTCCCGGATAAAAAAAACCATTGAACGGACCGTGCGACTCAGGGCGAAAATCAGGGAAAAGGAAAACGTTATCATTCGACAGATGGAGTACGCTGAAGCATTCAGTAAGATGGCCATCGATCCTGTCGCGATAAAAAAGGCCAGACTCGTTAAAATTCTTTTCGGCACGGTGGAAAATATGATGGATGATGTTCCGCCGACCAGTCGTTTCATATTAAGCAAGATGAACAATTATATTTTCGGTATTTGCTTGCCTGATGATTATACTGCCCTGCTCCGTTTTTTAAAAAACTATGGATTTACAGATTTATCAGATGATGTAACTCCTGTTTCTTTGGAAAGCTTAAAAAAGCGGAGGGAAAGTCTGAGACGGCGCCGCGACATGATGGATGCATATCTTGATCGACTGAAAAAAGAACAAGGCTGCCGGCTTCAAGATCTGAATAAATCCTACCATCACTACGAAGCAATACTCCAAGCGATGCGAATGTCGCTATTTTCAGCGAAAGCATTGTTTATTACGGGTTGGATAGACATCCGAAACAAGCAGCGGCTTTTGAAAATTCTGGAAAGAATTTGCGGCAATAGATTTATTTTCTCTGAGCGTAAAGATCCGGATGCACCTGTTCATCTGCGGAACATGAAACTTTTCAAGCCGTTCGAACTGATAGTGAAAACGATGGGTATCCCGTCTAATAAAGAAATTGACCCGACACCGCTTGCCGCAATCACTTTTGTAGTCATGTTTGGTCTAATGTTTGGTGATCTGGGCCAGGGATTGGTGCTCCTGCTTTGCGGTATAATGCTGAAAAAGTATGGTCAACGAAAAATAAATGAAAATCTGAAACAAGCCGGAGGCATTCTGGTCGCTTGTGGATTTTCTGCCGGCATTTGTGGTTTACTTTATGGCAGCGTTTTTTCCAGCGAACACCTGCTTCCAGCCCTTTGGTTTCACCCGACGGCACACATTATGACACTGTTTGTCGCAACAATTCAAATAGGCATTTTGTTTATCATGACCGGTCTTCTTGTGAACATCATCAATAATATCCTGAATGCGGATTACACGGAAGCCCTGCTGGATAAGCGGGGACTGGTGATTCTGGTAATTTATGCCGCTACCGTCCTGTTTACGTTTAATTATCAAAAGTCCGGTCAGGTTCCTGCACTATGGAAGATAAGCGTTTTTGTAATACTGCCCCTGACATTGTTTGCACTCAGAGGCGTCATTGGCCCGGCATTTTTTCAGAAAGAGAAACCGCATAGTGTTTCAGAATACATCATTGAAACGGTCATGGAGATTGTGGAGATCGCCTTGAGTCTGTTTGCCAACACGATATCATTTATCAGAGTCGGTGCTTTTGCTCTTTCACATGCGGGGTTGAGTATCGTGACCTACACGCTTGCCGGAATTGCCGACCCCGGTTTGCGCGATCTTAATCATCATTACCGGTAATATTTTTATCATCGGTTTTGAAGGTTTAATTTGCGGCATTCAATCCATGCGTCTTGAATATTATGAATTCTTCAGCAAATTTTTCCAGGGAGATGGAGTCGTCTTTTCTCCATTTACCTTAAAGGCACAAGCATCGGAGGTGTAAGATGATCAAGAATAAATTGTTCAAGCATTTTGTGTTTGCAGTCTTCACCGGTTTCATTTGGTTCGCATTGTTGCCCACCGTCATTAATGCAGCCGAGAATGTTCAGGTTAACTCCGGAGCAAACTGGATGGGTTTGGCTTACATCGGTGCGGGGCTGGCTGTGGGGTTGGCCTGTATCGCCAGCGGCTTTGCCGTAGCACGGATAGGGTCTGCCGCCATTGGCGCAGTGAGTGAAAAGCCGGAACTCATGGGAAGAACGCTCGTTTTTCTCGGGCTGGCGGAAGGCATTGCGATTTACGGTTTGATTATTGCGATCATGATTTTAAATAAACTGTAATTACATTTTCAAATCAGGATGATACCGCGGCGGCAGTGAAACTTAAATTACGGAAACGAAGTGAACCGAAATTAAATGGTTGAACTGTCCCGCTTCAGCGGGGCAAGGAGGAGGCTCCGCAGGCGTATTGCTAACCCAGTGACCTTTAGGTTATACGTCGAGGAAGCCGACGACGCCAACAAAGGTAGCGCTTGACTTGGAAAGGGAATGTCATGGAAAAGATATACATCATCGGAGACATGCATACGGTCAGCGCGTTTCGCCTTGCCGGGGTGGAAGGGATGGTCTCAACGGCAGACAGTGCATCGGTGCGACTCGAAGAAATTATAAAAAAAAGAGATGCCGGTATCGTCTTGATGACGAATGACCTTGCTGCAGCATTACAGGAGCGTATCAGAGAGATTAACCTCAATAGGCAGAACCCTGTGGTGATAGAAATTCCGGGCATGGATGATATCGGGGGGCTGCGTATGTCGGCAATGAATTATATTTCCGAGGCTCTCGGTATTCGTTTGTAAGGATAGAGCATGGACAATACAACATTGGAAAATTCTATCCGTGAAGAAGCCTCTCGCGCAATAACCGCCATCAGGGAAAAAGAGGCTCTGGAGATGAGGCAGATGGATGAGATCTTTTCGATGGAGATGGAGGACTTCCGGAGGCAGGCTGAAGCGGAAACAGAAAGTCACATCCGGCAGGAAATTTCTAAACTGGAAAATAAAGCGCTTCTCGAGCGAAAAAAGATGAAGCTTCAGAATGCAGAGCAATTTATCAATCGCATTGTCGATGAGGTCATGAAAAACATTCGTAACGATCGCCTTTACAAACAATTTCTTCTGGAAGCAATCCGCGATGGCGTAAAAATATCGGGTGCTGATGTAGATATAAAACTCAGCAACGAGGATATTTTCCTGAAGAAAGATATCGTCGCAGCCATCGCGGCTATGGACGGAAGAAAGAAAGTTTCCATCACGGAAGATTCGAAAGTCCAATGGGGCGGATGTCTCATCCGGGATAAGGAAACAGGTCGTATTTTTAATCATACGCTGGAAAGAATCTATTTCAGAAAATCTCTGCTGATCAGGCAGCAAGTCATGAGTTTACTGATGCGGAAAGCGGAAGGAAATCAATGACGCAGTTAACTTTTAAGGAGCGTATGTGGACGAAATATTAAAAGGAAATGTGATTTCGGTGAATGGGCCTATTGTCAAGGTTGTCGGGCTGACCGGAATAAAAATGTTCGACATTGCCGAAGTGGGACAGGAACGACTGATCGGAGAAGTCATCAGGCTTGCCGGAGAAATCACGATAGTCCAGGTGTATGAGGATAACACAGGCTTGAAGCCGGGTGACGACGTCATTTCATACGGACGTCCTCTTTCTGTGCTCCTGGGGCCGGGACTGATAGCCAATATTTACGATGGTATTCAACGGCCTCTCGTCGGTATTTCCGAGGTATGCGGAAGCTATATTAAAAAAGGCATTAAACTTCCGCCCCTCGATGTCAATAAAAAATGGGACTTCCAGCCACTGGTCAAAACCGGTGAGGATATAAAAGAGGGGACTCTGGTTGGAGAGATCACAGAAAGCCCGCTTGTTGTACATCGGGTGCTTGTTCCGCCGGGCATTGCAGGGAGATTGACCGCTATCGTGAATGCCGGGTCTTACACGATAGAAGACGATATCTTTGAAATTGATACAGGTTCCGGCAAGTACAACGGGAAACTTGCCGCTCATTGGCCGGTGCGCAAGCCCCGTCCCAGCCGAAACAGAAAAAAACCTTTTATGCCGTTAATTACAGGCCAGAGAATTATCGATACGTTTTTCCCCATTGCCAAAGGAGGAACGGCAGCCATTCCCGGCGGCTTTGGCACGGGAAAAACCATGACACAGCATGCTCTGGCAAAATGGTGTAACGCCGATATTATCGTTTATATCGGCTGTGGCGAACGCGGCAATGAGATGACAGATGTTCTCACAGACTTCCCGAAACTTATTGATGAACGCAACGGCCGGCCTCTGATCGAACGAACCGTGATGATTGCTAATACATCCAACATGCCGGTTCCCGCCCGCGAAGTAAGCATCTATACCGGCGTGACGATTGCGGAGTACTACCGCGATATGGGCTACAGCGTGGCGGTCATGGCCGATTCCACATCACGCTGGGCGGAAGCGCTGCGGGAACTTTCCAGCAGGTTGGGCGATATGCCGGCCGAAGAAGGATTCCCGCCTTATCTGGGGACACGGTTGGCCGAATTCTACGAAAGGGCCGGTCTTGTGGAAACGCTGAGCGGCAGTAACGGCGACATTACCATCATCGGAGCGGTTTCTCCTCCGGGCGGAGATTTTTCGGAACCGGTCACGCAACACACATCAAGATTTGTGAGATGCTTCTGGGCGCTTGATAAAATTTTAGCCGACGCCAGGCATTACCCGTCGATTAGCTGGATCGACAGTTATACGGAATACCTTGTCGATATTGAAGATTGGTGGAAAAATCTCGACAGCGAATGGCTGACAACCAGAAATGAGGTCATGAATATTCTTTTGGAAGACCATCGTTTGGAGCAGGTCGTGAAGCTTGTCGGCAGTGACGCATTGCCGCCTTCTGAACAGTATATTCTCTTCTGCGCCGAAATGATCAAGAATGCCTTCCTGCAGCAGAATTCTTTCGATTCGCAGGACAAGTTCTGCAGTCCGGAAAAGCAACTCAAACTTTTAAAGTGCCTTTTGGTCCTCTACCAAAAAGGCATGACGCTGATTCAAGAAGGTGTGTCCGTCAAAGATATCAGTCAATCGGACGTTGTTTCGGAAATGGTACGGCTTAAGTCGGCAGTTCCCAATAAAGAACTTGTTGAGATTGACGATTACTTGAAAAGACTGGAACAGGAATTGATGTCGATAAAATCGTCATCGTGAGGATTGTAAAATGACCATGGAAATTGAATATACAAACCTTTCCGGAATTTCCGGGCCCCTGATTTTCGTCGACGGAATCAAAGGCGTCGGATACGGCGACATTGTAGAAATCCGCGATGCTTCAGGAGATTTACGTATCGGTCAGACGCTGGAGGTGGATGAACAGAGAGCCGTTGTTCAGGTCTTCGAGGGGACAAGCGGCCTTTCGGTGAAAGAAACAAGAGTCACCTTTGTGGGAAGGGCGTTGGAAATACCTGTTGATCGTGAAATGCTGGGCAGAGTTTTTGACGGCCTGGGCAGACCTGTTGATGGCGCTCCGCAGGTCATCACAGACAGGATGATGAATGTCAACGGTCTGCCGATTAATCCCTGGAGTAGAGAATATCCCAGAGATTTCATACAAACCGGGATATCGGCGATTGACGGCATGAACACGCTGATCCGCGGCCAGAAACTCCCGATTTTCTCGGGAAGCGGTATGCCGCACAATCGTATTGCCGCCCAGATAGCCAGGCAGGCAAGAATTCTGACTGCAGAAGAGGAGTTCACCGTTATCTTTGCTGCGATGGGAGTCAAATTCGACGTAGCCAGATTCTTCATCGATTCCCTCGAAGAGTCAGGAGTTCTCACGCATTCCGCAATATTCCTGAGTCTTGCCGACTCACCATCCATCGAACGGCTCGTAACGCCTCGTTCAGCGCTAACGCTTGCTGAGTATTTGGCCTTCGAAGAAGGGATGCATGTACTGGTGATTTTAACGGATATGACAAACTACTGCGAAGCCTTGAGGGAACTCTCCAGTTCGCGTGGTGAGATTCCGTCACGAAAAGGTTATCCCGGCTATCTTTACAGCGATTTGGCTTCAGTCTATGAACGTGCCGGTCGACTCAAAGGCGGTAAAGGCTCCATTACCCAGATGCCGATTCTGACCATGCCCAGCGACGACATTTCCCATCCTGTTCCGGATCTGACAGGGTATATCACCGAAGGTCAGATTGTGCTGGAAAGAGAGCTGTTTAATAAAGGAATCTATCCGCCGATTGCCGGCCTCCCTTCCCTTTCCCGGCTGATGAAAGACGGTATCGGTGAAGGTCGAACACGCAAGGACCATGGCCAGGTTGCCGCGCAGCTCTTTGCCTCGTATGCTAAAGTCAAACGCATAAGAGCGTTGGCGGCCATCGTGGGAGAGGAGGAACTTTCCGATCTGGACAAAATTTACTTGAAATTCGGAACCGCTTTTGAGGAGGCTTTTTTGCGTCAGGCTTATCATGAGAATCGTTCCATTGAACAGACCCTGGAAATTGGTTGGAAGATGCTTTCTCTGCTTCCCCGTGATGAATTGTATCGCATTGCTAGAGAGGATATCCAGCGATACTATATGTCTGAGACGGAGAAAACGTAATGCCGAAAATAGAATTACCCCCGACAAAATCATCGCTGCGAAAACTCAAGGAAGATCTGGCTTTCGCTTACGAAGGCTATGATCTGCTTAATCAGAAACGGGAAATTCTGGCTATTGAAATCGTTCGGAAGATTGATGTCATCCGGAAAATTGAAGCCGAATTTCAGGATATTGTAAATCGTTTATATTTGGCTTATCGACAGGCTGCCGTCGATATGGGTTCCGAAGCTGTTACATTACAAAGTTGTTCCGAAATGAGAAGCTATTATCTTCATATGAATTTAACAAAACTGATGGGACTGAAACTGTTAAATTTCACTCTTGATCTCAAGAACAATCTTCCCGCTTTTACTTTGCCGCCAACAACATCTGCTTATGATAACGCAAAAGAACAATCTCGGAAAGCTCTTCACATCGTGGTGCAATACGCGACAATAATGAAATCCGTCATCATGCTTTCAAGAGAACTGAAAAAAGTGCAACGGCGGGTGAACGCTCTGGAGAAGATCTTTATTCCACAACATGAGGAGGCTAAAAAATACATCACCGACAGGATTGAGGAAATGGAACGCGAGGAAATATTCGTGAAAAAACTTATTCGACAGCGCCAACAACGCTAAATCAATTCCTTCAGTCCGCTAATAAAAGGAGATGAACTATGAAATCGAAATCAGATGTTTTGAAATATTTGGAGCTGGCAGAAAGACAAGCCCGGGACAAGAAAAAGAAATCAAACATGAAAACATACGCCTATAAATATCTGGAACTGGCTGAAAAACACGCGGAGAAGATTGCCGCAAGATGGGTAAAGGACGTTAGAAACAACACCCGAACGCAGACTTATAAAAAGCTGAATGAAAAGCAATTAGTCGATCAGTGTACAGAGTTTTATCAGCAATTCAGTAAGATGTTCATTTATGAAAAAATTACGGATGACGTGACGAAGTATTTTCAGAAATACGCACTGGAATGTTATGCTCTTGACATTCCCGCGAAAGAAGCTATTTACGCGCTGATATTGATGCGACGGAATATCTGGCTATACGCGGAATTTCAAATGATCTTCAACTCAGCTATTGCCAAGCAGGAATCCCTGGATACCCTCAACCGAACTATCCTGCTGTTTGATTACGCGGTGTATGAGGTCACCAGGGAATACCTGGAATTGATGAAAACTACTTAGCGGTCGAAATTCATTATTGCTGACGGTGAATCATGCCATCGATTAGGCACGGGTGCATGAGGTGCTGGTTTATGCCTGGTGACTTCCGCAACCCTAGAAACGTTTTTTTGGCAGTGTCTCGAATCGTCATTGCTTTGCCATTAGAGAATCGGTGGCTAAGATTATGACAATATGTTCTGCTAGGAGAAGGCATTCTTACCGCAGTTTATCTGGCAGTAAAAAATTAATGATAAAATCGAACTAAGGCGCATAAGCTCAGTCGGGTCTTTTGGACTCGACTGTTTTTTAACGACAGCCAAGTCAAAAAGACTTGGCTGAACAAGGATTAAATAAATCACTAATATTTTTCAATGTCTTCCATCAACTGATTCAATTTCTTCGGCGAGACGGGGTAGGGGGTTTTAAGCTCCTGAGCGAACAGAGAGACCTTGTATTCTTCTATCATCCAGAAGAATTCTTCAACCATTGTTTTCTTTTCATCCGGACAATCTATGGTAATGTTTTCTTTTAAAAGAATCATTTCTTTAAATCCGGTTCCTTTAGGCTCAGTCGGGTCTTTTGGACTCGACTGTTTTTTAACGACAGCCAAGTCAAAAAGACTTGGCTGGACACGGCCATTTACCATCTGCTGCAGTTTTTGCGAATAAATTAAAACGTCCTGCATTTTCCTTTGCGCCGCGGAAAGATTTAAATTTCCCCGTTCGGCTCGCAGAGCAAGCGCCTTGCAGTAGCGCGGCAGTTCCTTCATCCGTTCAAAGGTATAAAGCTCGGGGAAATCGACGGGCACAAGACGGGAGATCTCTGTTTGGATGTCTTTTATAAAATTCAAAACAGGATTGTTGTTTCTATTTTTCGTCATGAGTTTGCCGATAACGGTACAGGTATCGGCACAGGCTTTCAATACCGGTTCGATCGCTATCAATACCTGCTGGCCATAAGGCAGAATTTGGGAATTCAGACAACCGGCGTGCGCGATAAATTCCTCCTGTCTTCGCCACGGCTTGTAAAATAAATCTTTCCTGACCCGGTTAATGATGGATTGTTCCAGTTGTTTGGGAGGGCCGATGCCGGCAGTGCTGGTCTTCATTGCGCCAGTCAAAGCGACATTCTTTTTAAGTTGTTTCATCTTGTCGGCGAAGTGAATGTCGTAGAGCGCCGCAATACCGTGCAAATGATGGAAGGCGCTTTGTTTTTCGTCGGCGAAAAGCCGCAGATCAATGGAATCATCGCTAATCGTCAGCGCCGGATAGGCGTAACCGATCAAGCCGTGAGTTCCCCGAAGGGGAATCTGCCGGGGCAAGTCCCCGAAATCCCAGCCAGTGATTCCCTCTTTTTCCCACTCACCTCTGATTTTATCCATGGCCGATGTACTGACCGTACCGGTCAGTTCTTTTTGCAGCAGATGAATGTCCCGGCTTTCTTTAATTTCGTTTCCTTTTTCATCAATGACGCTGTAGCGGACATTCAGATAATCCGGCAGTTTTTCCGTTGCCCAATCATCCTTAGGAACCTTTATCTTGTATTTGTCGAGAAGCAACTGGCTGAGCGCCTGAGGCAAAGGCTTGTCCAAATTCGATTTATCTTCCACCAAAAGCTCAACAATTTTAGCGGGCGGCGGCAATTTGAGGCGAATGGATTTAGGAAGCGACTTCAATAAGTGAACGGCCTTTTCCTTTAATAACGAAGGCAGATGGCGATCGATGTTTGCTGTCGCGGCTTTGGAAATAAAACCCAGAGGCACTTTAACGGTGACGCCGTCATCATTTTTTCCCGGTTCAAAATTATAGCGGCAGTTGAAAGCGGCATCGCCGATTTTTATCCGATCGGGATATTGCGATATTTCTTCAGCATCCGGTTCACGGGCAATCAGGTCCTCTTCCCGGAAGCGCAGAAAGTCGTCACTGCGCCGGCGCAGTTTCTCTTCCATTGTCTGGACACGCTCGTATAATGACAGATTGTGTTCCAGAAAAGGAATCCGGCGGGCAACCTCTCCGGTAACAAGCGCTTCCCGGATGAATATCGATTTGGCTTCTTCGGGATTGATTTTTTCATACGCAACGGGACGGCTCTCCACAATGGTCAGGCCGAAAAGGGTTACCTTCTCCAGAGCGACAACCTGCCCGCGGTTTTTCTCCCAGTGAGCGGCGGCATACGTGTAGCGGCAGTTGTCACCGCCCAGTTTTTCCAGCCACTCGCTCTTGATGTTGCCAACATTACGGGCAAAGACCCGTGAGGTCATGCTGATTTCCCCCGCTACAATCCACTGTCCGGCGCGGTTGAACAAACCGGAGCCGGGGTAAATCATCACCTCCCTGCTCTTGGCCGCGTTGTAAAAGTTTTTCTCCTTCTTCCGGGCAATGTTGGAAAGATAGCCGCTTAAAACACAGCGATGAATCCGGTCGGCAATGTCCTGATTGATTTCAATCCTGTGATGTTTTCTGCTTTTTGTTTTGCTTTTCCCGTCAATGATGTCCAGAATTTGATGGTAAATGTCGCGCCATTCGATCATCCGCTTGTAGGAGAGAAAATGATCGCGGCAAAACTTTCTTTGTTTGCTCTGCGACGTCAAGCTCTCCAGAGAACCATGATAACGATTCCAGATATTGAGATAGGTTAAAAAGTCCGACTCCGGATGTGCGAACTGCGTATGCGCTTTGGATGCCTCATTGGCTTTTTCGTAAGGACGTTCACGCGGGTCC
>JAGVUJ010000267.1 GCA_019136325.1 Deltaproteobacteria bacterium
CGGAACCTGTCCATTAAAAAAACACCTGTATCTTTTTTTTCTTGTCGGGAATACGGTAAATTTTCTGAACCATCTCATGACGCCTCAAGCCCAGGGCTTCTCTTGTGACAATCAAATAATAATATTGAAGCTGGGCTTTCCGGCGAATGGCATTGAATTCGTCTATCTTACAGTTTATTTCTTCGCAGAACAGTTTTTTCTGACGGGACAGAACCGCGCGATCAGCCTCGTGCGTCATCGACTGGATCAACGATGTTTTAATTTCGATTTCTCCTTCGATTCGCTTCATCTTCTCCAGCACATCCTCAACCGCCCAGCTCGCCCGGGTCAGCACCGCGGCCTTTTCCCGCAATAATTCTTCCAGCAAACCGTCCTGCTGGGTGCCTTTGATCTTCTGTATGGTCTTCTGATCCATGATGGTCACTGCTTTTTGTTTGTTTCAGCACCTACCACCGACCGCATTATTTTTCAACAAAAAAGGGACTGTTAAACCGCTCTGAAACGGAAGACATCCGTGACGTTTCGGCGGCTAAACGGAAATTTTTTCTGCGGAGCATCCCCGCCTCCAAACCGTTATTTTTCGCCGCAATAAATGCAGCCGGATTCCGGGCTCTCCTGCACAACGATTTTGTTTAATTGCGGCAATGCGTCCTGAAGTCGATATCGGCAAAATCCATCACCCAATCCAGCTGCGGATCGACCGGACCTTGCACATGAATCTCCACGCGAAAGGAATGTCCGTGCAGTTCAAAACATTTGTGTTCTGCACCAACCTTCGGCAGGCGGTGCGCCGCATCAAATTTATACACCTTGAAGATTTCCACTTTGCGTTCCTTTATTTTACATTTAAAATTTTTTGTATCTGCAAACTCAACCGCCATTGCGGATGCGCCAAAACATATTCCAGGGCCCTGAGGGTGTTGGTTTGCCGGTTTGGTGAATCAAGCGGCTGCAGAAAATAATGCTGAAAATCGAGCAGCGCATACTTTTCCGGCTCCGCTCCCTGCTGAGGATAAACAAGCTTTAATTCCTGTCCCGAACGTAACACCATCGTTGTGCCTGCTTTGGGGCTCACACAAATCCAGTCAATTCCTTCCGGCGGCATAATGGTGCCGTTGGTTTCAACGGCGACTTCAACATGCTGATGATGCAGAGCGTCCAGTAAGGCTCTATCCGTTTGCAGCAGCGGTTCTCCTCCCGTGAGCACGACAAACGGCCTAAGCGTGTCTGACGGTTTTTCAGGCCACAATGTAATAATTTTCTCGGTTAATGCTTCAGGGGTTTGAAAAATCCCGCCCTCCGGGCCGTCGCAACCGACAAAGTCCGTATCGCAGAACCGGCAAACCGCTTTTTCGCGGTCGGATGCTTTCCCCGACCATAGATTACACCCCGAAAAACGGCAGAGAACCGCAGGCCGTCCCGTATAAAATCCCTCGCCCTGAATGGAATAAAATATCTCTTTGATTCGATAACCCAAGACCAGCCCCTTACCGGCAATATTTCAGCGGATCTTTCAATCCGGCTTCACGAAACCCTTTCAATCGCAGCAGACAGGAATCGCATTCACCGCACGGCTCTCCCGATGGCGACGGATCATAACAACTGTGCGTCAGACTGTAATCCACGCCAAGGTCCATGCCCTTTTTAATAATCTCCGCCTTGCTCATTTTAATGAGCGGAGCGTGAATGGCCAGTTTTTGTTTTCCTTCAACCCCCGCCTTCGTTGCCAGATTGGCCAGCTTTCGAAATGCGGCAATGTACCGGGGACGACAATCCGGATAACCGCTGTAATCCAGAGCATTGACCCCGATAAAGATATCATGACTGCCGATCACTTCCGCCCAGGCCAGCGCGTAGGCAAGAAATATCGTGTTGCGCGCCGGAACATAGGTCACCGGAATTTTCCTTTTCAGCACCGAGCCTGTTTGATTCTTGGGCACATGAATATCCGCCGTCAGGGCCGATCCTCCGATTTTGCGTAAATCCATATTCAGGATCAGGTGTCCGGCGACCTTGTTTTTTCGTGCAATACG
>JAGVUJ010000322.1 GCA_019136325.1 Deltaproteobacteria bacterium
TGACAATTATTGAAAAGGGAGCAGTAAAATGACTGAAGAAATCAAGACCATGCCCACAGGCCTTTACTGGCAGGGGAAAAAGACAGAGGTGGATCGGATTGTACTGCCCTTCCAAACGATCGAGACCATCAACGAAAGCCGGGCAACAAGGGAGAAGGAGAAGCTCAAGGGCCCGGATATCTTCAAAACGGAAACGGGCGGCACCTGGCATAACCGCCTCATCTGGGGCGACAACAAGTATGTCATGTCGTCCCTCCTAGAAGAATTTGCCGGAAAGATCGACCTCATTTACATTGACCCGCCTTTCGCTACCGGAGCAGATTTTTCTGTCAAGATGGAAATCGGCGACGCGGAGTGGACGAAGGAGCCCTCCGCCATTGAAGATAAGGCTTATCGTGACACCTGGGGCCGTGGCCTCGATTCGTATCTTCAGATGATGTATGAGCGGTTGGTACTGATGCGGGAGTTGTTGAGCGATAAGGGGAGTATTTATGTTCATTGCGATCATCGAGTAAATAGTCATCTCCGCATGTTACTTGACGAAATCTTTGGGACGGATAATTTTCAACGGGAAATCATCTGGACTATGAGCGCTGCTTCTGGATACAAGGGAATGGTGCAGAACTATGTGCGTGGACATGAAACAATTTTATATTATTCACGTGGAGAAAATTTGATATTCAATAAATCGTATCTGCCATATTCAAAGGAACAGCTTGCCCGTTTTTCGAGCATCGATGATGATGGCCGCCATTATAAAGTTATTACGAAGACTCGCCGCCTTTATCTCGATGAGGCCAAAGGTGTTCCATTGCCTGATGTATGGTCGGATATTGCAAACTTTCAAACAATTGTGAACTCACCAGAAATAGTAGGGTATGCAACGCAAAAACCTGAATCCCTCCTTGAACGCATTATTAAAGCTTCTTCCAACGAAGGTGATCTTGTCGCAGATTTCTTCTGCGGTTCCGGCACGACCGGCGCTGTTGCAGAGAAGCTCGGCCGCCGCTGGATTATGGCCGACCTTGGGCGCTTCGCCATCCATACGTCCCGGAAGCGCCTGCTTGGCATTGAGGGATGTAGTCCCTTTGCTGTTCAAAACCTTGGCAAGTATGAACGAATGAATATATTCAGTTTATCCTGAAGCTTTATAAAGCCGAGCCTCTGGCCGGAATGCTTCACCTCCACGGCCGCAAGGGCAAGCGCTTGGTCCATATCGGCGCCGTAGATGCACCGGTTACTTTTGCGGAAATTCAGGAAGCCATAGCGGAGACGAAAAAGGCAGGACAGGATTCGCTCGATATCCTGGGGTGGGAATGGGAAATGGGTCTTCACGACGTCGTCGAAAAGGCTGCCAAAGCAAGCGGTGTCCACCTCCGACTTTTCAGCATACCGCGTGATGTGATGGATGACCGTGCGGTGGGAAAGGGTGAAATTACTTTCTATGAATTGGCCTATCTGGAAGTGGATATTGCACAGGACAAAACGGGCCGCTTCGTGCTGTCGCTAAAGGATTTCGCCATTCCCAATCTCGATCTTATTCCGCAAGAAGTCCGGAAGATTGTCAAAAAGCCGTTTGATTACATCGACTACTGGGCTGTGGACTGGGACTGGAATGAAGATACCTTCCACAACATGTGGCAGTCCTACCGGACTCGTAAGGAACGAAAGCTCGACCTGAAGTCCGACGGCCACGCCTATGAGTCCAAAGGGAAGCATTTGATTATGGTTAAGGTCATTGACATCTTCGGCAACGACACGACCAAAGTTCTGGAGGTGAAATCCTAATGGCAAGAAAAATGAAGGCCAAAGCCGGGAAAACAAAACCGATTATCTCTCTCGAACAGAAACTGCCCGAAGTGCCGGGACGCGATCCCTACGCCCCTCCTACGCAGCACCTCGTCAAGGATAACAAAGGCGGCTACCTCGTTGAGCAGTTCCGACGCCGAAGCAAGACCCTCCTCGTTGATCAGATACGGGAAGAAGTCGATCAATGGAGAAACAGAGACTATCAAATGCCGACTGGGATATCTCCCACATCCAAACGTCTTCTGGAATGGTGGTTTGACGAAACCCATCGATTTGAGAACGGTGAGGCCTTTCAATATTATTTTGCACAGCGGGAAGCGATCGAGACAATTATTTACCTTTACGAGGTCAAGGGCTACCGCGATGTGGCGGACATGATCATCAAATACATGGATCCCAAAGCATACAAGGAAGACCTCTTCACACGGAAAACAAATATTGAACAGACCATACGCAATAAGCGCATCCTCAGTCGTGTTGTTCCGGAAACGGGGCTTGTCGCGCAGCAAGAGCTGCCGCAGCCCGACCATTGCCGCTTTGCCATGAAGATGGCTACCGGCTCGGGTAAGACGCTGGTCATGGCGATGGCCGTTGTCTGGTCCTATTTCCACAAGAAGTATGAAAAGGGCTCCAGTCTCAGCCGGACATTTCTCTTGATCGCACCTAACATCATTGTTTTTGAGCGGCTGCGGGAGGATTTTGAAAACGGCAAGATCTTCAGCGATTGGGATCTCGTTCCGCCGGAA
>JAGVUJ010000325.1 GCA_019136325.1 Deltaproteobacteria bacterium
TCTGTCTCCGGTTTCTTCGGATACCGGACCTTCAGCCCCAATGGGCAAGCCATGGTAATTCGGCGGAGGGTTTCACCCCTCCGATTCTTGATGCAGTTGTTCTATTTCCGTTGAGTAAGTCTTCAAAACCTCTTTGCGCTTAAGTTTCATGGTCTGGGTAACCAATCCGTTTTCCAAAGTAAAATCCTCGCTGGTAAATATGAACTTCTGCGGGATTTCATATCCGCCGTATGATTTTTTAAGATGTCTTTTAATTTCTTCCGATAAAAAATTCTGGATATTTTGATTCTTTACGACTTCCGCCGGAGCTCCCTGGGCCCATTTGGCGACCCGCTCATCCTTTTTCATTGTCGCGAAATCAGGCACGATGACCGCGACGTTATACGCTTTGCCGTCACCCCATATAAAAGCATTGGCAATGTTATGCACCAGCTTGATGTCGGTTTCAATGGATTCCGGGTGAATGTATTTGCCGTTGGATAGTTTATATTCATCTTTAAATCTACCGGTAATATAAAGAAAACCTTCGTTGTCAAAACGTCCCTGATCGCCGGTGCGTATTCCGGGAAAGCCGTTCCAGGTATCCTTCATCATGATTTGAGCGGTCTGTTCCGGCTTATTGTGATAGCCCATCATCACATGAGCACCGTAAACGATAATTTCTCCGTCATCGCTCTCATTATCCGCCACAAAACGGTCAATTTTAACATGCATATTTTCCACGCATTTACCGACCGAGCCGTACTTGTTTCCCATAAGCGGTGAATTCATTGTAATCGCGGGCGAGGTTTCCGTTAATCCGTAGGCATCATAAGTGGGGATGCCGAGATCGGCAAAGAACATGGCGATACCAGGATTCATTACCGCGCTGGCCGTCAGAACGCCGGTGAGCCGGCCTCCGAATCTTTCCCTGATTTTGGAAAATACCATTTTATCGAGTATTTTTAATTTCAGGGATTTATGCGCCCGGCCCCTGCATTTTGTCGCTTCTGCGCAGGTCATATCGAAAAGCATCTTTTTGAATCCGCCCTGTTCATGCATTTTGGCCTGAATCCCGTCGTAGATTCTATTGAAGACCTTGGGAACCGCGATGAGGTAGGTGGGCCGAACTTTTATAAAATCTTCCGCCAGCGTGTCGACCGATTCCATCAGCGCGATAGCGCCGCCGAACTGCATGAAATTATGCAGCTCCGCGCTCAGCCCGTAGCTGTGCGCCCAGGGAAGTATCGCCAGAGAAACGGACGTTTCATTGAGGTCAGGAAAGATGTGATAACCCGATTGAGAGCATGCCGAAAGATTGCCGTGAGACAGAAGAACGCCTTTGGGATCTCCGGTTGTCCCGGACGTATAAATCAGCTCCGCCGGCTCCGACCAATGGGGTTTATAGGATTGAACCGGATGATTCTTTCCGACTTCTTCCAGCGCCTTGAGACTGTTTTTACCTTGGCCGTAGATTATAAAGATTTCTTTTAAGCTTTCGATTTCATCTTTGAAATGCTTTATCTTTTCGAAAAGGATTTCATCCTTGACAAAAAGATATTTTAGCCCGCTGTCCCGGATAATGTATTGCCATGTTTTCATCAATTCCTTTTCGTACATCGGCACAAACATGGCGCCCAGGCCGTGCGACGCGTTTTCCAACACATACCATTCGACGGCATTGCCTATGATAATACCGACCGCGTCACCCTTGGTGACGCCCAACTGATGAAGGCCGCCTCTGGCGTTATTTATTCTTTCGGCGAGATGTTTATAGCTTATCCATTCGTACTGTTTCGTCGCAGGATTTTTTGTTCCAATGGCATTTCGATCACTCCATTTTGCTGCCGTGTCTTCAAACAAATCTACGAGATTTCGTGGATGTTTGTAAAATTTGTCCAATTCTGCAATTTGCTTTTCCGTGTATGTGATCATAATTATTTCCCCCTTTTTTATGTGGTTCATTACTATGATCTGTCCCTGAAAAGATGGACACCTTTTACGGGTATTTTGACATTGTTTTATTCGGAAAGCAACAAGGCTTTATTCGTGCTGATGGTTCATCAGACGACTATGGGAGATTAAATAGTTGAGGAAAAGGTCTTGGCTTGCCGTTCACGGGAATAAAGAGCGCTATTCCTGTTTTTCCGCATTCCCCAAAGCGACCTCTGGGGAATGCGAGCGGAGACAGAATAATTTCTTACTTGCCCAAACCGGGCAGCGGTTTCGTGAGCAACGGCACCGATTCTCGTTTCTGCCAGTTTACCGTTACCGGCTGCGGTTTCGTGTGCGCGATTCTCCCGGCGACATTGACATAATGACGTCCCCGGAAAACCAGTTCTATCGCAGCGGGCAGGGCAAGCAGTCCGAACCTTGACGACCGGATAATAAACCATAACGCATGGATTCCGAACGGAGTAAAGAAAATCCTGGCCAGTTCCAGCATCATCTTTGTTTTGCGGGGATAATTGGTCAATTTTGATTTCGCCAGTTTCTTTTTCCACGGCTCCGCCCCGCGAAGCTTTGCTATTTTAAGATCGGGCAGCCTGCTGATGAGGGTTGAGGCGCGGGCGAAATAATTTTTGGGCGCATAGGTTTGAGCGATCACCCGTCTGTAGCCTTCAACCAGTTTTTCAGCCGGCATGACGGGTACAAAGTTGAGCACGGTATCGACGTTATCGCCGCTGTGCGGATTGTCCTGTGACATGATCCGGCCTTCCCGTTCCAGCCGTTTGAAAAGGTCGGTGTTCGGCATGGCGGCAAGCAGTCCCACCATGCTCTGGGCAATGCCGTTTTGCCGGATGAAGGTCAATTGGTTATCGAACGCGTCCTCTTTATCCGTATCAAAGCCGAGGATAAATCCGCCCATGACCTCTATGCCGGAACGCTGTATCTTCTCGATTGCTTTGTTCATATCGCAGGCTGCGTTCTGGTTTTTATTGGCGGCGCGCAGCGTCGCGCCGTCCGGCGATTCGATGCCTACAAATACGGATGTGAATCCCGATCGCGTCATTAAATCCAAAAGCTCGTCATCTTTGGCCAGGTCAATGCTCGCTTCAGTGAACAGCATATACGGATAGCCGTGCTCCTCCTGCCACACCGCCAGGAGTCTGAGCATTTCTTTGACGGCCTTCCTGTTGGCGATGAAATTGTCATCTACGATAAACAGGCGTCCGCGGTAGCCGGTCGCATGCAGGTCTTCAACCTCGCGCATGAATTGCGCGGCAGACTTGGTGCGCGGAACGCGTCCGAACATCTGGACGATATCGCAGAATTCGCAGTTGAACGGGCATCCGCGGGAGAATTGAAGAGCCATGGACGCATAATCATCCGGTCGTATCAGGTCAAAGCGCGGCGACGGGGTAAGATTCAAGGCCGGTTTTTCCTTGTTGTCATATACTTTTTTTGCTTTGCCCCGCGCATAGTCCCACAGGAACTCGGGAAGGTTATTCTCAGCCTCATAAAGAATCAGATGATCGATTTTATCCGATTCCAGGTAGTCTCCCGGTCTGCCGTAGGCCGATTGGACAAATGGCCCTCCGGCAACCACAGTTTTTCCGCGTTCATGGCACATGTTAAGGACCTTTAAAAACGATTCCCGGTGTATCCACATACCCGTGAGGAAAACCATGTCGCTCTGCTCAATGTCACGCACTACGAGATCGCGCACATTCATGTCGATTAACGTGACGTCATAATATTCCGGAAGCATGGCCGCGACGGTCATCAGCCCCAGGGGGGGCATCACCGACTTGAATCCGGCTGCCTTGAGCGCGCTGTCATGGCTCCAGAACGTTTGCGGCGTCTTCGGTTGTATCATCACTACATTTGTTTTTTTCATGATGTCCTCCTTTATTCGGCTATAAACTATACCGTGCTTTTATTTTTGTCAATTAAAAAAGCAAAAATATTAGCATTTATTATTGCTTCTTATATAGACAATTTATGATGCTTCATGTCTGGAAAAGCGTATATGCTCCTTAAATTATAAATTCAGATACTGTTCGGCGCGTTTTTCAATTCTTCCCAGGGCTGGATTATCGGGCCTGTAAGCGTCGATGAAAACCTGTCTCACGCTGTCCGCCTGTGATAAATATTTAATCTCATCGGGAGCGTGGCCCCAGTCTAAAAGAATATGATGAGCCTTTTGCGGCAGAATTTTCAGTGATTTGTATACCGTCGAACAGCCGTTGCTTCTCTTGATTTTGGGGCCGCATGAAAAAGAAACTTCCGTGACATGGGTGGTCAACGCGCGCTTGGCGCGTTCATCCCTGGTCTTATGATTGTGCTCTCCGTGAGAAGGAATAAAGATAAACTTCATGTCGTCCGGAATGATGCCGCCCACAAAAAGAGGCACACCGTAATCAATGCCGTTCAAATTGGAACCGATCAGCTGCGTGCCGGCAACGGCCATGACATCCTTATGGCTGATTCTCCGGTCAAAGAGATTGACAAAGAAACGATTGATTTTCCTGTATTGTGTGTAAAACCTGCTGTTACGGCCTATTCCGGTCCTTTCGAGATGCATTTCTTCCGCTGCGTTCTTTACGGCATCGCGAATCCATTGATATTGAGTCCGGGAATCGGCTTTTCCGATCTCACCCGCCAGTTGCGTTCGCACAATTCCCAAACCGCGATACCCTTTTTGAACATCGACCTGCCGCCGGGAATTTTGATCTCCCTGGGCGATATAATCCGTGGCCCAGGTGATTCCCATTTCCAGACTCAGAAGGGCAATCTCAACGGATGAATTCGAAACGTTCTGCCCGATCTCCAGCGCAATTTTATTTCTAAGCTTCAGGATGCTGCTGTCGGTAACATCAATCTGGCTTCCTATCGGGAAAAGATCGGATTCACCCAGGCAATTCAATCTCAGCCATCTTTTTTTATCCGGCAGCGTGCCGCTGTCCCACAGATGAAACTTGTAGGAAAATGGAAAAGTCCTTCTGCTCTGACTCAGAAAAGATGCCTCGCCCAGAACCAGATGATTGTGGATGAGATACGTGTACAGGGCAAGCGGCACACCGTCGATGACGTGATTATAGACCAGACTCATGATCCGGTATGACCGGTTTTGTCTGTCGTAGGTTATTTCCATTAAGACCGGCTTGGAATAATCCCAATCCAGCGAGAAATCGATATCATAACCCGCCACCATCTTATTTTCCAAGCCCAGGAGGCCTTCCTTGACCTGTATATCCGCGTTGATCAGCATGTCGCCGTAATGTTTTAGCGCCAGTTCGACAGCTTCCATGGCTTTATGGCGCAGGGCCGTGGAACTTTCGAAATCAGGCGAACTTCCCCTGACTTCAAGACCAAAGCCGAAATGCTTGGCGTATTTTGATCGTAAAAATTCCCACGCGGTTCTTGTCTTCTCCAGACCGAGCTTGGTTGTGATGTAATCTCTCGGGGTGGACACGACTCCTCCAAGATGAATTGCTCCTACTATTGCGTTCATATCGGTCTCCTTTTTCCTTAAGATGGTTGAGTCTTTCAACGTCATTGCACTCGACCTTCATGTCTCGTGACCATCTCTATATACCCACCGGGCTTTCAGGAACCTTTCGTGTGTATTACAATTTTGCAAGGTTAGGAGTTGTGAGGGAGGACTGCGCTAAGAGAGCTTCATTACTTGGGGAATAGCCGGCCATCGGCATGAAACGTTTATGATCAAAAAAAGCTCGATCCGATTTTTTTAAACCAAGTTGCTTTTTTTAAATTAAAATATGAAGGCTTGAAAGCATACCTGGCCTTAGTATCGTGTGGTGTTTATGCACCGGACTGAACGGTTAAAATTTCCGTATGGATGATGAACCTTTCCGGGCAGCAGGAACATGAGGCCACCGGGAGGATGGAAACCAGACAGCAACGGGGTTGTCGCAAGGGGGATTATTCTTCAGGGTGTCAATCGTCTTCCCTCTCTCTATCCGTGATTTTTCCGTTTGTGGCGTTGACATATAGCAACTCGGATGCATTTTTTCCCCGCTTGGTGACAATGACCTGATAATAGAGGACATGATCTTCTAATTTGGCTTTTGCCAGTACGGTCTTGCCGCCGGTTTCCTTTTCCGCGACAGCGATGGCCTGCGCCAGGGATATTTTAGCATCGGCAAAAGCATCCTTTTTACTGATGTGCAAAAAATGCAGAAGGCCGAACCAATCATCAAGCTGAGCGAGCACTTTACCGGATGTGACATCCACAAAATAAGCCCTCATGACGTGGTCCTTGACGGTCATCAACTCGAATACCAGGGGCCCTTTTCTCAGATTAAGCGGCTTTCTTTTGGGCTCGACCTCTGCCATAACCACTCTGCCGCCCGATGCCGATTCGATATTGCTGATGGCCTGCAAAAGACTTATTCGCGATTTTTCAAGGGCGCCGCGCTGCGCCTGCCGCGGCTCGTCATACGCGGTGACCAGGGCCGGTAAGGCCAGTCCAACCATCACCACCGCGACAACCGCGCATATCGTACTCTTCATTTTTGTTTTCATTTATCACCGCCGTATCATTTTATTCCCTGGCCTACCTATAAGCCAGCATAACTTACACCCACATTTCCTGAACATTACAATTTTGAAAGGTTCTCACGCGCCGTTGAAAGGCACGATTGGCCTATTACACTGCCGTATCGGAATCGGCAGGGGGTGTATTTGCCGTTTCTATGGGCGTGTGCTTCGGCAGAGTAAGGGTAAAGACCGCGCCCCGGCCGGGCAGATTCTGAACGTTAATCGCGCCATGGTGGGCTGTGGCAATGGCCTTCACCAGGCAGAGTCCCAATCCCAACCCACGCTGCGAACGGCTTTTATCGCCGCGGTACAACCTCTCAAAGATGCGCGGCATATCCGCCGGATTTATACCTCCGCCGGTATCACTCACGGAAATGAAGATATTCGTTTCATTGCTGCCGGCATCAAGGGTGATGCACCCGCCCGAAGGCGTATATTTAACGGCATTGTCAATCAGATTGGCGATGGCCTGACGCAAGCGTGTGGAATCGGCATGTACCGTCAAATGAGCGGGTATGTTCATTTCCAGCCGGATATTCTTCTCTTCCGCGTCATAAAGGTAGATGTCTGCAATGCTGGAGATGAGCTCCTTCAGGTCGATCTCTTTGAGATCAAGCGTCATGACGCCTGTTTCCGCTTCGGAGATATCCATAAGCGCGTTGAGCATATTCAGAATATTCCCGGATTCTTCGGCGCAATCCAGTAAAGCCTCCCGCAAGGCGGCCTTATCCGGTTCGCGCTGCATAACGGACTCAATGGAAAATCGCATACGGGTCAAGGGCGTCCTGAGGTCATGCGCTACATTATCGAGCGCTTCCCGCATACCGCTCGTCAGGGTCGCGATCCAGTCCAGCATGGCATTGAATTGCCGGGCCAGCTCTCTTAATTCCGTATTGGTTTCTCCCAGGGGCACTCGTGCATCCATCCGGCCGGCACGAACGTTCTGGGTCGCCAGAGTCAATTCCCTCACCGGTTTGAGCGCCTGGCGAGCGAGGAAAACCCCGATCAGAATACCGAATAAAATCACCGGTCCCAGGATGATAAGAAAAATGCCGGCGTAATATCCCAGATATTGTGCGCGGGCATGGGTGGAGTAGCCTACGTGCAGGACGGTGCCGTCAAGGAGCAGCCGTCCCGTGACATCAATATTATCGCCGCCTGTCATCCCTCTCAGGGTTCCGGTGAGACGCGGTTTTTTCAGGAGCGTCCATTGGTCTTCCACAAACGGCAAGGGCGTTTGTGGAAATTGCATCTCTGTTGTATTCCAGGTTTGCGGCAGGGTTTGACTGAGGATGAAACCGTTCTTCGCCACGACACGGATGAAAAATCCGTTTTGTTCGTTCTGATAGCGGGTGTGTTCCAACTCCTGCACGAGGCGGGGGACCCCGCTATGCTC
>JAGVUJ010000229.1 GCA_019136325.1 Deltaproteobacteria bacterium
CTCGCTGGCGCCCTGAGATAACGATTGCCCCCCCGTGCTCACCTGCATGCTCGCCGAGGCCACCTGGTCGGCGCTGATCGCCACCTGCTGCAAGGCTTTGTCCAGATTGTCCACGGCCACGTTGATGGATTCCTTGATTTTGGCATGGTCCCCCCTGTAATCACCGACCATCCGCGCCGTCATGTCCTTATCCGCCACCTTCTGCAAAACATTGGATGCCTCATTGATCGGACCGGTCACTTCATCCAATGTATGATTTACCCCCCGAATGATATCCTGATAAGCGCCTTTGAACGCATCTTGATTACCACGGATATCCAATTTGCCTTCCATCGCCGAATGAGTCAGACTATTTACTTCATTAACAAGATTATGGATGGTCTCTACCATTTTTTTCAGGGCTGGACCGATCTCATCCTTAACGTCAATGATGGCCGGATCCACATTGATATTGCCTTCCGATATCTGCTGCATATTGAAAATGACATTTTTCTGCAGATGATCGGCAAATTCATCCATCGAATTGGCCAAAAGGCCCACCTCGTCGGCGCGATCACCCATTCTCAACCGCATCGACAAATGCCCCTTGCCTATCTCTTTTATCATGAGCAGGCCTTGGTTCAGCGGTCTTGAAATGGAACGGGACAGAAACACTCCCAGAAAGACGGCCACCGCGCCACCGATGACCATCATTGCCATAAACACGCTGGCTGCCCGGGTTGCCGAAAAACGGGTTTTTTCCGCAGAGGTGACCGCTTTTGCGGCAATGATGGTCACCAGCTTGTCCAATCCCTGCGTGGCTAATTTCAAGCTATGCATTGCATCCAATTCAGCCTGATCGGCCGCCTTGTCCCATTTCTGAAAAATTGCGTCATTCTCTGAAACGTCGGCTTTCACCAGCTTCATTTTATTTTTGAGAGCTTCCATGCCCATCTCGTGCTTGGATTTCCACACCTTGAAACTCATTCCAAATTCTTCCCATAACTTCTTTTCCTCTTCCCCCTTGGGCAAGGTCTCATACTCCGCCCAGTTTTTTTCGAGTCTTTCCGAGGATGCGGTTATCTGCGAAAAGAGTTCGGTGCGGATGCTTTCGTTATTGAACATCATTCCCAGGGCCAAACCACGCTGACAAGCGACAAGAAAATTCACCTCTTTATCGATGTTCCGGAGGTTATTGACGGCATGCAGTTCGACATTGGTAATCTGATCCAGCTTTTTCCCCAGAGCGGAAAGATTGACCAGCGCGTAAAAACCGATGAGTTGAGACATCAATATGATAAGAATGACACCGCCGATAATTTTTTTTCCTATTTTAAGATTGTTGAACATGTTTCCTCTTCTTCACCTTCCTGTACCCGATCTGTTTGCATCCGGTTAAAATTTTTCCAAAACAGCATGATCATGCTCATCCAGCGGGATTACCTTTCGGGGATCGGGCTTCATGCCGTCCAGCAATCCGCCGCCTTTGGGCCCTGCGCTTATTTTTTTCATCATTGGATTCGAGGAACTTCCGACGCCCAGCGTTCCGGCATAGCTACCGGAAGCCGTCAGTTTGAAACCGGCCACCAGACTCCGCATTTCCTCGGATTGTGAAGACATTTCCTCGGCGGCACTGGCTGACTCCTCGGCATTGGCTGCGTTTTGCTGAGTCACCTGATTTAACTGTTCCACCGCCTTGTTGACCTGACCGATTCCCTGATCCTGCTGCTCGGAGGCCGCCGCGATCTCCGCCACGACCTGACTGACTTTTTTGCCACTCTCATTGATTTCCTGGAAGTTCTTTAATACCTCCGCACTGATATTCACGCCTTGTTCCGCGTTCTTGACCGCTTCTTCAATCAGGTTGGCCGTATTTTTTGCCGCTTCGGCGCTGCGCTGCGCCAGATTTCTCACTTCTTCCGCCACCACCGCAAATCCTTTGCCCGCATCTCCGGCACGGGCTGCTTCCACGGCGGCATTTAACGCCAGAAGATTTGTCTGAAAAGCGATTTCATCGATGGTCTTGACGATTTTGGCCGTTGCATCAGAGGAGGTCTTGATTCTGTTAATAGCCGACAACATCCGGTTCATGCTCTCCACGCCCTTTTCGGTAATGTCCCCCGCCGCCATGGATACCCCGTTGGCCTCTCTGGCATTTAAAGCGTTTTGTTTCGTCATAGAGGACATTTCCTGCAGACTGCTGGACACTTCTTCCAGAGAACTGGCCTGCTCGCTGGCGCCCTGAGACAACGACTGCCCGCCGGTGCTGACCTGAACGCTGGCCGATGCCACCTGATCCGCGCCAATGGCCACATGCTGCAGGGCCTTATCCAGATTTTCCACAGCCAGGTTAAAGGATTCTTTGATCTTGGCATGGTCCCCCCTGTAATCACCGACCATTCTGACCGTCATATCCTTGCCGGCGATTTTCTCCAAGGCATCCGATGCTTCATTAATAGGACCCAACACGGCATCCAGCGTCTGATTAATCCCCTGAAGTATATCCTGATAGGCGCCCTTAAAATCTTTTTCATTGCTGCGGACATCAAGCTTGCCTTCCATGGCGGACCGGGTCAACTCTCTCAGTTCATGACCCAGTTTACCCAGCGTTTCCACCATTCTCCTGATCGCGGGCCCTATTTCATCCTTGTCATCAATGATCGACGCTTGAACATTAATATTGCCCTCCGATATCTGCTGCATATTGAATACCAAGTTCTTCTGAAGATGATCGGCAAATTTATCCATCGCCTGAGCGAGATCGCCTATTTCATCCTTCCTGTTCATCTTCAACCGGTTGGAGAGGTGCCCCTTCTCCAGCTCCTTCATCATCAGCACCCCTTTTTTCAGTGGTTTGGTAATGGATGAGGTCATGGAGATGACTAAAAGCACGACCAGAGCGATTGCAATGGCGGACAAGAGCAGCATCACAGCCGAGACGCCTCCGGTTTCTTTGATCGTCTTGGATATGTTCGTCTCGTTCCGGCTGATAATGTATTCATTGAGTTTGCTGATAGCGGAAAAAGTCTTTTGTCTTGCCGCAAAGACAGAGCCACCGGCGTTCAGCAGGCGGCTGATTTCATCATTCTTCCCTTCATCCGCTGCTTTCATGACCGTGCGGTAGCCGCGCTGCATCTCCGGCCATGCGGCTTCAAATTCGGCAACGATTCTCTTCCCCTCTTCCTCGACGCTCTTGTTTTTATAGGCCTGAATAGAGTCGGTTATCGAACGGATCGCTTCGTCAATATTCCGCGATGTTTTCTGCCGGTCGCCGGACACATTCACATAATGATAGACGTCTCCCCATATTTTCTCCAGACCGACCTGGATTGCTCCGATGGTCTTAATTTCCACTTCATATGCCCGGTGAACGGAATCCATGCGATTCAACAGATTCTGTCTGACTTGAATGCCATAAATGATGATCGATGCCGCCATGATAACGACTAACACGATAGCCCCGATAAGCCGGAGACCTATTTTGATATTGTTAAACATACCTGACCTCTTTTTTTGTGTTCAGTGAATTTTTGGTATATTGAATTCCTTTAAACATTTTCCAAAATTCCCCGGCATCGGTTTACCGGCACCCTGCCATACAGGGATCGTTGTGTTCCAAACGGCCCTGATGTGTCATCTCTGAATCACGCGCCGGTTTCTTTGCTTTCTCCGCCTGCGGCCTTTTTCATGTTGATGATATCGGACGCTGTGATGACCTTCTCAATGTCAAGCAGCAGACGGACCCGTCCTCCCGTTTTACCCACGCCCAGAAGATATTCCGGATTGACATCAGCGCCGAATGACGGGGTATCCTCAATATCGTCGGAGCCGATGTTCACAACTTCCGAAACTTTATCGACCAGAATCCCCATCATCATACTGGTGGTTTTGATAACGATAATGCAGGTCTCATCGGTAATTTCAGTCTCTTCCATGCCGAACTTTATTTTCAAATCCATGATCGGATGGATTTTTCCCCGCAGATTAATGACGCCTCTGATATAACTGGAAGTAAGAGGCACCGGCGTTATCGGCATACGTCCGATGATTTCCTGCACCTTTAAAATCTCAACACCATATTCTTCGCTGGCAAGGAAAAAGGTAAGGTACTTACCGGCACGGGAATCAAGATGGGCAGACTGACCGTCCCGGGATGCAGTTGCGTTATTCATGCTGTTTCCTCCTCTGTGGCCTGTTTATGAATTTGTTAGATTGACCTGCTGCCGCGATATGCTTACGATTCCGGACGCGTCCAGAATCAAACCGACCGTTCCATCTCCCATGATGGCCCCGCCGGCGACGCCTGGAACATTATTGAATCCCTTGCCCAGCAATTTGGTCACAACCTGGGTTTGTCCCAAAAGGTCGTCGACAAAGAGAGCGCATCTTTTATTCCCCTCGCCGATGACCACGAGCAAACCGGAGGTCAGATGCACCTGGGCATCCGGTATATTAAACAAACGGTGCAGTCTGACGACCGGCACCAGTTCTTCACGGAACGAAAGCATTTCGGCTCTTTGATTGACGGTATGGATATCAGACTCTTCCGGTCTGACGGCTTTCTGAATATTGAAGGTGGGCAGGATATACCTTTGGGAACCCACTTTGACAATCATTCCATCGGTTATCGCCATGGTCAGAGGCATTCTCATGATAAAGGTACATCCCTGACCTTCCGTCGTCTGCACCTCTATCCGTCCCCGCAGAGCTTCAACGGCCTGGCGCACCACATCCATTCCGACTCCCCGGCCGGATACCTCCGTCACTTTTTCGGCGGTGGAAAAGCCGGGCAGGAAGATCATCTGCCATACTTCCTGATCGGTCATTCGGTCGGCTGAATCAATCAAACCGCGCTCCATCGCCTTATTCACGATGGTCTGGCGGGTCATCCCCCGCCCATCATCCCAGACCGTCAGCATGATGCTTCCTTCAGAATGTCCCGCCGTCAAATAGATGCGTCCGTTTTCCGGTTTGCCGGCACGGCGTCTTTCTTCGGGCTTTTCAATACCGTGATCAACCGCGTTGCGGATCAGATGAATTAAAGGGTCGGCCACCATGTCAACCATACTGCGGTCGATTTCAATATCCTCACCTTCTGTAACACAGGTTACAATTTTACCGTTTTTCAATGCCAGATCCCGGGCCAACCGAACCATTTTCTGAAAAGTACCCTTCATGGGAACCATTCGCAGAAACATACTCAAATCATGAAGTTCGCGAACGATTTTCCCGGCCTGGGAAATTTTCTTGTTCAGATCGTGATATTTACCGCCTAAAACCAGTTCGTCCTGCCCCACCATCGTCTGGGCAATAACCAGTTCTCCCACGGTATCCAGCAACTTATCCAGCCGGTCCACTTTAACCCTGACGGTTGATTCCGCCATCTGATCGTGAACTTTGCTTGACGAAGCGGCCTTCTCCGATGATGTCTCCGGTTGTTTTTTTATGATTTTTTCCTTCGCCGTTTTTGTCGCAGGCGGCTCGACCGACAAATGATCGGCGGCGGCTTCTCGGACGGCGGGAATGACGGGTTGCGCATGGGAAACAAAGGTCCTCAGAGAGTCCAGCAATTCTTCATATCCGGGGGGAAGATCGATCTGCTGACCCGGACCTGATGACTTCATTCGCCCCAAAATACTCTTAATCGCATCCAGCGACTTCAGCGCGATATTGGCGTGATTCGTGGTAAAAACGTCCTCGCCGTCTCTCACCTTGGCCAGGATGGATTCCACCTGATGCGCGAGATCCTTAACACAGTCAAGATTCACAAAGGCGGATGTTCCCTTAATGGTATGGAAACCTCTGAATATGGTATTGAGAAATTCCTGATTATCGGGATTTTGCTCCCAATTCAGAATTGCAGACTCGGCCATAACGGCCCATTCCATGTTTTCAATAATAAACTCATTCAACAAATCCGAATCAAAATCCGTGGACAACGTAAATTTTAATAATTCCCCGGCCGGATTCTTTCCCGGCGCTGTTTTTTGCCGCGCTTCCTCCATCTCGGCAAAATCCGCATCTCCATTACCCATGGCCTGTTCCAGCAATATGCCCAGACGGGCTACCGCGGAACGCCTTGCGTCCGAACTTTCGTCAAACATGGCGTCGACTTCGGAGCAGGCTTCGTTTAAAATATCTTTTATCCGCCCCTGAGTATTGTTCTTGATGGAAACAAGATTTTTCTTAAATTCTTCCAACTCCGCAAGATTTTCAGGATTGAGTTCAATTAAAAATATTGCCAGACGATTTAAATTCATTGCAAGAATAACAGTCCCTTCAAAAATTATAAGATGAACAATTTGACACTTAAAGAGAGTAGATTAAATAATCATTTCTGTTAGATATTACGTATTTTTTGTACGTTTTGTCAACATCATTGTTATGACATTTTTGTGCCGCATGTGACCGGCAATGTCATGTCGGTTCATTCATGATCACACGGGGGCAAATCGCATGACACTCCCGTCATGACTGTCCGGATCTTCGGACGTCACTCGATAGAATGTTATTGAAAAAAGCAAATAAATCTGTTTATAAAATAAAAAGGGCGTAACTTGAAACGGTCTGATGGATCGATGCTCGTAAATCCGGACAATTTTTTCGAGAAAATCAGGCGCGTGGGAAAATTGTGCTTTTCCCGCTAACCATTTTATGATAACGAATCTTTTTCAAGAAGAGGTTTTGTATGATTAAAAAGATATTAATTGTTGATGATTCTCCCATATCGGTAAAAATCATTAAAAGTTGCGTTCCGAAAGATATGGGTTACGAATTGTATGACGCGGCCGACGGTCAAATGGGTGTGGACAAACACAAAGAAATTAAGCCGGACCTCACGTTCATGGACTTGACCATGCCGGTTATGACCGGATTTCAGGCGTTGGAAGAAATTATCAAGATGGATCCAAAAGCCATCGTCATCATTCTGACCGCGGATGTTCAAATCAAGGCCATTGCCAAAGCGCACGAGTTAGGCGCTTTTTCAGTGTTAAAAAAACCGCCCTCCAAGGAATCCGTTGCCGGAGCCATCAAAGAAGCGGAAGAAGCCCTGGCTTCGCGTGGATAAATTATGCCGCAAAATGACAACATTCAGGGATTGATAACAAGCGCCGAAACTGATCTGCTTCAGGAGATCATGAATATTGCCTTCGGCCGCGCCGCTTCGGATCTTGCCGAATTCATCGACATCTTTGTTATTCTCAGTGTCCCGCAAATAAAGCTTCTGCCCGCGAGTGAACTGCCGGCATATATCAATAACGAAATCATGGATTATGACCAGGATAAAGTGTCTGTTGTGGAACAAAGTTTCTGGGGGAAATTTAAAGGGAACGCTCTGCTCGTTTTCCCTTCCGGATCGGGGAAAAGAATGATCACTCTCTTCGACGGCAGCGATAATTTTTTTGAATCCGATCCGTCGTACGAGCGGGAAAAGGAAACATTTCTGGAAATAGGCAATATTCTGATCGGCGCCTGCATTGGAAAACTTGCGGAGCTTCTCGGCGATATCGCCACGTACTCGCCTCCCCGGGTTCTTGTTGAAAAAAGCCTGCACCGCATATACGAAAGCATCATTGATCCCGCAAGCATGGCCATTGTTTTGAAAACGGTGTTTGCCCTGAATGAAAAAAATATCAGCGGATACATGTTTGTCCTGGCTAAACAGGAGTCTTTTGCCTGGTTGAAAAATGCTCTGCACAAATTTCTGGAACAGTACGAATAGCATCAGCAACATTTTCTTGATTCCGCCGAAAAAATTCTTATACCCACACTCTGATTTTTGCCTTGATTATCGTTTCGCGATTGTTTAGATAATTCTAAAATTATAATCAGGCGGACAGGCATGA
>JAGVUJ010000370.1 GCA_019136325.1 Deltaproteobacteria bacterium
AGACGACCAGATTTTTCTTTTCAATTTCTTCCAGAACAGCGAGGTCTGCCGGAATGAACTTGCCTTCGCCGTGGCGCACGGGATAATAGACCACATCGAGGCCGCGCGAAAACACGCAGGGGCTCTGGTCGTTGGCCTTCAGATACACCCAACGGTCTTCAAAGCGGCCCGAGTCATTGAACGTAAGCGTCGTGGATTGCTGAGTGTAGTTGCCCCCCAGCGCCGGCAGCAGTCCCAGCTTCACCATCAGCTGAAATCCGTTACAGACGCCCAGAATGAGGCCGCCTGCATGGATGAATTTGAGCAGTTCTTCGATAAGCATCTCGCTGGCGTCGGCAATCGGCGCGTGCAAAAAACGGTTGGCGCCGGCCTTGGCCGACCCCAGATCGTCTCCGTCTAAAAACCCGCCGGGGAGATTCAGAAAATTGTAGTCGGCCAGACGTTTTTCACCGTAGAGAATTTGACTGATATGCACAATGTCGTAACGGTCCGCGCCTGCAAGCTTGCAGGCGTGCGCCATTTCCATTTCGCAGTTGGTGCCGTTGCCGGTCAGGATGATCGCTTTGTGAGTGGTGCAACGACGGAATCGCCTCCACCTTAGACTCCAAAAACCAGCAAACAGTCCTGGAGCTGCCCGGGGTTAAAGACCAGATTGACAAGGCAGGGTATATTCACGTTTCCGACGCAGAAACATTGCAACCCGGTGCCATACCGGACAAGGACTCCCTGAAAGACAAACAAATCCAATCCTTAATCATTGTCGCATTGACCGGCACAGATAATGTTATCGGGTATATTTTCTTTGAGGCAATACAAAGTCCCCGGAAGTGGGATCAAGACCACCGGGAGATCATTCAGGTCTTGGGAAATCTTTTATCGGATGCCTTGCGCCAGGTGGAAGCCGAAAAAGCAATCAACTATATGGCTTACTATGATGCGTTGACCGCATTGCCGAATCGCGCGCTTTTGACGGATCGCCTGAAACAGGCCATCAGTCTGGCCATGCGCACTGAAAAGCTCATCAGCATCATCTTTATCGACGTTGATTCTTTCAAGTCCGTTAACGATACGATGGGACATGACGGGGGAGACGCCATGCTCATGCAGATCGCGGAAAGGCTGTCGGCATGTGTGCGCCAATATGATAGTGTCGCGCGTTTCGGCGGAGATGAATTTCTCGTGATGCTTCAGCAGATCCCCGATATTAAATACATCGGAGAATCCGCAAACAAAATCATGAGCGTTTTTAATGAGCCCATCACCATCAAAGGCCAGGAGTTTTTTATCACCGCCAGCGCGGGAGTCGCCGTATTTCCATTCGATGGTGAAGACGCGGACGAACTCATTAAAAACGCGGACATGGCCATGTATGCCGCCAAAAGCACGGGAAAAAACAAAGTCACCTTTTGTTCCGCCGAAATGAAAAAGGAAGTTTTAGACAACATGGAACTCACCAACAGCCTGTACCGGGCTGTGGGAAGAAACGAACTGTTTTTACTTTATCAGCCCCAGGTCAATCCTGATACCATTGAAATCATCGGGTTGGAAGCCCTGATCCGCTGGCGGCATCCCGTGAAAGGAATCATACCGCCGACAAAGTTTATTCCCATAGCGGAAAAAACAAGTCTGATTCATTCCATTGGCGAGTGGGTGCTGATGACAGCGTGCCGCCAGAACATGGAGTGGCAGAATCAGGGCCTCAAACCAACGAGGATTGCCGTCAATCTTTCAGTAAAACAGTTCCATAGTCCAAATATCGTCAATGTTGTCGACAGGGTGTTACGCGAAACGAAACTGATGCCCTGTTACCTGGAGCTGGAAGTAACAGAAAGCCTGGGGACACACGACAAGGACTACGTGATCAACACGATGAACAAACTCAAAGCGCTGGGGCTGTCTCTCTCGATTGACGATTTCGGAACCGATTATTCCTCGCTGGGCCGCCTGAAAGACCTGCCGGTTGACCGGATTAAAATTGACATGCAGTTCATCCGCGGAATCGCCAAGAACGCCAAGGATGAAGGAATCATCAAAATCATTTTACAGCTTGGGAAAACGCTTGGCCTGCATGTCGTGGCTGAAGGAGTGGAAACCCAGCAGCAGCTGGCCTTTCTCAAAGACAATTTATGTTTCGAAATTCAGGGATTCTACTTCCACAAACCAGTGGTTGCAGAGGATATAGTGCCCATCTTGCGTAGGCAAGAAAAAGGCAACCACTGATTTCATTCATTAAAAGCTGTCATATGAAAAAAGAATTGGGCAAAAATAAAAGGGGGCGGTTCTGCTTTAATCACAACTAACTATTGAACTTGCAACATCAAATTTTCCGCTTTTTTAAGGAGGATAAACCCATGAAAAAATTAGTGGTATCTATTCTGATTCTGACCTGCGTGATAGTGTGCGGGCCATGGAAAACACTCAGCGCCTGTTCCGTTTTCAGCGTAACTGCCAAGGATAAAACCATTATCAGTGGACGAACCATGGAATTCGGTTACGATATGGGTTATGCCGTGATTGTGGTGCCGCGCGGAAAAAGTTTCGTCAGTCCCGCGCCCGATGGTGTTGTCCCCGTAAAATGGATCACCAAGTACGGGTACGTCGCCATAAACTCTCTGGGAAAAGAAGACGGTATCAGTGACGGCTTGAATGAAGCAGGCTTGTCTTTCAGCCTTCTTTGGTATGACGCTGACATGCAATGGCAAAGCGTCCCTACCAAAGACAAATCGCCGGCGCTGGCCAATATCGTTTTCGGCTCCTGGATTCTGGGAAATTTCGGCAGCGTTAAAGAAGCGGTGCAAGCCATTAACAAAGTAAAAGTTTTTGGACACAAAAATCCGGAATTGGGAGGCATGGTGCTTCCCGGCCATTTCATTTTACACGACGCATCCGGCGACTGCGCCGTTATCGAATACGAACAGGGTAATGTGCATATTTACGACAACCCCCTGGGGATCATGACCAACGCGCCGAATTTTCCCTGGATGCTCACAAATCTGCGCAATTATGTCGGCATGAAAAACGATCAGACACCGCCCGCCGTCTTCGGCGGCAAGGCTTATACCGCCACCGGCCACGGCGCAAGCTTGTTCGGCCTGCCGGGTGATTTGACACCCCCTTCCCGCTTTGTCCGGATGGCCGTCACGCTTCGATTTGCCGACCAGCAGGAAAATGCCGAAGGCCTGCTGAATCTTGCTCAACACATCGTCAGCTCATTGCATATCGTCCGGGGCATGGCGGTGGACCGAGATGCGAAAGGCAACATTACCGCCAGCGAAACGACCCAGTGGTCCAGTTTCCGTGATCTGACCAACCGCGTGTATTATTACCGCACCTACGACAATTTCAACCTCAGGAAAATCGACCTCAAAAAAATCAACTTTCAGACAAACCGAATCAGAACTATCCCGATGTTTACCGACCGGGAAATTATTGTAGATATCACGGACCGGACAGGACGATAATGAACGATTTTTTGAAAATGTAGCGCCGACACACCGACATGATTGCCGCTTCCGCCGGATTCGACAATCACGAAGCCGACTGGGGCGGCCTATTAAAAACCGAGGATTATACTTTTATGGGCAAACTGATGCGAGAAACCGCCCAGCGCAACCACGGTGGCTGCTTCGGCATTTTAGAGGGAGGCTATAACCACAGCATATTGGGGAAAAATGTGCTGGCGTTTGTTGAGGGATTAGAAGAAAAATAATTGCAGTGAATTGTGATATTATAAGGATCGGCATAATATCCAAAATAAAGACAAACAAAAACATTGATTCTTGTTTAATATTAAGCTATTAAGTTCAAAATCATAGATTTTTTAGAGGGGTGTTAGGCCGACAGTGCTGTCGGCGTTTGCAGTATTAGCACCGATCCATATAAACATTGTTGTGCAGGGATTACATGAATATGAAAGGGAAGAATCATGTCTTTTAATACCATAGGCGATGCGGTGAAAAGTCAATCACGTGAGGTGAAACCGGCAGTAAGTGAAGTTGCTATTTTCAAACACCTGATAAAAGAAAGAGTTCATGCTCTAGATTTGATTCGTGAACTGCTCTCAAATGCTGGCGCTGAACAAGTAGGCGCAAAGAGAATAGAAATAAGTTACACACAAGATAAGGATGGCCATATTTTTGAAATAGTGGATGATGGTTGTGGCATGAATTATACCAGCAATGACTCAATACCTGGTCGACTAGATAGATTTTTAGGATTAGGCCTGTCTGGCATTATTGGTCTTGATGCAGATGAGTTTTCTTGGAAAGGCCTTGGCTCAAAACTATCATATCAATCCCGTAAAGTTGAAATAGAGACTTGCGCTGGTGATCCGCATGGTCTTTACGTTGTCCTGGTTAATGAACCTTGGGAATCTCTAAATAATAACAAAGTACCTCGTCCCCGAATAAACGAACATCCCTCTTCACACAAGGGAACAAAAATTAAAGTTACTGGACATCCTCCACATCGTAAGGAGGCCCCGTTCACTTTTGATCAACTTAAAAACTATTTGCTTCACAGAACTTTTGCTGGATACACATCAAAGCGTAAATATGAACCCGAAATATTATTATCCGTTCTTGGACGTACCGAAATTATCCCTTTTGGATTTCCTGAGTTTAAAAGCATTGACTTTGATAGTTTCGAACACGAAGGCGTGAAGCTTGACGTTGCAACACAAACACTTTTTATAAACGTTACCCCTAAAAGTTCAAAGTCAATGCGTGTTAGATTAAAAGGCTTTGTGACGTGGAATGCATCTCATTATGATCTTTCCAAAAACAATTTGAATACAGGCCTTATACTATCTGTTAAAGGAATACCCTATTTTACATTGAATATGGAAGAGTATGGAGCCACATCAATCCGAACGGCGCGACCCGGTGAAGAAAGAACTTGCCTTGTTGTGGAATGTGATGGAATCCAAGACGAAATGAATATTTCAAGAAGTGCCCTTGTTGATTCTGCGAATACAGTAGAACTTAAAAAAATTGTCACGGAATTGTTTCAGCGCGTTGAATCATCAGATGTATATCTTTCTTTTAGAACTTTGCCGGAACGGAATAAGGTTGAGAAGCAAGGAGGCATTCTGGCGGAAGAGAAGCGCAAAATAGAGCAACCGGATCAAAATTGGGTTGTTTATGAAAAAGCATCGGATGTCTATACCATACTAATCCGTGAACCGCAGAATGAACAGGAGGTCAATGCTTTAATATGGAAATTAGAAGCTCTTGGTGCTCTTCCTTTTGAGAATTTTAATACTTTAGCATACATCGGTGCATCAAAAGGGCCAGATCTTCTAGCCAATTTTCAGGAAGATAAAGCAAGTGAACCATTTAGAGCGACAATAATTGAAATAGAAAATAACTTTTACAATTACAAAACACACGGACACACACCAACTCAATATCCCAAAGTGCTTTGTTGGGATATTCCCGCTAGCGGAAGAAAAGCAAAAATAAATAAAACTCAAAAACCTTACAAATTCACATTAAGCACAGATGAATACCAAGTTCACATATATGTCATTAAATATATGGATGGTATAAAAGTTCTTTCAAGAACTGATTTAGAAAAACGAGGTATAAAAATATAAAAAGCACAACCAATACATCCAGCCGATCGCTTCGCTCCGGCTGATGTTGTCGTTGGCCTATGAATTATGAAGACAAATGATTTCATAGATACTATGCAGCGCAGAACAGGCGTGACGGCCGTTGGTCCTTCTGCATTGCGAGGGCAAGGGAAAGGCGTATTAAAAGCAACCCAATCGTATCTTGGAGCAATGGACTTATCAAGAATTCCTTCATCAAATCAGGCTAAATATACAGCGTGGTTAGATCAGCATACAAACGCATTACTTGAAAAACTACCCATCCGCAATAAACCTTGGGGAGCGGCGCGAAAGGCCTTAAACCTATTTATGCGAGATACACTTTATAATCGTTATCTCAATGATTACTACAAAATTGATAGACTTGAATTTTTGTTGGAAGTACCTCTGGATAGTGCTGTAGCTAAAGGCCTCAAACATAATGTTGGGCATGGTCAATTACCGCAGTGGCCGGGGCTTAAAAATTTAAAACCAAATGTAAGCTCAATTTTTCAAAAGTATGCAAGTGTGCATGCAAAGAATAAAAATATTTCACGTGTGCATCTTGATGTCTATCTATGGTTGGAAAACAGATAAGGAAAGGCCAACCAGCCGATCGCCGCTTCGCGGCTCCGGCTTAGCTTTTCGTTATCTTTACAGATAAATCAAACTCAGACTAAATAACTATAATTCTACTTGCGCGCCAAGTTCAACAACCCGATTGGCAGGAATTCCGAAATAGGACGTTGGATTTCCCGCATTTCTGGACATCACGGCGAATAATGATTTACGCCACCTCATCATCTTTGATTTTCCGCTGGTCATAAGCGTTTCCCGCCCCAGGTAAAATGTTGTCGTCATCGGATCCGTAATTAATCCGTACTGGGCGACAATTTTCATAATCTGCGGCACATTAGGTTTCTGCATAAAACCATAAAAGGCCTCAACACGGTAAAAACCCTGGCCCAAATCCTGAATTTTGATTCTTTCGCCCGCGGGAACAATCGGGGCATCCTTCGCCATAATGGAAAGAAACACAACCTGTTCATGCAACACATGATTATGTTTTACATTATGAAGCAGTGTCCGCGGCGTTCCCAGAGGCGATAAAGTCATAAAAACAGCTGTGCCGGAGACGCGCGGTATATGGCTTCTTGGCAAGTCAGCAAGAAAACTCTCTATGGGCAATCTTGCGTCTATCAAATTGCGGTATAGTTCTTCCCTGCCTTTTTTCCACGTGGTCATGACCAGCGCTACGATGGCTGCAACAAAGAGGGGAAACCATCCTCCGTCAATAATTTTAAAAGTATTGCCAACAAAAAACGCGACATCAAACGCAATAAATATTCCGACCAGGGGTATTACTTTCCAGAGCGGCCATCTCCGGTAATGCATCAAAACAAGAAAGAAAAGCAAAGATGTAATGATCATGGTCCCTGTCACGGCAATTCCATACGCGCCAGCCAATGAACTCGATTCTTTAAACCCGACAACCACGCCAATACAGGCAAGCATCAACGCGTAATTTACAAAAGGAATATATATTTGCCCCTGCATATCGCTTGAGGTATGAATAATCCGAACACGTGGAAATAAGCCCAGCTGCACGGCCTGCTGTGTGAGTGAAAAAGTGCCTGATATTAATGCCTGAGAAGCTATTATTGTGGCAGCCGTGGAAAGTCCGATCATCGGGTATAAAAATGATTCCGGTACGAGTTTATAAAAAGGATTGATATTCATTTCGGGATGCGCAAGCAACAGAGCCCCTTGCCCGAAATAGTTGCAAAGCAACGAAGGAAAAACAAAAGAAAACCAGGACAAGCGAATGGCGTTTCTGCCGAAATGCCCCAAATCAGCATATAGCGCTTCACAACCGGTAATACACAGCACAACAGATCCGAGCACAACAATACCGTGCATACCATTATTCATAAAAAATTCCAGAGCATACCTTGGCAGCGTTTGCCGTAACCCGCTGTGATTTGTATGCGCCATAATAAAGCTCCATATAGGTTATCAAATATACAAGGATTTGATTTATGAAAGACGCCTTCTATAAAGGGTTCTGAATTTACCTCTTCATATTTTCCCGCTTGACAACAGAACGTACGTTCTACTATGGTCTTGCTCCATCAGAACAGCCTCATCCCAAATTTGAATCGGGCAAGACATGACATTACCGGCAAAAGAATACCGTCCCCGGCGA
>JAGVUJ010000184.1 GCA_019136325.1 Deltaproteobacteria bacterium
GCGACTCATTTTCAACAAGCCGTATTCTTTGTTTTGATAATCAATTTTGTAAGACATTCGGGTGCCTTGAGTGACGGCGGCCGAAAACATCTTGTCGTAATTGTTGATATAGACTTGTTGGTCAAATTTGACGGGATTTCTCACGATCTGGGCACATGAAAACAAAAGAAACACTGTCAGCAATAAAGAAAATTTTCTTGTCATAATGTTTCATCTCCTGCGCAAATTTAATCCTGAATGCGTTGACCTTCTTAAAAAGGAATAGATGATCTTGCCTTTTGAGGGTTTGTTTTTGAAATATTGCCCCGGCCACAAACGATATTATTAAGTTTCTCCTCATTGGACCGGGGAATCATATCGCTCCATGCCGTAGCGTTTTTCGGCAGAGAAGCGATCAAGTTGCCTCTTTTGTCATAAATGCCGCCGGAGGACATTCGATGTTTTTTATGATCGCAGTCCAATTCGGACCATTTCATTTCATAACTCAGTATGTAAGGGTTTCCCGGCGATTTGCCCATTTTTTTAAGCAGAGAGAACCGATTTACTTTTCCTCTTTCATTATAGATTATTTTTGTCCTGACGTGAAAAATGTTTTTACCCGACTTTTTGATATCGCTGTTGTTGTAATATTCTATACCGGATGCCGTTGAGCCCAGGGATATCCAGTCGCCCCCCCAGGCATGATCGAGCCGTAAAAACAAGCCTGCTATAAGCATAATGACTGCGAGATGAAGCGTTTTCATAAAGGATCTTCCGTAACGGTTCTGTCGAGCGTTTTCGATGATTTTGACACATCATAGCACTAATAATATTTTTTGGAAGAGGAAATTCCACCGCTCATTTATTAAGATACGAGGCAATCTTATCCGGCGCACCGGCCTTTCCCGGGCCGCCGGCGCATGGATAAATGTGATGAGGTGATAAAATGCTTTTCGGCAAGGGAAGCAGGACGAAAAGAAGAATTAAACGCCGTGTGTTCCGCTTAATTGGCCGCAGGCCGCCAGAATATCGCTGCCACGACTTGCGCGGAGCATCGTTGTGTAATGACTTTCAATCAAGGTATTCTGGAAAGCTTCTACCGTTTCGGACGACGGCGATCTAAAATCCGTTCCCGGATATTCATTAAAAACAATCAGGTTTAGTTTACAACGCTGATCTTTTAATAAAGCGGCCAGTTTTTGGGCATCCCGCACGGAAGCATTGACGCCGTCAATTAAAATATATTCGAACGTCAGCAATCGACGGCCGGGCATCGGATATTTCTTGCAGGCGTCCAGCAGGATGTCCAGGGGATATTTGTTATTAACCGGCATCAAACGGCTTCTGGTTTCATTGTCATGAGCGTTGAGTGATACGGCAAGATTGATGCATATATCCTGGCCCAGGCGGATGATTTGCGGAGCCAGTCCACAGGTGGAAACGGTTACTTTGCGGTTGGAAAAACCCATGCCGAAATCACAGATGAGATTTTTTATTGCCTTGACGACATTCTCATAATTGGCCAGCGGTTCGCCCATGCCCATCATCACGATGTTCTTGATTTCAGGACATTGGGGCAGATCATATTTCAGGGTCAACAGCTGGCCGACGATTTCCGACGGGTGCAGATTTCTTTTGAAACCCTGGCGAGCCGTCAGGCAGAACCGGCAATCCATGGCGCAGCCGGCCTGCGTGGATAGGCAGATGGTCCAGTTATTCTTACCCGGAATGAGCACCGTCTCGATAAAAAGTCCGTCCTCCAGACGCAGCAGGGCTTTTTTTGTTCCGTCGCGGGCTTCCTGAACTTTGATCATTTGCGGACGGTGGATGCGTGATATTTCCGAAAGCCGACTGCGGAAATCGCGGGAAAGAGTGGTCATTTTGTCAAAAGAAACGGCGCCTGTCTGGTAAATACATTTCCTGATCTGACGGGCGCGGAATTTTTCTTTCCCCAGCGAGGAAATGAAGGCTTCCGTTTCCTCCAGTGTGAAATCAAGCAGATTGGGAAGTTGATTTTCAGTGTAACGCATTATCGAAGCTTTTCGTGTAACGTCGCGGCAATGGCGTCGATGAATCCTTCGGTGTTGACTTTTTTATTGGAAGCTTTTTTCTCGGCCAGCGCGAGCAGATCACCGGTCATGATTCCATGCTCAACCGTGGCAATGGCCGCTTCCTCCAACGTGTCGGCAAACCTCACGACTTTGGGTGTGCCGTCCATTTCACCGCGCTTGCGAAGACCGCCGGTCCAAGCGAAGATAAGCGCCATCGAATTGCTGGATGTTTCTTCACCGTTTAAGTGTTTGTAGTAATGCTTTTGCACGGTGCCGTGGGCGGCTTCGTATTCGAACCAGCCGTTGGGTGAAACCAGCACGGATGTCATCATGGCGAGAGAGCCGCAGGCGGAAGCGACCATGTCCGACATGACATCGCCGTCGTAATTTTTAAGCGCCCAGAGCATACCCCCTTCACTTTTCATAATCCGCGCAACGGCATCGTCGATCAGCGTGAAGAAATATTCGATGCCCGCCTCATGGAATTTTCCCTGCCAGTTCTTTTCAAATTCCCGCTGGAAGATTTCGCGGAAGCCGGCGTCGTATATTTTTGAAATCGTATCCTTCGTTGAAAACCATAAATCAATTTTTTCGCTCAAAGCATAAGCAAAACACGCCCGGGCAAAGCTCAATATGGATTGCTCCAGATTATAATTAACCTGCGCAATTCCTTTGCCGGGGAAATTAAAAACCGGCACGCTGATGGTCTTGCTGCCATCCTGAGGCGTATAAACCAGTTCAAGCTTCCCTTCCGCGGGAACGGCAAATTCCGCATTGCTGTAAACATCGCCGTAAGCGTGACGGCCGATAATGATCGGTTTCTTCCAGGAGGAAACATTCGGCTTGATATTATTGACCAAAATGGGTTTCCGGAAAACCGTGCCGTCGAGCATGGCGCGGATGGTGCCGTTCGGGCTTTTCCAGGCTTTTTTGAGATTGTATTCTTTAACCCGGTCTTCATTGGGCGTAATGGTGGCGCACTTGATTCCGACGCCGTATTTCATGATCGCCTTGGCTGAATCCACGGTTACTTTATCATCCGTGTCATCGCGATGTTTGACGTGCAGATCGTAATAATCGATCGTCATATCCAGATAGGGGCGGAGGAGTTTATCCTTCACCATCCGCCACATGACCCGCGTCATTTCATCGCCATCCATTTCGACGACAGTCGTTTTAACTTTAATTTTTTTTGTCATAAAGAAACTGAATATTCCCTTTTCTGGTTATTTTGTGTTGCTGATGTTGAGTGCCCCTCCGGCCAGAATGATCTGCTTCTGTCTTTCGGACAAAGTGCAGATGACATAAAAAGCGGTGCCTTTGGTCTTGTTTCTCATCATGAACTTTCCGTTTTCGGCGATGATTCTTTTTGTCTCGGTGATTTCCAGCAAATCCTCCTGATCAATATAATCGTAATCGCTTTCAGTGCAAAATGTTAAGGGCAGTATGCCGAAGTTGATCAGGTTGGCCGCGTGAATTCTCTCGAAGGACTTGGCGATCACTGCGCGGACGCCCAGATACATCGGACACAGGGCGGCATGCTCTCGGGAAGAACCCTGTCCGTAGGAGTGACCGGCCACGATCATATTTTGTTTTCCGTCCTGTCTGATGGACATGGCGCGTTTGGCGAATGTCGGATCGACATTTTCAAACACAAATTCGGAATATTTCGGAATATTGGAACGGTATTTCATCCGCGCACCGGCGGGAATAATGTGGTCTGTGGTAATCTTATCGCCGACCTTAATGGTGACCGGCCCGTGCAGGGTATCGGCAAGCTCCGGACTGCGGGGCAAAATGCCGATATTCGGACCGCGGATAACGTCGACGTCCTTCTTTTTTTTGTCCGGCCGCATTATCATCGAATCATCGATAGTAAATTTTTTCGGAAGGGTGATTCGCGGATAACGCATTTTCAAATCCCGCGGATCGGTAAATTTACCGGTAATAACCGCCGCCGCGGCTGTTTCCGGACTGACCAGATAGACATTGGCATCCATGGTCCCGGACCGTCCCAGAAAGTTGCGGTTGGAGGTGCGCAGCGATACGGCGGCTGATTGAGGACTCTGGCTGTTGCCGATGCAGAAACCGCAGGCGTTTTCCATCAACCGTGCTCCGGAGGAGATCAAATCGGTCAGATAGCCGTTTTTCGACAATTCTTTCAGCACCTGCCTTGAACCCGGCGTCAGAATAAAACTTATTCCGGGGTGAACCGTCCTGCCCTTTAATATCTTGGCCACCGTAGCCAGATCCTTATAGGAAGAGTTGGTGCAACTTCCCAGGCAAACCTGGTTCACATCAATTTTCTTCATCTTTCTGACCGTGCTGATGTTATCCGGGCTGTGCGGTCCGGCCGTCAAGGGTTCAAGCTTAGATAAATCCATGTTGACGACTTTGGCGTACTTGGCGTCTTTATCCGGTTTTAATTCGATGAAATCCTTTTCTCTGCGCTGTGAACGAAGGAAAAGGTGCGTCATTTTGTCGCTGGGGAAAACAGATGTTGTTACGCCGCATTCGGCGCCCATGTTGGCAATGGTGGCCCGTTCGGGAACGGTTAACGACTCTACCCCTTTCCCGCCATATTCAAAGACCGTATTGACATTTCCTTTGGTGGTAAATAGTTCCAGCACTTTCAGAATAACATCCTTGGCGGAGACCCAGGGCTTGAGTTTTCCGGTCAGGTTTATTTTAATAACCGTCGGACAGATCAGATAAAAGGGTTTTCCCGCCATGGCCAGGGCGACATCCAGGCCTCCCGCGCCGATGGCGATCATCGCCAGCGCTCCACAGGTGGGGGTGTGGCTGTCCGAACCGATCATGGTTTTCCCGGGTTTGCCGAATCGTTCCAGATGAACCTGATGACAAATGCCGTTTCCCGCCCGGGAAAAAACAATTCCGTATTTTTGGGCCACGCTTTGTAAATAAAGGTGATCGTCTGCGTTTTCGAAACCGATTTGAATGGTATTGTGATCAACGTAACTGACGGACAACTCCGTTTTTACCCTGGCCACGTTCATGGATTCAAACTGCAGATACGCCATGGTGCCTGTGGCATCCTGAGTCAGAGTCTGGTCAATGCTAATGCCGATTTCTTCACCAGCCCTGAGGGTGCCGGAGACTAAATGTTTCGCCAGAATTTTTTCCACCAGGTTTTTTCCCATTGTCCCGTCCTTGAACAGAAAAGTTAATTTTATCAACGGTATAAACTGAAAAATCTTGCGGCGTTTATACCCTCCAGAATGCGGATGGTGAATGTTTGCCGATCTTTTTTAAACTGAATAAAGCATTTACGGCCGCGAACTTATATAATAAACTGAATCGATAATCAACTGGCAAAAGGTAAGAAATTATAAAAAACAAAGGGCTTTGGAATATTTTCACAAAGCCCTTTGTTTTTATGCACATAGGTATTTTAATGATTATATCACAACCGTTATTATCCGATGATTCAGCCTCCCATGGGCAATTCTTTTATTCTGACGGCCCGCTGAAATCTTTCCTGATAAAAAGGATGGTCCATGCTGTCAATACGGACCCGTCTGCTTTTTGAAGACGCATGGATGAATTCGTTGTTGCCGATGTAAATTCCGACATGTCCGAAAGAGCGATTCGTATGAAAAAAGACCAGATCTCCTTCCACCAGTTCATCAATATCTACTTCAACGCCTACTTTGGATTGATCGCGGGCGACACGCGGCAATTTGACATTAAAACTGCCGTAAACCTTCTGGACAAATGCGGAACAATCGATTCCTCTTCTGGAATTGCCGCCGAGTCTGTAAGGTGCACCCAGAAACCCGGTTGCCTTTTTAATCAATCTTTGCATTTCATTGGTGCTTTTCCATTTTCCCAGAAATTCATCCTGTCCGAAACTGAAAACATGGGAGAAGAAGCCTTCTTCTGCATCAAAGTCCTGCTCCACATCCGTATCATCATTGACGTCGGCGTTTTCCGTCGTATCTTCAATGATATTGTCATCCTGATTTTCAGAAGTCCCTGCTTTTTTATGGGGTGACGGCGTGGATTTAGCCAGAAGAATTTTCTGACCGGCCCTGATTGCCCTGGAATTAACGTTGTTGTTCAGCGCCATTAATTTCTTTAACGGAATATGATTCCTTTCCGCGATTTTAGAAAGGGTGTCACCTCGTTTGACAATGTAATATGAAGAAGTATGCTTTGGGGAAGCAACGGATTTCGTTGTTCCTTTTTTCGCCTGGGCGATTTTCAAAACCTGATTGGTTTTAATGGTTGATTTTCGAAGATTGTTAGCTTGCTTGATTTCATTGACGCTAACGTTGAATTTTTTAGAAATGCTGTAAAGAGTGTCGCCGTTCCTTACTTTATAATGTGTTGCAAAAGCATTGACACTAAGACCGAACAACAAAAAAAGGACAAAGAGTCCTGAAAATACGAGAATCTGCCGTTTCATAATGAAATGCCTCCTTTTGTATGGGGGGTATTATCCTATTAACGGTGTACATATTTCGATTTAATATCATTTTTTTAACCGAAAAACTTGTAACGTGTTGTTTTGCACACCTGCCGCGTACGTTGATAAAAATACACGACGAACCACATATTGGCGAAATACTTACTAAAAAAAACACCCTCTGTCAAATTTATTTTGCGGGAAACGGGTGTTATTTAAGAGAAAGTAATTAAATTTACTTGATTTTTAATTATAAATGTCTGCTGTTGCCCGGGTAAATTATTATTGGATTTTATGTTAATTTTCGGTTATGGCAGTGCCTGCCTGAACGGATTTTAAGTTTGTTTATAAATGTTCATGCCATAAAAATTTAAAAGGATTGTTATGCGGCTGATTTGGAAAATTATTTCGATAACCTTGTTGTTAATCCTAACATTTTTTGTTGTAGATGTGGGGCGTTATTTTATTTATCCCAACGTGTCCTCTTTAAGGAAAAGTCATCCGCCCAAGACGGCCTTTATGGAATACAGGGAAAAGGTCTGGCAAAGACAGGGAATCAAAAAGAACATTACAAAAATATGGGTTCCGCTGACCAGAATATCGCCTTATGCGATGAAAGCCGTGATTATAGCCGAGGACGATAAGTTCTGGTCTCATGAAGGCTTTGATTTCGACGCTATGCAAAAAGCGTTGGAGAAAGACATCGCCAAAAAGAAATTCAAGGTCGGTGGAAGCACCATCTCGCAGCAACTGGCAAAAAATCTATATCTTTCTCCCTCCAAAAGTCCTATCCGAAAATTAAAGGAAGCCATTCTGACGTGGCGCATGGAACGTAATTTAAGCAAGAAAAGGATCATGGAGTTGTACTTGAATGTTGCGGAATGGGGTGACGGGATTTTCGGCATTGAAGCAGCCGCCCGGAAACATTACGGAAAGAGCGCCGCTGCGCTTGGTCCGCATGAAGCCGCAGTGCTGGCGTCGGTTTTGCCCAACCCGATCAAATATAAGCCTAACGGGTCTTCAAAATACGTGGCTTACCGTTCGGCACGGATTTATCAGATCATGGTGCGCCGCGGCATTGTTATTCCGGAATATGAAGAAATGATCTCCGAAGCGGATGAAAGTGAGGAAGAAACGGAAGAACAGGTCGGAGAAAATGTTCCGGAAGCAACCGAACAGGCAAGTGAATCCATTCAGCCGGCTGAAGAGCAAAAAGAAGAAACCGTTCCGGAAGAACAAAAAGCAAGCCATGTTCTTCCGGAAACGGAAAACAAACCGAAC
>JAGVUJ010000212.1 GCA_019136325.1 Deltaproteobacteria bacterium
TCTTGATGGGGAATCGTTCAATGGTAGGACGCCGGACTCTGACTCCGTTAATCAAGGTTCGAATCCTTGTTCCCCAGCCAAATTAAATCAAGCACTTACAAGCTTTAAAACTGGTTCCCGGGCTCTATTTTTCTGTGATTGTGATAAATTTGTGATAGTTTTTCCTTGGATCCTGTCCATCACTTCTATTCCCGTCCGTAAACTCTCCGTGCAATGATGCGCATACCTCATAACCATTTTCACTTCCTTCCAACGTCCAAGTTTCTGCAGCGTGAGCAGATCCACCCCGTTTTGCACGAGCCTTGTGGCAAAGGTATGACGCAGATCATGGAACCGAAGCTTTCTGATCCCTGATTTTTTTGCCGCCTCCTGAAAAGCTCGTATGAGATTGCTCGCCAAAATCCGTTTTCCGCATGTATTGGTAAAAATGTGGTCGTTTTCATTATGCGGATTCTCATTCTTTGGCAGGAGGACATTCAATGCGGTTTGACTGAGCGGCAACGTATCGACGCTTTTATTTTTCTGCTCAAAAATAGTGATCGTTTGACGATCCATATCTACCTGCGACCACTTCAAATCCAAAATCTCGCTCTGGCGGAGGCCGGTGTTGATTGCAAAAATGATGATCTCCTGGAGCCACTTTTGGGATGCCTTTTTCAGTTTCTGTTCCTCTTCCAGAGTCAGCCAGCGTTCAATCAAATTGTTCACTTTTTCTTTTTGAACTTTGTTAACCGGATTATCCTTCAGCCACTCCCATTCACGCACTGCCAAGTTAAATGCATGGCCCATGAGAGTCAGTTCATAATTGACAGTCCGCGGTGCTGCCCCTTCCATCCTTCGCTTGACCTTATATTCTGATATCTGCAGCGGAGTTATTTCCGTCAGGATCATATTGCCAAATACCGGATCAAGGTTCTTTCTTAGCCCCTTATCTCTTTCGTAGGATTTCGGTGCCTTGTTAAGGGCAGAATATTCAGTCATATACTTATCCATCAGGTCCTTGAATGTATAGTCATCGCCTGCCGGCTTCTCAAACCACTTTCCTTCAGCTATTTCCCCTTTCAATTTGTCAAAGATCCGCTGGGCCAGCTTTTTGTCTTCCGTTTCGGTGGACCGTCTGTACTGCTGACCCTGATGAGTAAAACTCATCCACCAGACCGTTCCTCTTTTATATAGACCCATGTTGTACCTCCTGTTTGGGTCCCTTGATCCGGTCTGATTTCCCGTGACTGGCAGAGTAATATTTATCGGTTTCTTCGTCAATGGTATTTGTGATAATCTTCGAAAAGCTATCCGTTGAACACTTGGACGACTTTCTTCTTCTGTTCCTGGGTTTGTGTTGCTCTGTCGCCTGCGGATTTTTGCTTCTGCAATCCTCCAACCACGCATCAATTTCGTCCAGACGGAATCTAACGAGACGCCCGATACGGTAATGGGGGATCTCGCCCGCTTCTACTTTGGCATAGAGGGTTTTTACCTTAATGCTCAGATATGATGCTAATTCTGAAATCGTCAAAAGTTCATTTTTGTGCTGCTCTCGCTCGGTTAATCCTGAAACTTCCATTCTGATGCTCCCATCCGGGATCGGACGGTAAATGCATCGATGACCTCCGGCGATCAAACCGGGAAAATCTTTAAAAATAATTATTTCAAATAATCCTGACCCCAATGAATTTTAAAGTTTGTTAAGTGAATGAAGAATAAGGAAATAATATTTGATTTTAAATTACATATCATATATTTAACAAACTTTACTATGGGAGATAAAGTATTATGCAAACCATACATGTCCAGCCACGCTTATCTGAAACGGATTTTTTCAATCTCGTAAATAGAGTTGAGCATTTTAATACCCCCTTCATCGACGGTAAGGTATTGTCAGCGATTATTAAGGCTACTTTCTATTGCGGCTTAAAGAAAACTGAGATTTTATCGCTTAATATATCTGATATTGTTGACAAAAATGGAGTTATTCGTCAAAATATTTACAACGAAATTCCAATTTCAGATCAAAGTAGGACAATTTTCCAAGATCATCTTGAATATCTAAAATTCAAGAGTTACCGCAGAATAAATTCAGCACCCCTGTTCCCCAACAGGAAAAAGGAGCGATACTGTTCACGGCAACTTCAATACCATTTGAAAAAATGTATGAAAGATGTTGGATTGGAAACAATCCGACAAAGCGGAATCTGTAGATTTTATGAACAAATGAAAGCTGAAAGAAGATATGATGTTGAGTGCCTGCAGAAGACAGTTCAGTTTGCAAGATGTACACAAAGACATGTTCTGGGGATCCTTAAAAATAAAATCACACCTGCCGGGAAAAAGACTCAAATGTTCTTGGTATATTGGGAAATCATAGAGTGTACAAATCCTGAAAATACACCAACTTATAAAAATGTTCCAATTGACGAAGCATATATTCAGAATGATCCAAAATTAAGCAAAAAGGAAAAAGAGTTGCTAATAAGAATTTTGCATAATGATCCCTTCATCAACAACCCATAACATCCTTAATTCCCGCAAATAAACGTTCCCGTTACCTCTACAGCATTACATTAGCCCGACTTCGCCGATTCGCGGGATAAATAGGATAAAAACTCAATAAAATCAGGATAGCGATGTTAAAAGTCTTCACTACAGGGCTATTTTAGATGCTTGGTATACATGCGTTGCCAGTTTCGGCGGCGGTTGATCGGGAAAAGATAATTGCAACTTTTTCATCAATAACAGAAGGTCTGTATCCGGTTTCGTATATCGGGACATAATGACAGTACGGTTATCCGTTGTCGGAAGATGGATGTCGATCATCTGAACCGCACTGAACTTTTCCAGAACGACTCGCGGGGTTAAACCAGGAGCCAGATCATGAAGACGGCGACGCAAAGTAACGTGAAGCGTGTAGGCCAGAAACGCCACAAAGATATGGGCTTCAATACGCTCTTCTTTTTGATGATGAATAGGACGAAGCGCCAAATCCCCTTTTAGATTTTTAAAGGCTTCTTCCACCTGAACCAGTTGCGTGTAAAGCGTCCACATTTGAGCCGGATCATGACCAACAAGATTGCTTCGCAGCAAATAGCGCCCTTCGCGAATCCGGACGGCGCGCAGTTTGTCCTTGCGCAAAAAAAATTGTAATTTTTCGTCTCTTTTCGGAATCTCCACCTGTACCAGCCGCCAGGCTGAAGGAGATTGTTGTTTGGCCGCTCCCAGCTTGAGTAACAACTCATCACGATTTAATGACATGCTCTTGAGCTGATGCAGCCTTGCCCATAATCGTTTCAGTTGCCGCCGCCGCATGGATCGTTCTTTGAGGATTCTATCCCGGCTTTGGGCCAAGACATACACCTCGTTATCATGAGGCAGCAGTTTGACATCCACGCCGTCACGAACCTTTTGCCAGGGGTGTTGAGTCAAAGATTTTTCATACTCGGACAGGCGTCCTTTAGGGGTTCCCACCAGATAGTAAACCGGTGGATCGTGCTTACGCATTTCTTCTAAAACCTCTTCCGTCGGAATGCCGCGGTCCATGACCCAAATGCGCTTAGCCTTGCCGTATTGAGATTCGATTTTTTGCAAAAAGTCCCGCAGTGTTGTTTTGTCCGCCGTGTTGCCGGACATGACTTCGTAGGCTAAAGGAAAACCCTCGGGTGTGACAATCAAACCAATAACGACCTGGACGCAGTCAAAGCGTTTGTCCCGGCTATAGCCGAACTTGCGTTTGTCGTTTGCCGGAAACGGCGGATTGCTTTCAAAATAGGTGCTGGTCAAATCGTAAAGCAGGACGTCGAAGGTGGCATTGAACATATCCTTCCAGCATTTCGTCAGATGATCGAAGAGTGCCTGCTTATGCTCCAGTAATCTGTCCAGGCATTTGTAAGGTTTATGGATATCGACAAACTCGAAACCCGCGCCCAAAAGATCGCCTAGCGCGCTTGTGTCGTACCAGTGACGGTGAAAGCGCCATTCGCTGCCCGGATCGATCAGGCGATAACAGTAAAGAGCCTGGAGGATTAAATCCCAGCGGGTTCCTTTGCGGCTGGACGGCAGTCGATCAGACCAGAACGTATCAAGCCCCAATTGCCGGTATAGCCAACATGCCAACCAGCAGGCACCCCATTGCCGGGGGCGGCGAAGTTCCACATCGTTGAGCCGTATCTGCACCACATCGTGGGTGTTGATTTCTGCCGGGCGATCTTCGGGAAACAGGGACATCGTTTTCGCCGATGCTTGTCCATCTTCAAGGACTTCGATGGTCTTGCGCCACGACGCCTGCTGTGAATCATTGATTTCCCCCAGATACAGAACCTGCCGTTGAATAACCTTGCCGCCGGAGACGCGGCGGTTTTCCACCACGCTCCAGTAGCGATGTTCTTTGCCGTCTTTTTTCCGATTCGTGCATCGTAGAAACATAGTGCGCGAAGACTACCACGCGCCCCGGCATCATGAAAAGGGGGTAGGTCTTCACTACAAGCGCTTTTGCACTATTTTCGCTTCCTAAATATCTGAAAATATTTGAACGAAATTTTGAAAATTTGTCTTTGGGGGGCTGAATCGGCTAAGTCGGGTTAGATTGTACAAAATTGATTTCATTAGTAATAATGAATTTTTATTCCCTATTCTGCATACTTCTAACAAACTACAAATATTTCGATTTTGGAGGTGTGCATGAAAAAAAATAGTGATCAAGCAGTAAAAACGGGGGATCGATTGGTCGAAGAAGCTGGGAACCTGTCCCAGAAGACCGATAAGGAAGCGATACAATCGCGGACCAATTGGTGTGATGAAGAAAATCTCTCAAAGATGATTGAGGATTTGTCAAAGAGGGAGCAAGACTCCCCGGGAGTTTTGTCCCGGGAGAGTGAACCATCCAAGTTCAGGAACATCGGTTGGACAACAGAGGAATTGGCGATCGATCAGATCAACCGCCTTGATCTTCTCCCAGATTATGTCCAACCGATGGAAGCGGATCGACCGATTGTTGCAAGAACTCCAAATGGTTTTTATTGTATCGATGGATGGGATGTGATCGCGCTAGCCCGGTCGAGTGCCGCAACTTCAGTTTTGGTGGATGTGGATAACATGGCGGAGCATTCTGACCTGGAGCTGTGTATCAGGAAGATGGCAATAAGGCTGAAGACCAGAGGTGATGCCGCGTACATGGAAATCGCCCGCAACAGCCGGGACGTATATCAAATGCTCCTTTCCACCAACGAGAGTGATTTGAAGGTTTTTAGTCATGGTGGCCGACGCGATCATGAAGCCCTCATTGGAAATAGGGAAGACGACGCAGTGGAGATCATTGCCCGCAGAATCAGGAAGGATCGGGACACAATTTTGAAGCATCTGCTTCATTGTAAAAATTTGTCTGATGACGCCATCCTTTACTTTATTGAGAAGAGGGCGGGAAAAAAGTTCTTTGAAACTATCCAGGTCAAGCGACGCAAGTTAGAGAAGGAACTCACAGGGTCTAGAAAATCATCCTTTGAGAAAACTGCAGAAATTTCTTCTTTCATGATCGCGGAATTTGAAAAATTCATAGCTCCGAAAACAGTGGGCAATGGGCAACAAGCTCCATCCGTGACACCACCCCCAGTAGCATCACCCACTGAATCCAATCCTTCCGATGATGATGACCTTGACGATCAGGAAGACATCGAAGATGCGCCGAGTCCAACCAACAGTGATGATCCCCCTGAACAACCGGTGACATTCGCATCAATCAAAAGCAGGGCACTGGAGCTTGCACAGCGGATCGCGGAGGACCTTAGTAAGGATGTCACCCTCGATGATGTCGAAAGACGCCTCCAACAGGAAATTGTGACCATGACGAATCTCCTTGCAACAATCACTTTCCTTAAAAAGGTGCAGGAATAAGGGAAGAGACCATCGTGGGAATGTTTGTAAACTACTGCGCCGGTGTGAGTCGGGAGATTCTGCCGGCGCAGTCCGTTGAAGCCATCTTGGTCAATGTCCCACAGAACGCCTTCAGCAATGCTGCTGTCAGGGAAACACGGAAGATGTTTCAGTGTGCAGACACGGTTCATACGATGATGGATTCCGGGGGATATCAAAATCTACAGGTTATGCTGAACGGGGGGATCGTTGACTGTGACAAATTCAAACCCATGATCTGCAGCAGGTACCGAAGCAATATCGCTCCCGAACATATCGTCGAGGCAAACATGAAGATCCGTCCACATATTATGACGTCATTGGATTTACCAATACCGAAGCTTAAGGACTTCGGTCAGCAATACTCGGAGTTCATTAAAAAGCTTGGGCCAAATCTCGTCTGGATGAGGGAAACTGCATTACTAAGACAGAAATATTGTCCCGAAATAGAATTATTTATTCCGATTCAGTGTTACGATCTTAGTCAATTTACAGCTTATATCGAAAAACCCCTAATGGATTTAGTTTTTAACGGTTTGAGCCTTCCCACAAGAAATCTCGGGTCCGGAGGGATTGCCCTTTTCTTGCTCAAATTTTACCAGATGGGGGTGAGAAAGGTTCATCTATTGAGCGTGTCGAACCTGACCGGTTTGGCACTAGCGGCGTATTTTGCGCGTAATATCTTTGACTGGTGTTCCGTCGATGCAACGACTTGGCGAATGAATGCTGATAACCAAATTTACATGGACCCCTTTGATCTCCATAACATCAATGTTGGCAAGGATTCGGTTTTTCAGGAGGGGGAACGACCTCAATGCGATTGTCCCTGGTGCAAGGGATACACCTTCACGGGAATCAAAAATATTCCTTTAACCGACCGAACTTCATTGCTCCGTTCGCACAATTATTACGTCATTCAAAAAGCAGGCAAAGAATTTTACGAGCGTTCCGGCGATCTGGTGACGTTGGAACGGTGCCTTAGAAGGAGAGTCACCACGCCATTACGGATGAGGAAGGTCAAACGACTCATCCAAGCGCTTTCTATCGCAACTTACATGCGGGATGCGGATATTAATGTTTTGGAAAGTTTGCTTTGGAATTTGTGACCGGCAAAACAATCAATTATTTACAGGAAAGGAGGTGATTTAAAAAACATAGATGACTTTATTTACACAAAGCAACTTAAATAAAAATGATGCGCGTTATACCAAGAGGGGTTCTCAAGAGGAAACAGATAAAGATCTTGACGAGAAAGAATTCAGTGACGGCATGGATGGTTACAGTTTCTGGTACCTCCGCATGTTGATTTGCCAGATGACCATTCATTTCTCTCTGTTTTCGCCTTTATTTAAAAAATTAGCTAAAACCGAGAAGCAGCCCTCTGAGATCATCGAAGAATTTTGGGACAAGGTTCCCGAAAAACACAAATGGAGTCTGCAAGAATATACAGATTAACTTTTTGTGAAGGGACCCATTCCTGCTGATGGGATGGGTTCCTTTTTTATTTGTGACAGAAACCTGCACTGTCATCCATATGCATCCAGAACAAAATCTAAATATCTATCAAGGAGGTATTGATCAATGAACACAGAGAAGAAAATCCAGCTAAACCTGGCAATCCCTGAGCAATACCGCAATTTGCTCAGGAGAATGGCCGCGGAAAGGGTTATGAGCGATCCTAGAGAAGTGGTCACCGGATCATCCATCGCGACGGAATTGCTGGTGACGGCGTTAAAGGAAATATCGGGGGAAATGAAGAAGGAAGGAGAAATGAATAATGACTAATACATCCATAGACAAAAACAGTTTTATCACCACGGCATCGGA
>JAGVUJ010000303.1 GCA_019136325.1 Deltaproteobacteria bacterium
CGATTACCGCATGGACGTGGGAACGGATGTTGTCGAAACGGCGACCCAGCTGTGCCAGGAGATTTTCCGGGAATTTCCCAAGTCATCTGTTTTTACCGGGAAGCTGGTCTTCCGTCAGGAAAACGCCTTTCAAAGGATTCTGCACAACGAAACCGCCTTTGCCATTCAGCGACGCCTGCAGTGGGAAGGCATCACCACGGTTATCCTGCCGATCCGTGTGAATATCTAATGAGACTCGCTGAGAACGAGCAAGGCGATGTTCGAAGCGTTAGACGAATTATCCCCGAAGCGAATGGGGACTGGAGACTCGCTGATAATGAGACCCAAGCTTCAGAAACTTAGTGCACTGAAGCTTGCTGGACGAATTATACCGGGCGCATAGTGCCGTGGTAGAACGAGCAAAGCGATGTTCGTCCCTGCCACCTTGCGGTGGCGGGATAATTCACTCTTAGGTTTTCCGAACACTTCGTGTCGGAAAACCAAGGTTCATTAAAGCGTTAGTCGAATGAGTGAGTCCCAAATTTCAGAAGTGCATAACCTAAAGGTCACTATAGGCGCACTGAAATTTGTTGGACGAACTATCCTGGGAGCGAAGCAACGCAGGAGAACGAAACATAGCGAATGGGCCTTTGTTACTTAATGAAAAATATCCGTCGGAAAATTAAGCGGGTGAAGGTTGAAGCGTTGCGGCAGAAATCCACAAAGGGACGGAAGTGAGAAATTCTTCCGCCTTCAGGATTGTAATGGACACGCACGGGGGCTTCGATGATCGGAATGCCGTTTCTGTTGGCCGTCACCAGAATTTCCACTTCAAACTGGAATCGCCGAGCCTTTGTTCTCAAGTTTAGTGTTTCGGGCAGGGGATAAAGGCGAAAGCCGCTTTGGGAATCGGAAATTTTCGGGCCGCCGGAAATCCATACCCAGAAGTTGGAAAATTTTCTCCCGAAGCTGCTCGTCCAGGGGACATTCGCGCCTGTCATGCCCTGTCTGGCTCCGACGACAATCGGCCTGGTTCCCCGGGGAATGGATTGAATGAGGTTTTGCGCGTCCTGAGGGTCGTGCTGGGCATCGGCGTCAATGGTAATCGCCCAATCGGCTACAGCGGAAGCCGCGGTGAAACCGGTCAAAATTGCCGCGCCCTTCCCGTGATTTTGTTCGTGTCGCAGAACGTGAATGCCCTGAATATCTTTGGTCTGATCATACGTGTTGTCCGTTGAACCGTCATCAACGACAAAAACAGGATAACCCGGCGCCAGCGCGTCCCTGGCCACCTGCGCCACTGTCCCGGCATGATTGTAAACGGGAATGACAAAAGCAAAACGGTTTTTGTTATTTGATGAGGTCAATTTTATATTCCATTTATTTGATATTGGGTAGAAAAGCCACCCCCCACGTCCCCGGTCCCATATGCGCGCCGGACGTCAGCGACAGAGGCTGAAGGATAATTTCCGCATCGGGATATAATTCTTTGAAAATTTCTTTAACGGTGCCTTCCACAAATTTTTTATTGTCGGAATATTCCAGCATGATGAGGACAGGGGATCGCGGCGTCAAGTTTGGCTAAAGCGAACTTGACCTGATCGTCCGTTGTCCTGACAGTACCGACTTTTTTTGCTCCTTCAGGAAGCGGTGATATGACCGGCTTCATATTCAGTTTATCGCCGAAGAAAGCGCTGGTTCTGGAAAGACGTCCGCCCGCCGCAAGATACTGCAGTTTATCCAGAAACACATACTCCTCGCAGGCGCGAATGGCTTTACGGGCAAAGACAACCGTTTCCTTCATGTCGTTTGTCTCGGATAAATAGCGGGCCGTTGCCAGCGCGATTGTCCCCAGCCTTCCCGAAGCGGCTCCCGTGTCCAGTATGATCAGTTTGTCTTCCTTGTCATGTTCTTTTTTCCACTGGATTGCGCCCTGATAATTGCCGGTGTATACGGAACCGACGCAGAGGTATAAAACTTTTTCATAACGCTCCAGTGCGCTCTCATAAAACTGGTGCCGTTCATAAACGGACGCCTGTGAGGTGGATACTTTCATCCCTTTATTCATGGCACGGTAGAGCGCCTCCGGCTGAAAAAAAGTTTCAGGGAGACATTGATCACCAACGGTCAGATAGCTGTTCAGAAGCGTAAAACCGTATTTTTTCGCGTCCTGATTGCCGAGCGATCCCGCTGCGTCGGTGAGCAGATGCAGCGTTTTTCCGGCGTTGGATTGCTTGAAGGCTTCTATCTGGCAGGCCAGATTATCATCTTCCCAGTTGACCAGGCTGCCCAGCCCCGTCATTTGAGACCGCACCTGTTCCTTGTCTCTGGTGTGCAAGTGGACTTTGTAAAAATCGCCCTCAGGGATGATGATCACTTCTTCCTGCAAACTGGCGATCATTTTGATTTCATCGGGAGAATATCGGGGGGCTTTGACGACAAAATCAACGCAATACCCCTGTTCCGTATTTTCCTGAAACAGCGGCAATATCCGCAGCCGGTCCGGAAATGTCTCTGAAAGCGGCCGGCAGCCGTCGGGTACGCCGGCCAGGGAATAGAAAAATCCTTCGAAAAAAATATAAATGCCCAGAGCGCCCGCGTCTACCACTTGCGCTTCCTGCAGCCGGGGCAGTTGCTCGTAAGTTTCATGGACGGCTTTTTCCAGAGCGCCGATAATCGCGTCCACCGTCGGCTTGTCCGGCGTGATGTCGCTGGTCAATATGGTGGCGAGCGCGTCAAATACACTGAGCATCGTGCCCGGACGGGGATGGCTCACCGCCTGCCACGCCTTGGCCGCGCCCTCGCGGACCAGCGGGGCCAGATCGGGAATATTTTCCGCCGCGCAGAACGAAGAAAAAAACTGCGAGGCAATGTTGCCGGAATTGCCTCGAGCCGACAACAGCAGTTGATGAATCATTTTTTCCCGGGTCTGGCCGGGATTGCGCAGCGGAATGAGACTGACGGCGAGATTTCTTCCGGTGTCACCGTCGGCGACGGGAAATACGTTGATTGAATCGAGCAGATCCGCGCGGGCAATGAGACGTTCGAATCCGGCGATAAACGATTTCTGTAACACGTCTTCCATCTCAAAGACCAAACGCCCGTCGGATTTCTTCCGGAATGCCGAACAGCATTTCTCTTTCCGGAACCTTGACGGCAACCTGTTCCGTGCGGCCTCGCGCGCATATTTTGCCGTCCGTCACTTTCCTGATTTCAAAATCGACAATCAATTTTATCCGCGCGTCAACAAGCGTCGCCTTGCAAATGATTTCATCGCGATGAAACAGCGGAAGAACATGCTTGGTCGATGTTTTGATAATGGGGAAAATTAATTGATGCTTTTCATAAAAGGAATAGAGATCGATGCCGTGATTTTCGAAAAGCGCCGCGCGGGCAATTTCAAAATAATTCAGATAATTGGCGTGCCAGACGATCTGCATCGGATCGAGATCGAAGAAAGGAACCCTGATTTTTACTTCAAAGCTGCTTTGTTTTTTGTTCATGGCTTTATTTTAAAAAAATCCGAGTATCGTATTGCCGTGCAGATATTTTCGATGTCCTTGTCCATCGCCCTGTCTTCGATGACCGGCGCGCTGACCGACCTGATTTTTCCCATCACATCCGCCAGAAGCGGTCGGACGTCTGTATTGTCCCGGATGTCGCAGGCCTGCGCCGCCGCGAGCAGATGAATGGCGACGACCCTTTCCGTCAGCGTGCCGATTCTTTCGGCGTCGCGCGCCGCGATGGTTCCCATGCTGACTTTATCCTGATTATGCGATTCGGTGGAACGAGAAAATGATGCCGCCGGCATGGTTGCCTTGAGAGCTTCCGCCGTTAATGCTGATGAAGCAATCGACATGGCCTTGAAGCCGTGCCGGAGACCTTTTTGCTTATCGGTGTTTCTCACTCTGACGAGGTCGCCGGGCAAGCCACGGTTTAAGTTCGGGCTGACCAGAAGCATGATCTGACGGTCACACATGTCGGCCACGGAAGCCAACGCGGCTTTAAGGCCGTCCATGGCAAAAGCGATGTGCCCGCCGTAAAAATTGCCGCCCATCAGGACTTCACCGGTCGCGGGATCGAAAATGGGATTGTCGTTGGAACTGTTGGCTTCAATTTCCACCCATTTCTTGATCCACTCGAGGCTGTCATATAAAACACCGGCCACTTGAGGAGTGCAACGCAGCGAGTAGGGGTCCTGCAGAGCGTCGAGAGAATCGTCCTCGAGTTGCCGTGCCGATACGTTGGTTTTCAAAAGACGCGTAATTTGCGCGGCGACAAACTTCTGCCCGGGAAACGGTTTGGCTTCCGCAATGACGGGATGATAATGTCTTGCATTGCCCTTGAGCGCGTGAATGGAAAGAGCCGTGGCGTAAATTGCCGCGGACAAAATTCGAAGCGCCCTTTCGACCGTCAGGACGGCGATGCCCGTCATGGTTGTGGTGCCGTTAAGCATGGCCAGGGGTTCTTTGGGCAGATAGCGGTAAGGCTTGATCCCCGCCTTCTTCATGGCTTTAGCCGCCGGCATGACTTTATCCTGATAAACGACATCGCGTTCTCCCATCAGCGTGGCTCCGATATAAGACATCGGCGTCAGATCGCCGGAGGCGCCAACCGACCCTTCGCAGGGAACGACCGGCGTAATGCCGTGATTGAGAAAATCGGCCATCTGCTGAAGAAGCGCTATCGAAACGCCGGAATAGCCGCGCGCGAGACAAATGATGCGGCACAGCATGGCCGCTCTGGTTTCTTCAATGCCAATCGGTTCTCCCGTGCCGCAACCATGAAAGCGGAGAATGTTGATGCCGTTCTTCAGCGCAATATCGAAAGGCATGCGTTTGCCGCAGGATTTTCCGTAGCCGGTAGTAACGCCGTAAACGGGAATGCCTTCGCGCATGGCGTCCATGAGCATCTTGCGGGTTTTTTCCATTTTGCGGACAAATCGGCTGTCTTTGCTGATTTTAACCGGAACGCCGTATCGGGCTACAGCGATGATATCGTTGAAACTGACATGACTCCCGTCGATGACGACGACAGCTTTGTTACCGTTTTTTTTCATTGTTCAGCATCCCCTTTCTTCACAGGCGCCGCCTGCTGACGAACGCGAGGCTTGTACGTTCCGTCCGCCTTTTCCTTATCCATAACTTTTTTCAGCATCTTAAACATCTTATAGGGTTGCGGCTCTTCCTCGTAGAACTTGTCCCAGCAGTAATAATACATCTCCTCCAGTTTTTCCGGCGTCATGGTCTTGGGCTGAAACACCGCCTTGCCGCAGGTGTAGTTGTTCCAGTCATAAGAAAAAATCCTTCCGGCATTGTGCAGATCGTCAAAAGTCTTCGTATGCGGGAAAGGCGTCAAAATCGTGAACTCCGCCATATCCAGTTCAATGTCCAGTAAAAAATCCATCCATCTTTTTATATAATCTTCCGAGTGATAATCAAGCCCTATTAGAATGCTGCCTTCCACGGCAATGCCGTAATCGTGATAGCGTCTGATGCGGTCGCGGATGAAATCCGATGAGTCGAAAATGGCTTGATACACAAACCAGGCCCCGGCCTGCGCCGCAAGATCCAAAACCTGATCGTCATTTTCAATAGGATGACAGCACCACTTCTTCTTCAGCGGAATCATTTCCTTGAACAAATCCATTTCCCATTGTTTGTCCTGAGCCAGCGAATTATCCACGATAAAAAGGCGGTTGTTGTCGATGGCGGCCATTTCTTCGACCACCTTGTCGAAAGGACGGGGACGGAAACTTTTTCCTCCCAGGAATCTCACGGCGCACGGATAACAGTTGAATCGGCAGCCGCGGGACGCGTGCACCAGATCGACCATTTGCACGCCGCGGTAATTGTAAGCCTCTCGGTTTAAAATGCTGCGCCTGGCCGTACCAACTGTTTCAATGGGGGGGAAATTCTGCATGTAGTTATAGACTTTCTGCAGTTTGCCGTTTCGGAAATCTTCGAAAACCTGCTCCATCCGTCCTTCCGCCTCGCCCAGGAAGACACAATCGGCGTGTTCCCGGGTTTCTTCCGCATGCAGCATGGTGGCAATGCCGCCGAAAATAACCTTAATGCCTTTTTCGCGGAATCGATCGGCTATTTCCCAGCCGCGTTTGACCTGCGCGGTCAGCATGACGGAGATGCCGACAAAATCCACCGCCTCGTCAAAGTTGATTTCCTGAATATTTTCATCAACAAATTCCACATCTACATCATCAGGCAGCGTGGCTGCAAAAACCACCGGCCCGTGAGGCGGCAGAATAAACCGCGTCTGCCGGTCAAGCTTCTCCCATTTCGGATAAATCAGTTTAAATTTCATAAGTTTCTTTCAATCACCTGATGATTTTCACAATACCGCATTGTTTACAACATTTTCTATTTTACGCCAATAAAAAATCCGACTCACTCCCATAAAAATTTTGAATGATTATTTGCTGAAGATCAGATAACAATACGTTCCGCCGAATGAAATGCCGGCCAGAGCGGCGTTGTTGACGACGACATCGCGATGGCGTGCCGTAACAAAAGAGAGCGGTGAAAGCGGATGGGTCAGTCCCAACGTGGGAGGCAAAATACTTTTCTCCATGGAAAGCGCAAGCGCGCAAGCCCGGATGCCTCCTCCGGAGAAGCTTTCTCCCGTGGCGCCCTTGAGCGCGGTGATGAACGGTTTTGTTTCCACATCGGCAAAGATTTCTTCGTAAGCGTGTGCTTCTGTTGCATCCAGAAATTGATCCCCGTTAGCCGCCGCAAATATTGTCTGGATTTCATTGGCCCTTAAAAACGAATTTTTCAGCGCGCGATTCCATGCCAGTTTTATTCCTTCGGAATCTTTCGGCCAATCGGTCGGTTTGGTCGGCGATGAACCCATGCCGACTCCTTTGATTTCGCAATATGGTTTGCGTCCCCCGGATATTGCGGATTCCAGACTTTCCAGGAATAACAAGCCGCAGCCTTCTCCGGCAATGATGCCGTTTCTATCCCGGTCGAAAGGGCGACAGGCTTCCTTCCCGCCGTTTTGAGGAGAGAGCGCGCGAAATTTTGTCAGCGATTCATAATAAAATTTCGATAGAATATCCGCGCCGCCGGTTAACATAAAATCCGCCGTGCCGCGTCTGATTTCTGCAGCGGCATAAGCAATGGCTGTCTCGGCGGAAACGGCAAAATGCGTCAGTGTTGTGTTGATGCCGCGAAAGCCCAGCTCGATGGACGTGTGACCGGCGGGAGCGTTCATGACAATATTGGGCACCAGTATCGGATTGACGGACGAGGGTCCCTGGGTAAGCAGTGTGCCTGAAAACTGGGCGGTTACATCGGTTGCTCCAAAAGCGGTTCCCAAAACAATACCGATACGGTCGCGGTTGTCCGCGGTGATTTCCACACCGGCGTCGCGCAGCGCCATGCGTGCTGCGGCCACCGTGAAAAGAGATATCTTGTCCATGCGCCGCAGGTTTTTCACGGATATAAAATCACGCGGATTGAAAGGGGCAACTTCAGCGCCCAGATGCGAACGGAATGCGCTTGTATCGAACGATTTGATTTCCGCGATTCCCGTTTTGCCGGAGAAAAGACCGGCGGCAAATTCTTCCTTGCCGATTCCCAATGGCGTAATCATGCCGATGCCGGTCACAACGACGCGCTGAGCGTTATCTGTTGGTCTGTCATTGTTCACGGGCAACACCTCCCCCGGAATATTTGCCAAATATCAATGTGGTGTTGTTGCCTCCGAAGGCAAACGAATTCGAAAGCACGGCGCGCAAATCGGCTTTTCTTGATCCGGAAGTAACGTAATCCAGATCGCACAGAGGATCGGCGTCCCGATAATTGATGGTCGGCGGAATAAAACCATGATGCAGCGCCAGCATCGACACAATGGCTTCGAGTGCTCCCGCGGCGCCCAGTGTGTGTGCGTGCATGGACTTGGTGGAACTGACCGGAATGGTATAGGCGCGTCTGCCGAAAACCTCTTTGATGGCTTTTGTTTCCATGGCATCGTTGACCGGTGTGGCTGTGCCGTGCGCGTTGATATAGTCGATATCGTTCGGGGAAAGGCCGCTGTCTTTGAGTGCCGCTTGCATGGAACGGACGGCGCCGGATGCCTTTTCGTCGGGAGCGGTCATGTGATAGGCGTCGCAGGTGATGCCGTAACCGAGGATTTCACCATAAATTCTTGCGCCTCTGTCCAGAGCCGATTCCAGATCCTCCAGAACCATCATGGCCGCCGCTTCACCCAATGACAGGCCTTCGCGATTTTTATCGAAAGGACGACAGACATCGGCGGCAACGGATTTAAGAGCGTTAAAAGAGGCGTAAGTGGTGCGGCTCATTGGCTCCACGCCGCCGGCCAGAACCATGGGTGCCTGGCCATTGCAAATCAAATCCCGTGCGTATCCGAGCGCGGTGCCGCCGCCGGAGCACGCGGTCATGAAGGTCGCTTTGGGTCCCATGAGATCAAAGGTCGATGCGATTCGGTCGGCCGAAGATGCACAAAATAAAGCAGAGAGTTTGGAGAACCTGCCTTTTTTACCGGTTGTTAATAATTTTCCGTAAAATTCTTCCGCTTCCAGAAGACCGCCGGCGCCGCCGCCGATGACGACCCCCATATCTTTTTTTATTCTATCCGGAGGGAGGTAGAGTCCGGCATTACGCAATGCTTCTATGGTTGCGGCAAGAGCAAGCATGTCCGCCCGCGACATTCTTCTGGCGGAAAATTCGCGGGGCATGTAATCGTGAACATGAAAGTTTTTAATCTGCCCTCCCGTCCGGGAGCGAAATCCGGCAGTATCAAATAGATCGAGATCCGCAATGCCGCAGGTGCCATGTTTTAATGCCGTTGAAAAATCCGGCACATTATTGGCGATGGCATTGATGGTTCCTAAACCTGTAATAACAATTCGTTTTTTCAATTTCGAGCCTTATCTTCATGATGAAAATATTTATTTAAATTTTGAGAAACTTAATTTGACGCAAGCTAAAAGTCAAACAAATATTAGCATACGGTACAGCCGGGTGGGAACCTTCATTATCCTCTTGACATAATAACAAAAATAAGTTCATGGTACCCCACAATTCAAAGCTTTGAGAACGGACTTATGAAGGATCAATCGCTTCGGGTATTAATGGTTGACGATTCTGAGGATGATGTATGGCTCACGAT
>JAGVUJ010000056.1 GCA_019136325.1 Deltaproteobacteria bacterium
CACACAAAAAGAGATGGCAAAACACTTAAAATTGACGGAAATCGGCATACGCTATAATACCGGCAAACTTAAGAGCAAAGGTATATTACAGCGCACAGGCGGCAAAAAGGCGGGGCGGTGGGAGATCGTAAGACAATCCAAATCATAGGCAACAAGGCCAGCGCATAGTTGATTCGCCAATGACCCTTGAATAATCAAAAGGATAGGTGTATGAAAACGTGCAGCAACTGCGGACAACCCATCCAGGAAAATGACATGAAGAATGCGGCGGAGATTTTAGGCGAACTCCAGGAAACGTCATCGGACGAGTTTGACGATCAGAATCTTTGCCAAGCCTGCAAAGAAGAACTAGGCATGCTCAGCCTGATGGGATTTGGCGCGTGAAACTATAAGCTTTTGTAATCATTTGTAAACACAACTGTTGTCATGCTGAGCTTGTCGAAGCATCGGGAGAATACTGAATGGCCGTTATGATCCCTGATGATGTGGAAGGCTTCTGCACAGATGGCGAACGCCATTTCTACGGATTTCTGAAAGCTGTAGCCAAACCGGACAGCAAATACCTTGTCTGGTATCTTCCGGACATCAACGGCCACGAACCCGATTTTATCCTGTTCTGTAAAGATACCGGCCTCATTATCTTTGAAGTCAAAGACTGGGTGCTCAATCAGATCCAGGAAGCAAACCCACAGCATTTCACATTAACCATCAACGGCCGCAATGAAGAAAGAGAAAGCCCTTTACGGCAGGCAAAAACCTACTGCCACAGCCTCATGGACAAAATCCGGGCTGACCGCCGCTTGGTCTCCAGAGAGCCGCATCACGCCGGGAACCCGAAAATCCCCATCCATGAAGGTGTTGTGTTCCCCAATATCAACAAATATGAATACCTCAGCAAAGCCCTCGATCAGGTCATTGACGGGGACAGAATCTTTTTCTGGGACGACTTGCACCCGCAATCGGACATCAGCCGTGACCCATCCGGCCAGGCCTTCCTGAAAGCCCTGCAACAGAAATACTCTACAGCCTTTCACTTTAATCTGACGCCGGATGAACTCAATCACCTCCGTCAGTTGATTTTTCCCGTGGTCCGGATTGAACTGCCTGACCGTAATTCCACAGCGCAGCACGAAAAGCAGCAAAACAGAATCAAAATGCTGGATCACAACCAGGAAGCCATCGCCCGCAGGATCGACGGCGGTCACCGCATCATCACCGGCCCCTCAGGATCCGGCAAGACCCTTGTTCTGGTTCACCGGGCCGCTCTGCTTATGCAGCAAAACCCTTCCATCAAGCGCATCCTGTTCGTCTGCTACAACATCACACTGGTCAATTTCATCAAACGGCTGCTGGCGGAAAAGAAGGTGCCCCTGGGCAAAAACGGCGTGGAAGTCCTCCATTTCTTTGAGCTTTGCGCGAAGATCCTGGACGAACCCGTTGCATGGGAAAAGGAAGAAGCGGCATACTACGACCTGGTCATAGAAGAAGTACTTACGAAATCCAAGAACTTTCCGGAAAAGTATGACGCCATTCTGGTGGACGAAGGCCAGGACTTCTCCGACGACATGTATCGCATTGTCGTCGAACTGCTGAATCCCGCGACCAATCAACTGGCCATTGCCCTTGACGACAATCAGAATATCTATCGCCGGTCACAAACATGGAAAGAACTTGGCATCCAGGTGCGAGGCCGGGTTCACAAGCTGTCTTGGGTTTATCGCAGCACAGGAAACATCACCGCCTATGCAAACCAATTTCTGAGCCGAAAAGAAGAGAAAACCGAAGCACAGACCCCGCAGATGGAACTTTTCCAGGAATTTCTGACAACTACCGGCCCTGATCCGGAAGTAAAACAGTTTTCCGATCTGAATAAGCTGATCGACTATGTGGCAAAGCAAATCGATCACCTGCACCGTGAAGAAGGCTACCCACTTTCCGAAATTTCCGTGATCTATACGCAGAAAACGCCGGAGCATATGCCCAGCATTCATCTGCCCGATCTAATGATGAAAGCATTGGATGAGCGCGGTATCTGTTCCAACTGGATAGTAGGTGATTACCGGGCCAAACGATCATACGATGTGACCACACAGAGCGTGACGATCTCTACCATCCACAGCGTGAAGGGGTTCGACTATGCCTGCGTCTTTGTCATCGGCCTGGACTGGTTCAATACGGAACGGTGGAGTGAAGAGCAGATAAGGAACCTGACGTATGTGGCAGTAACCAGGGCGAGGGAGAGACTTTTTATTTTCAAAATGAAAAACGATTCTCGTCGGTTTTCTCTTGAATTGTGAATCTAAAACAGTAACATGGCATGCTATTTTAATAATGAGAGTTGATTGCGTTATAATAATAAAAAACATATCAAATTAAAGGATATAGATATTCATAAATATGACAAATAAAAAAATGACCACAGAGCAGGAACTTATTAAAGGTAGTGCAGGTCGACATGAGACGTTTACACCGCGATATGGTTGGCTGAAAAAGGGATACGACCGATGTCTTGCCAATCCACACGTTTTCAACGATGAAAACGCTATAGAACAACTGGGTGTGGGTAAGAACATGGTTCGTTCAATCCGCTTTTGGTGTCTCCTTTTTCGTCTCTTGGAGAATGATGAAAATCCGGGTTGTTTAAAGCCCTCTGATTTTGGGAAACAATTATTGGATACAGAAAACGGGTGGGACCCTTATTTAGAAGATCCCACGAGCCTCTGGTTGTTACATTGGCAGATATTTCGCGCCCCTTTTATGGCTGTTTCTTGGAATTTGGCCTTCTCGTACATCATGTTGCAAACGTTCACGGCACGTGAACTAACCAATGCCATCGATGCTAAAGCCAGAGAAATCGAGGGACTGTGCAATATCGCTAAAAGCTCTTTTGAAAAAGATGTTTCATGCATTCTGCGTATGTATGTGCCTGACAACCGTGAGCAAGTAGAAATTCGCTGCCCTTTTACGGATCTTGGATTGATTGTGCCGGCAATTGAATCGCCCGAAAAAGATCGATACCGCTATTCATCCGGTCCTAAACCCAATTTACATGATTTAGTCTTTATGGCCGCCGTATTTGATTATGCATCGCACTGGTATCAAGGTCAAAACAGTTTGCCACTTTCGCACATAACATTTGGTCCCATGTCGCCAGGTATGGCATTCCGGCTTTCGGAGTCCGAATGTGGGCAAAGGATAGAAAGCGTGTGTCGCCAAATTCATGGTGTCACATTTACGGAAACAAATGGCATTCGTCAGGTGCAATTTGTCAGAACGGCTGACGAATTAAATAAGGAATGCCTGGTGAAGTACTATGGAGGTAAGAGATGAAGCATCTTGATCTTTTACAATTAATAAAAATTGATCGATCGGTTGCCCGTTCCGTCAATCTTGACCGCGATGCCGATGATACATCTCTTTTGCATCGTTTCCAGATTACACCCGTAGCATGCAGCACATTATGCCGACTTGCCGATGCGATCGAAGGCGAATCCATCAATGCATGGTCCCTTACTGGCCCCTATGGAACAGGCAAAAGTGCGTTTTGTAATTTTCTGATTGCGCTTTCATGTGCCGATCAAACGACGCGCAACCTATGTTATAAAAAGCTTCAAAAAGCTGATAAAAAACTCTCTACACGCCTGAAGACCTTTTTAGCCCCTGACAGCACAAGTGCACCTGCTGTTGGTATTAGAGCTGTATCCCGTTATGAATCTTTGAACAGTACATTGGTAAGAGGTCTTTCATCTTCACTGCAATTAATGCCGACTCACTCAGAAAGTGCTGCTTTGAAGCGATTGAGAAAGAATGTAAGCCTCTTGGAAGATAAAGAGTGGCCCGCGACGCGAAGTGTTGTGGATGCTTTTACAGCACTTGCAGAAATTGCCGGGAAGCCACTATTCATAGTGGTGGATGAGTTTGGGAAAAACCTGGAGTATCAGGCGCATCATGAGGAACGGGGTGACATTTTTGCTCTCCAAGCCCTTGCCGAGTCCAAGGCCGTTTTTTTGTGGGTCTGTCTTCATCAAGCTTTCAGCTCCTATTCGGGAGCATTAAGCCGGGTTCAACGAGAGGAATGGTTGAAAATCCAAGGCCGGTTTGAGGATAGAGCATACATTGAACCACCGACACGCAGTTTTGCCCTTATCCGAGAGGCCATCACCCTTGAGCCGACGCAGCCGACACAAAAGAAGGCGTTGGCTGATTGGTGTCAGACCATGACAAACGCAATGTCCAATATTAGTCTGGATGGCCTGCCGCAACTTGATGCGGAATCGGTACAAACACTTTATCCCTTCCATCCATTATCCGTTTATCTAATCGGTGAATTGACGCGACGGTTTGCGCAAAACGACAGAACCATCTTCTCTTTCCTTACAAGCGGTGAAACGCATGCCTTTAGTGATTGCCTGAAGCGGTTGGAATTGGAAGAGCAAGAGCAAATGCCGACAATTGGTTTAGATATGCTGTATGACTATTTCAATGAAACAGGCGCGATCCGACATGCAGACCGGTCGGAAAACCAACGATGGCTTGAGATAAATGCCATAATCGCCGCACAAAGTGATGTGGAGCCATACAAAATCAGGATTTTAAAAACCATCGGCATATTGAATCTTTTATCGTCGTTACCTGGAATAGCCGCGACAGAAAAAATGATCCATGTCGCACTGTGTAATGTTTCCCCCAGCAGAAAGCACAAGACGACCGATCTCCTACGGGATTTAGTAGAAAAGCGTATCTTGCTTTATCGGGAATATGCCCAGGAGTATCGGCTTTGGGAGGGCAGTGATTTTGACCTGGATCGAGAGGTGCTGCAAGAGCGGGGAAGAGTTGCCCTAAGACCCATTGGTGAAATATTGGAAGAAATCGCCTCACGCGCTAACATGGTGGCGGCACGTCATACCATTCAGACAGGAACATTTCGCGATTTTGCCGTACGGTGGTGCACCGAGGATGATATCCCTGCCATCAAAAAACAGCCCCGTTTTGAAAACGAGACCGATGGAACGATCTGGCTGATGCTGGGGAAACAGCGTAAACCAGAGGGCCTCCTTGAAATTGCAGCAGAGAGCAATCCCGTGATTGTCGGGTACGCCCCCTGCCTAAACCAGGTTCGACAATTGATGTTGGAAGCAGCAGCGACGCGGGCTGCCTGTAGCGCGCCGCAACTGGAAAGGGATGGTGTGGCGCGGCGGGAAGCGCTTCATCGTGCGGCTCAGGCGGCACAGTCTTTGATTGCGTTTTTAGATAAGGCTTTTGCCCCAGGAACGGGTCAGGCAACATGGTACGCAAAGGGTGAAGTCCAAGTCATTAGACGCCAAAGAGATCTTTCTGCAATGGTATCTGATCTTTGTGATCATATTTATCACCAATGTCCCCGCATCAATAATGAAATGATAAATGTTGAGCATATATCCAGTATGGCGGCGGCGGCGCGCAATAGAGTTGGTGAAGCTCTAGCCAACCAATCGACAAGCGAAGATATTGGTTTGACGGGTTATGGGCCTGAAGTTGCCGTTTATCGCACGGTCATTAAAGAAACGGGCCTTCATCGTCAAAATGACGAAGGAGCGTGGGTGCTTGCAGCGCCTGATAAACGATTGCAACCACAATTGGCGGCGGTATGGAAACTTTTTGGTGAGTTGCTGGAGGAAACCGACAAAACAGGTCAGAAAGTTCCGGTCAGGCAAATGCTGGATGCTCTAAAGCGTGCCCCTTTTGGCCTGCGTGAGGGGCCAGTGCCGCTTTTATTGTCCCATTACTTGCTGGTCCATTCCGACGAAGTTGCCGTATATGAAGATAATGTATTCAAACCTTTTCTTGGTGATGCGGAAATTACATTACTCATGCGCCGTCCAGAGCTTTTCAGCTTGCGATATTACAAACCGTCGGGTGTCCGATCCGAGGTTATCCGCACATATTATCAAGTGATCAATACCGAACTGAAACTTGCCCGGCATGTCCGTAATCAAACCCTGTTGTCCGTGGTCGTGCCGCTTACGGAATTTATCAAGTCGCTTCCGGAGTACACAAGAACAACACGCGCACTGAGCGCCAATGCTCTTCGTCTGCGTAATGCGATTGCAAACGCCCGAGATCCGCAGCAGTTGCTTTTCCACGATCTTCCGGTTGCCCTGGGATTTTCGCCGGTTGAATATAACGAAGGTGATCAGTCCCAAATATCTGATGCAACAGGCTTGCGAAAAGCATTATGGAACGCATTAACGGAACTGCGTGATGCTTTTGATATGTTCGTCAAGAAAATACGAGGACATTTTGTTCTGGCCATGACCGAACCGCCAACGGAATTGCGCTCATTCGAGCGGCTTCGCCAGGATCTCAGAAATCAAACCGAACCACTTGTAAAACTATGTCTGGATACTGATCTAAAGCCAATGCTTGCCATTATGACCAGAGAAAAGGAAAATGATGATGACTGGCTCAGCCAGGTTTGTGCAATCGTAATGAAAAAACCTGTTCAAAGCTGGCAGGATGCCGACCTCGATCCTTTCATTGTTCGACTCCAGGAATTGCATGAACGCATTTTACAGTTGCGAAAGTTAAAGAGACAATCGGATAAGCGTATTCGCGATGATGACGCATCACGTTTTATCGGCATTAGCCGCGACGATGGAAACGTTGCGTGGAAAACCATCGACATGAAAGCAAAGCACACCGACAAGATAAAGGACACATTAAAACATATTCAGAGCTGGGACAATGAAACACGCACTAATCTTCTGGTTGCCCTCCTGCAAACCATGGAGACGAAGGGGGATTTCAAATGAAGGAACGTCACCTGCTTGCCCTTTCCGGTGGTAAGGATAGCGCCGCCCTAGCCGTCTATATGCGAGAGAAATACGCCGATTTACCCATGGAGTATGTGTTTATTGATAGCGGTTGCGAATTGCCTGAAACGTACGCTTACTTGGATAAGCTTCGGGCGATATTGGGGATTGAAATAATTAATATCAGGTCAAGAAGAAACTTCGAATACTGGTTAAAGATGTTTAAGGGTGTATTGCCCGCACCAAGAAATCGATGGTGTACAAGACTATTAAAGCTTGATCCATATGCTGAGTGGCTTAAAAAAAACTGCAAAGAGACTATGGTTTTTAATTATGCTGGATTACGTGCAGATGAAGACCGTACAGGTTATCAATCAAAATCTGATAGAGTAATTTCGAGGTTCCCATTTGTAACTGATGGACTAGTTTTAGAGGATATTAAAAAGATATTGGTTGAATCGGCGCTTGGATTACCGGAATACTATGCTTGGCGTCAAAGATCCGGCTGCTATTTTTGCTTCTACCAGCGTGACAACGAATGGCGCGGTCTTCGTCGTTATCATCCCATTCTGTTCGAAAAAGCATGTGTCATGGAGGAGAATCATGCGGATGGTAGATCCTATACATGGCGTGATTCGGGCTTTCTCCGTGATCTTTCTGAAGGCGGTGATCTGACTCCACCAGAATCATCCGCTGGGCGACCAACAATTATTAACACATTGTCTAATCTAACAATCGAACCAATCTCCGGTAACTATTTCAGAAAACAAGGAGGGTGCTATGACTGAAGCTCCTGGCTCAGTAATTAATTTATTAGAATCTTTATCTAATATTCGAACTAGGATAGTTGCAGGAAAACAAAGCACTCATAAATTCGTATTCATACTTGCACTGCTGAGATTGTA
>JAGVUJ010000172.1 GCA_019136325.1 Deltaproteobacteria bacterium
ATAGGCGCCCAAATTGCGGCCGTCGGAAAATCCGTAAAGAAATACAAACCCGGCGATCGCGTATTTATCGCTCCCAAAGTGCCCTGCATGAAATGTTACTACTGCCGGAACGGGCACTATCCGCAGTGTGCCGAGATCAAAGAAAGGCTGCCCGGCGGTTTTGCCGAATACATCCTTGTTCCGGAAATTTTAATAAAAAACGGAACGTATCTGCTGCCCGACAGCATTGACTATGACCAAAGCACATTCATCGAGCCGCTCGCCTGCGTCGTCCGTGCGCAAAGGCTCGCCGGTGTGAAAAAAGGCCAAACGGTTTTGGTTATTGGCTGCGGCATGTCCGGTTTACTCAACATAAAACTGGCCGCAACCAAAGGATGCAAAATCATCGCCGCCGACATCAACCGGAAGAAATTGGACGTTGCCCGGGAAATGGGCGCCGATAGTGTGATCAACGCGGCCGATGATATTTCAAAACGCCTGACGGAACAGACCGGCAGAAAAGCCGATATTGTTTTTTTATGCGCTGCCGCCGATTCCGCCGTCGAGCAGGCCTGGCAATGCGTGGACAAAGGCGGCGTAGTTGTGCTCTTCGCCGTTCCGGGACCGGACAGGAAAGTGGTCGTTCCGATCAATGATTTCTGGATGAAGGAAATTACCGTCCTTACTTCTTACTACTGCGGCCCGCCCGATATTATTGAAGCGATGAAATTAATAGAATGGCAAACGGTTTCCGTGGAGGATCTGATTACACACCGGATTCCTTTAACGGATATCGTCAAAGGGTTTCAACTGGTCGTTGACGGACGGGACTCCATCAAGGTCATTATTAAACCGCAGGATCCGACGGCCCTTTAAATTCGTTTTAATTGGCGGTTGCTTCCTTAATCGTCTGCGCCACTTTTTTATCCTCAAAAAGTTTTTCGATGGCATCGGACAGAACCATATCAGCCTGCTGCCCCAGAATATTTTCAGAAAACAAAACATGTTCCTGGGTGTAAATGCTTTTCACGCGGGTTCTGTACAATATCCGGCCCCGGGCTGCATCCGCGATGACAACGGCCAGGGTCATATGCGTCTTGTAGGAATTCGTCAGATTTCCTTTCCGACAGGTGATCTCCAGCTCTTCTATATTGCCACCGATGAGAACGCCGGCATTCCCCATTGGAATTTTATCCTCTTTCAAATCCCATGGCTCATTAATCTCGGTAATCCGATACCCGGCTTTTTTCAAATATTGCTTTATCCCATGGGCTACAGCCTTTGTCGGTTTGACATTGCGGGGAAAAACCAGAATCTTTGCGCCATTATTTTGAATCACGCGGCCGATGACCAGCGGGTCGTCAGTCTGACGCGTATCTGTGAATTCAGCGACGGCAACAGAGCCTGATGCCTGTCCGGCAACTTTCAAATACGCGGGGATGACCGACTGCTCCCCGTCATAGTACATGTTGACACTGTAGAGTCTCGGCCCGGCGCACCCCGATAAACAAAAAGCAGAAACGATTATCACGACGGTGAAAAGACGATAGATCGGTTTAAGATTCATAAATGCTCCCTTTATTGTCTTCAAGCTGAATCATGAAACTTGACTTTTTTCTTTTTAATTTTGAACAATATATAATATAATCATACAAATTTGGCAAAGTAAAATATGGGAAGCATTGAAAACCTTAACCATCTTTTAACTCATAAATTTTAAGGAGGGCATTATGACGGAAGCAACCCAACAAGCGTTATGCGGACTGAGAGATCTTACCATGATCAAATGGTATGTCATTCCCCTTTTGGCCATTGTCTTTTATATTTACACGAGGGAAATCAAGGAGGCGCGCAAAAACGGCGACTGGAACGCGATTCTTGCCGGCCTGACCATTTTCGGCGTGGATTTTTTCAACGAAACATGGAACGGCTGGGTGATGTACCTGACGCAGCGTTCGGCTTTCTGGACAACTCCCGGCGATACGGCTCTGCGGACCCTGGTGGGTTGGAATATTGAAATCATGTTCATGTTTCTTATTCTCGGCATTATTTACTACCACACCTTGTCTGAAAGTAAGAAAGAGAAAATTTTGGGTCTGCCGGAGAAATGGTTCTGGGCCATCGGTTTCAGCGCCTTCTGCGTTTTTGTCGAATGCCTGCTCAACATCGGAGGCCATCTGGTCTGGGAATACCCGTTCTGGTATCTATCCTTCAAAGGCGTCTGGCTTATTTTCCTGATTGGCTATTTCCACTTTTTCTGTTTCGCCATTCTGGTCATCAGCCTGAAATCCATGAAGGCCAAGCTGACGACCGTTGGTATCATCTACGCTGTGCCGGTCATTATGAACGTGCTGGCTTTCGGGTTCTGGGGCTGGAATTACTAAAAGTTAAAGCGCAACATAGTCGTCAAGGACCTTATTATATTTTTCGTGAATCATTTTGCGGTCGAATTCCCAGAATTCGGCAAGCATTCTGGTTTGCTCTTCCTTGTCAAAATATTCCTGACAGGGATAAAAAAAATGTTTATCTTCCTTTTCGATATGTTTGGGATAAAAGTTGCCCAACTGCCTCGCCGCATCAATAATCCGGGGTAATTCATCTTGATTGCCCTGCAGGTATTTATTTTTTGCCGCGACCAGCGCGGCCGTTGTTTTTCTGCCCCAGACATGCTCATCAAGCAGTTCCTGCATGATTTTCTTCAATTCGGGAGTAAGTTCTTTTTTTGCCAGATCTCTGAAAAGAATTTCCTCTTCCTTGCCATGATGCGTTCGGTCGGCATAAACACGGATGAAATCAACGGCCATATCAATAATCAGCGGGTTAACCTTTCGGATCTTTTCCACGTGATCCATGTGACGCATCATCGAAGCAAGCATTTTTTCAATTAATCTGTGTTCCCACATTAACGGACCGATGGGTTTCATAGTCCTGCCTCCTTTTTTGAATTTGCAATGTTTCACTTATATCATGAATCAGATTTTTTTTCATCGTTTGAATATTCAATGATGGATATATGTTGCATCGCTGTTTCATTTCTGGTAATTTTTTACACTGATATTTGACTGAAAAGGATTTGACTTCCTTGCAAAAAGCCGGATATTAGAAACCGGATTTAATGTGTCGTATTTTTGCTCAGAATAACACGGCATAATTAAATCTTTACGATCAACGCTGCCATGAGAAAGAAGATTGATGATGTTTTTAAAAAGAATACCGCGGTTGATACTGTTTTGTTTAATTTTAATTTTAATTTTTTCCTGTCAACAGGCCAACGATCCCGATCCGAAAGATAAGAAGCTCCGTGTCATTGCCACAATTTTTCCCGTTTACGATTTCGCCCGCAATATCGGCGGTGATAAAATCAACATTAAAATGCTCCTGCCGCCGGGAACGGACGCTCACCATTACGAGTTGAGACCTGAAGATATCGTCAGAGTCACAAAAGCCGATGTTTTCCTCTTTACCAATTTCGAACTGGAACAGTGGGCCTATAAAATTATCAAGGCCGCCGATAAAAACACCAATATGCTGGCGGTGGAAACCGGTAATGGCGCAATTTTACTGCCGCTGGATCAAGAAGAAGCCAATCATGACACTCATGAAAATCATGACGGGCATGTATCCCGGTTTGATCCGCACATCTGGCTGGATATGGATAACGCGCAGAAGATGGTGGATAATATCACGGACGCTTTCATTCAGAAAGATCCGCGCAACAGCGACTATTATTTAAAGAATGCCGGTGACTACAAACGTAAATTGGTGAACATGGATCAACGATATCGAACGGCACTGGCTGCATGCAAAACGAGGACGGTCCTGCACGCCGGACACTGGGCCTTCGCCTATCTGGCCGCAAGATATCATCTGCAATATATCGCGGCTTACAATGTTTTTGCCGACGCGGAACCGGCGCCGCAACAGATTTTTGTTTTAATCGATCAGATCAAAAATGAAAAAGTGTCTCATGTATATTATGAAGACATGATGAATCCCCGCCTGGCAAAAACAATCGCCAGCGAAACTGGCGCCGGTTTGTTAAAACTCAATAACGGACACGATATCAGCAAAGCGGATATCAACAAGGGAGAAACATTTCTCTCGTTAATGGAAAAAAATTTGATCAGTTTGCAGAAAGGATTGCAATGTCCGAAACAATAATCAGCATTGAGAATCTTTCTTTCTGTTATCAAGGCGCGGAAGCCATCAGCAATATTTCGTTCGTTGTCAACTCAGGCGATTATCTGGGAATCGCCGGTTCCAACGGCTCCGGCAAAAGCACTCTCATCAAAAATATTCTCGGTATTCTTGAACCGCAGAAGGGAAACATCAGACTCTTCGGACAGCCCCTAACCTCTTTTAATCAGTGGCACAGAATCGGCTACTTGCCGCAAAGAATCAATGCGCTGAATTACCACTTTCCCTGTACCGCCGCTGAAATTGTACAACTGGGAATAAAGAAACGAAATCCGGCTGATTTGAAAAGCATCCTTGCACAGATGGGGATAGCTCATCTTGCCGGCAAGCTCATCGGTGAATTATCTTACGGCGAACAACAAAGAGTGATGCTGGCGCGGGCCTTAATCCGGAAACCGGATTTGCTGATATTTGACGAACCGACGACCGCCCTGGATCCGGAAACGAGAGATGTTTTCTATACGCTTACGGAAGAGGTGAATCGAACCGGAACAACAGTGGTTCTGGTCACGCATGACACCGGCATTATCGGGAAATACGCCCGTAACCTCCTTTATATGGATAAGAAAATAATATTTTTCGGAACGTTTGAAGACTTCTGCGCCTCAACGGATATGACCGGATTTTTCGGACCAAACAGTCAGCACGTCATTTGTCATCAGCACGATAAAAAGGGAAATGGCCTCACATGGAATTAAGCAGCATTCTCAATTACGAATTTGTGCAGCGCGCGTTTCTGGGAGGCATCCTGATTGCCGTCATCGCTTCCATCCTGGGAGTGTTTCTTGTTTTACGCCGTTTTTCTCTCATTGGTGACGGTCTTTCCCATGTTACTTTCGGAAGCGTTGCCGTGGTCATGCTGCTGGGCGTCAGTCCGGTCTACATTACACTGGCGGCGCTGCCTCTGGTGATGTTGTCTTCTCTGGCCATTCTGAAACTGACCCAGTCAAAACGCATTCAGGGAGATGCGGCCATCGGTATCGTTTCCTCCATTGGAATTGCCGCGGGCATTATCCTGGCCAGTTTATCCGGCGGGTATAATCTCGATTTATTCAGCTATCTTTTCGGAAATATTCTCACAGTCACTCATACGGAGATATTGCTTTCACTGATCGTTTTATTTACCGTCATTGCCACAATCGTATTGTTCTATGACGATCTTCTTGCCCTTACGTTCGATGAAGAACTGGCCCTGACCATGGGGGTGAAAACAAAGAGAATTAATATGATTCTTTTTCTGCTTACGGCAATAGCCGCTGTTTTGGCAATGAAAGTCGCCGGGATCATGCTTGTTTCAGCAATGCTTATTATTCCTCCCCTGACCGCTCTGCAGTTATCTCTCGGGTTCCGGATGACCATGATCGCTTCTGTTTTATTCTCAATACTATCGGTAACTTTCGGGCTTATCATTGCTTTTGTGTTGAATTTACCGGCCGGAGGAACTATAGTGCTCCTGAACATATTCTTTCTTTTACTGGTTTTCGGCGTTAAAAAAATAATGTCTTCAACCCGTTAGACGATTTATACCCATACGGGGCTTTCGAGCCAATGGAAGCGAAGCTCATCACGGAGGCAGACAACAAGAATTTCTAACGAGGTAAAACAGATGGCTCTTACCTTTCAGGAGCATCGCTGGAACATCATTTTCATTGTAGCGTTGATTTGCGGCATGGTTTTTCCCCAAGGCCTGCAAGTCGGCAGAATTCTGATTCTTCCCGCTTTAATGGTCATCATAACCATTACCTTGCTCAGATTTCCCCGCGGTTTCTTCCGTCATCCCGGATCTCTTTTTTATTCCTCCATAAGAGGTAATCTTCTGAATTATCTCGTTCTGGGAAATTTCATTATCCTGACGGGCGCTTTTCTGATTCAGAAACAGGAGCTTTGGGCAGGCATGGTTCTGGTTGCCGCAATGCCGTCGTCGCTGGAAATCATTCTTTTGGGCATCTTATTGCGCATCGAAAAAAATTACGTTTTTACGTCCATTGCGGGAACGTTTCTCGGAACTTTGTTCATCATACCGTTGGTCGGTTTATGCTTTTTTAAATATATTAACCTGAATTATTGGAATATCATCGTTCTGATCCTGTGTCTGATCGTTCTGCCGCTGGTGATTTCACGGTTGGCTGTTGAAAAAGAATGGGATCATTTTATCAAAAAACATGAAGATGCGGCGCTCGATTACTGCTATTTTATAGTTTTTTACGCCATAACGGCCAACAGCAGAATTTTCCTCATGAATCTGTCGACAGAACTTGTCATGATCGCTTGCATAGCCTTTACCAGCACGTTCGTTTTTTATTTCCTCATCAGGAAAATAGGACTCTATTTTCACGGACAGGAAAACAAAGTTAATTTTTTTATACTTTTGGGAACCATGAAGGATTGTGGTCTGGCCGGAGGCATCGCCCTCACCCTGTTTAATCAGGAAGTCGCCGTCCCCGCTTTGATTTTTGCCGTTTTCACGTTCGTTTATATCAACTGGCTCAGATACAAGACGAGGAATGTTGGCGGCGAAAATCAAACGCCGTAAAAATGTGTTATGAATTTGACAAATTAAAAACATGAATTATTATAAGACTAATATAGATGAAGGCGTGTTGATGGTATCCTGAGAGGCTTTGCTATCCCGATGCAGTGCCGGGATAAAAAGTTTTTACTTTTCCCGCAATTCAGCGGGAAAATAAAGTTTTTAGAAAAGGAGATTGAACATGGCTATATTATTACCGGAACTCCCCTACGCAAAAGATGCTTTGGCGCCTGTGATCAGTGCCAACACTCTGGATTTTCATCATGGCAAACATCACAAGGCTTACGTGGACAATTTAAACAAATTAATTGCCGGAACCGACCTTGAACAAAAATCACTCGAAGACATCATCACAACAACCGTAAACAACTCTGCCAAGACCGGAATATTCAACAACGCCGCTCAGATATGGAACCACTCCTTCTACTGGCAGTGTCTGAAAAAAGCGGGAGGAGGCGTTCCCACCGGTAAAATCGCTGAAAAAATAAATGCCGGATGGGGAAGCTACGAAAAATTTGTCGAAGAGTTGAAAAACGCCGGCGTTACTCAGTTCGGCAGCGGCTGGGCCTGGCTTGTTTTAGACGGCAATCAGTTGAAAATAACGAAGACAGCCAACGCCGACACGCCTTTAGCCCACGGCCAAAAGGCGCTCTTAACCATCGATGTCTGGGAACATGCTTATTATCTGGATTATCAAAACCGCCGACCGGATTATCTGGCCGCGGTTATTCAAAATTTAATTAACTGGGATTTCGTGAACGCAAATTTAGCAGGCTAGAAATTATTTCCTGCGTTTTTCCGGCATGAAAATAATTTCGTTAACGCGCCGGAACATTAGGCTGATTATTTAAAAAGAATCACGTTGAACAAAGAAAAGGAGGCAGAATAAATGCCTCCTTTTTATATTTTATCCGAACAGGCAATAACGGTTATTTTTTCTTATCAACTCTGAGTTTGAGTTCTTTTCCGACTTTGAAAAAGGGCAGTTTTTTGGGTTCAACCTGGATTTTAGTGCCGGTTTTCGGGTTTCTTCCCGTGTAGGAACCGTATTTTTTCACGACGAAACTGCCGAAGCCCCTGATTTCAATACGACCATTTTTCTTCAATTCGTCGGTAAAACCCTTGAAGATAAGATTTACAACATCAATTGCCTTTTTTTCCGTCAGATTTAACTTAGTGCTTAAAGCTTCAATAAGATCGGATTTGTTCATACCCCCTCCTTAGTACTGATGGCAACACATAATTACCAGATAACAATATAATTTTTATCTTTTCTATGGCTGAATTTATTATTTATTTTTCGGTGAAAGTCAAGAAAATTTTACCTTTTTGAGCTTTGCGCATCATCCAGAAGCTGTTTGACTTCTTTGGCCGTCAAATGCCGCCACTCACCTTCTTTCAATGTTCCCAACGTGAGATCACCGATCGCTTCACGCACCAGATGGGCAACTCTGTAGCCGATTTTCTCAAATCCTCTACGGATAATTCTGTTTTTCCCTTCCCTCAGCGTCAGACGCAGCCAACAGCTCCTGTCGTTATACTTTTCCACTCTGATATTTTCCGGTTTGAAAAAATCATCATCAACGTTAATGCCTTTGCTTAATTGTTTCAATTCCTCCCTGGATAAACGTCCCTGAATTTTGACTTTGTAAATTTTGGGTTTCTGAAAACGGGGATGCTGAATTTTCTGGGCGAAATTTCCGTCATTCGTCAGAAGCAACAGCCCCCTGGAATCGTAATCCAATCGTCCCACCGGATAAACTCTCTCCGGGACATCGCTTAATAAATCAACAACGGTCGGTCTTGACTGAGGATCATGAAGTGTCGTTACAAATCCGGCGGGTTTATGCAGCGCGATATAATACTTTGTTTTTTCTACGGAAATGATATTGCCGTCAATGCGGATGGTATCTTTGGCAGCGTCCGCTTTTTCCCCCAGCTTTGTCACGACGACACCGTTCACGCTGACGCGTCCCTGGGTGATCAACTCCTCGGCATGACGCCGTGAAGTGATTCCGGCAGTCGCAATGACTTTTTGCAGACGCTCTTTCATAAGTCAGAAGCTTCTTCTATCTTTTCTTCCGTGCTTTCCTGTTTTGCACCATCCTGATCACATTCCATCAATTCCTGTTGCCGTTCCGATATTTCCTGATCCTGCTCCAGAAGTTCCTGCTGTTGCAGTTCCTGCTGCTGATGAAGTTCTTTTAACTCACGAATATTGGGCAGGTCCATGATATCTTTGAGATTGAAAACTTCCAGAAATTTCCGGGTTGTTCCGTAAATGATCGGCTTACCGGGCACATCCTTACGCCCGACGATACGAATAAGCTTTTTTTCCAGAAGACCTTTAAGCGGGCCACCCACGTCCACACCGCGAATATCTTCGATTTCCGATTTAACAATCGGCTGTTTATAGGCGATGATGGCCAGAGTCTCCAGCGCCTGCGGTGAAAGCGAATGAGGTCTGGTGCTTTTGAGTTTCTTTATCCACTGACTGAGTTCGGGGCTGGTGCGGAACTGAAATCCCCCGGCAACTTCCTGAAGAAAAATCCCTCCCTGCCGCTCATTGTACTCCGTCACGAGTTGCGCGATGATTTCCTGAATGTCTTTTTTATCCATTTCGGGAAAAACAGAGCGAATTTTCTCGGGTGCCAACGGCGTGTCGGAAGCAAAAATCAGAGATTCAATGACTGCTTTTATCTTTTCCATTTACGACTCCACGGCCGGAAATATCCGGATAACTCCAAAAATAGACGTTTGATATGCCTTAATCATTCTCAATTTAATCAGTTCCAGTATCGCCAAAAAAGTATAGATAATGCGCCGGCGATCTCTTTTCCCCTGAAGCAAATCTTCAAAGGTAATGTTTTTTGTCAAGATCAGCTGATCCATAATGTCATTAATTATATCAGTCAGAGACAGTTTCTCCAAATCGATTTCCATCAAAACCTTTTTATCCATCTGCGCAATAACGCGATGGAAAGCTTCAATCAGCTCAAAGACGCCAACCTCGATGAGTTCTTCCTCGTCATCATCAGTGGATTTTTCCGTCTCTTCAGGCACAACTGCCGCATGGGTGAAAACATCTCTTTCGAGCAGAGGTCGACTGCCCAGGTTTTCCGCTATTTCTTTAAAAGTCTTATGCTCCAGGAGCTGTCTGACCAGCTCGGCGCGGGGATCTTCCTCTTCTTCTTCCGGCTCTTCCGGCGGCGGCAGAAGCATCCGGGATTTGATATGAATGAGTGTGGATGCCATGACCAGATACTCTCCGGCCAGATCCAGATTCAGCGCTTTGATCATTTTCAAGTACTCAAGGTACTGCTCGGTAATCAGAGCGACCGGAATATTATAGATATCAATTTCGTTTTTTTTAATCAGATAAAGGAGCAGGTCCATCGGACCTTCAAAGATATCCAGCTTAATGGCGTAATTTAAGTTTTGTTCGCTTTCCATACAATCTACCGGGGACCCGTGTCCGTTCAATCGGACCAACAGGTGTTTAGATGTTCATCGCATTGCGGACGTCTTCCATCGTCTGACGGGCTATCGTTTTCGCCTTTTCATTGCCGTCTTCTATAATCGCTCTGATTTCATCCATATGACTTGTGTAATGGTCCATGCGTTCGTGCACGGGTCGTAATTTTTCGGCAACACGCGCGGCCAGCATTTTCTTACAGTCCGTGCAGCCGATACCGGCTTTGCGGCATTCGGTATCGATCTCTTTTATTTTCTCCGGTGAAGAATATAAGCCATGAAAGGTGAACACGTTGCATATTTCGGGATTGCCCGGATCGGTCTTTCTCATCCGCTGAGGATCGGTGAACATGGAGCCAATTTTATGCTGCAACACCTTACCCCGATCACTGATGCAGACGGAGTTATCAAAGGACTTGCTCATTTTTCTGCCATCCACTCCCAGTAATTTGGGAACACTTGTCAAAAGCGGTTCGGGAACAGGAAAAATTTCTTTATAAAGAAAATTAAAACGACGGGCTATTTCACGGGTCAATTCCACGTGGGGAAGCTGATCAACGCCGACCGGAACGCCGTATGCTTTATACATGATAATGTCGGCGGCCTGCAGCACAGGATATCCCAGGAAGCCGAATGTTGACAAATCCTTATTGGCCAGTTCGGTCTTCATTTCTTTGTACGTGGGATTACGTTCCAGCCAGGCCAGCGGCGTGATCATGGAAAGAAGCAGGAACAGCTCGGCATGTTCCTTCACCGCCGACTGCACAAACAGCGTGCTTTTTTGCGGATCGAGTCCTACGCTGAGCCAGTCGATCACCATACTGACGATATTGTCTTTTATGCCTTTCGTGGAACTGTACTCGCTGGTAATCGCGTGCCAGTCGGCAACAAAATAGAAGCAATCATATTTGCCGCTTTCCTGCAGGTCAATCCAGTTTTGCAGAGCGCCGTGCAAATGGCCCAGATGCAACTTGCCGGTTGGTCTCATTCCGCTGAGTATTCTCTTTTTCTTCAAAAAATAACTCCTTTAATGTCAAAACGAACTAAGGCCTCCGGCGATGACAAAATACGGAGGCCTTAGTTTAAATGAACCCAATGATCTGTTATTTAACTTTACCGGCCAGTTCTTTTCCTGCCTTGAATTTGACAACTTTCTTTGCGGGAATTTTAATGGCTTTGCCGGTCTGAGGATTCCGGCCCTCTCTGGCTTTTCTCTTTACGACTGAAAACGTGCCGAAGCCGACCAGAGCGAGTTTGCCGCTTTTCTTCAGTTCTTTGGTAACCGTATCCTGAAACGTATCCAATGCTTTCCCCGCTTTATCCTTGGTGATGCCTGCCGACTTCGCGATAACTCCGATTAATTCTGCCTTCGTCATCTTCTAAAATCCCCCTTTCATAAAATCAAATTTTTGAATTTTATTATCAACCGCTTTCACGGTCATAACCGAGGCTTTAATGGAAAACGAGTCACGATTACTTGCAACATTACAGGAAAATATCCAGGCCCTCTGTGCCGTACTTCATCAATCGCTTTTCTTTATTCTGTTTAAACCTGCTTGTTCTCTGGTTTGGAATGGAACCATTCCCCTCAAGTTCGCGCTACGACTAGCACAATAAAGATTAACAATCAAGAAAAAAAATGATTTTTACCGAGAATTCCAGCCGGTTTGCCGTGACATGTTATCCGTATTTTTTATCTCTGCCACCAACGTCCAGGAGACAATGCTTCAGAGACAACCTGTAAAGCAATCTCGACACGGCATAGTGCGGATAGCGATTCTTTACAAATAAGATCTCTCATGGTAATGAACCTCCACAATAAGACAGGGGCCTTTATGCAAATCTCCAATATAGAAAGAATTGCAAGTTGGGTTACACTTTCGCGGCCAGCTTTTCACACCGTAGGAATACTCCCTTTTATCCTGGGCACTGTTCTGGCGTACAGAACAGATTCCGTTTTCAACATGGGGGTCTTCATCCTCGGCGTCTCGGCTGTTATTCTGATTATGCTGTCTACCTATCATTTGGGAGAATACTTTGATTACAGAGAAGATGAGATTTCCCAGCGCTTATACAGGAGCAGGTTTGCCGGCGGTTCAGGGGTTATTCCGGCCGGCAGCATATCCCGTTCCGCAGCCCTCCAGACGGGCATTGCCTCCTTCATTCTTGCCGGCATCATCGGTATGATCCTGCAATTTGTTTTAAAGACAGGCCCCTACACGCTGCTCCTGGGATGCGCGGGCGCGTTTCCCGGTTTCTTTTATTCCACCCGGCCGGTTCGGCTGGTGCAAAGAGGCATCGGCGAGATTTTCATCGGCTTCTGCTACGGATGGCTGCCCATCGCTTCGGCGTATTACATCCAGACGGCCTCCATTCATCCGGCAATTCACTGGCTGTCCATCCCCGTTGCGTTGACGATTTTCAACGTGATTCTGCTCAATGAATACCCCGATTACGAATCAGACAAGGCCACGGGCAAGAAAAATCTGCTTTATCGCATCGGGAAGAAAAACGGTGAATTTCTCTACGTCGCCGCTGCTCTGCTGGCTTCAATGGCCATGCTCGCCTCACCGTTGTGGGGAATCCCGTTCAACGTCATTTATTTTTACGTGCCCGTCCTGATCATATCTTTATATGTGATTTTGAAAATGCTGCGCTGCCAATACGAAGACAAAATAATTCTGGAAAAATTATGCGCCCTGAATATCGCGGTCAACCTGGGAACATCCCTGGCCTATATTCTGGCCTGTATTTAGGTTGATCGATGCCGGCAAAAAACAAGGTCAAATCATTTTATAATCCGCCTTCCCTCCTTTGCAGACAACTGGGCAGTTCGCTGTTGATGGCGTATCTGAACAACTGGCGGAAATACGCGGGATGGGGATTTCAATACGGGTTTAGATCCATACCGGTTGCCAACGGCGCCTGGGGTATGGGCTGTATCGGATATCCCGGACATCCGGTCTGGGAAGTCACCGGCGCCTGTAATCTCCGCTGTATTCATTGTCACGCTGTCAGCGGGAATGCCGGTGCCGATGAACTGACGACCGACGAAGGGAAACGACTGATTGACTCCATTGCGTCCGTCAGTGAATTTCGCACGTTGATTTACACGGGTGGCGAACCGCTGGTCAGACCGGATATTTTTGAGTTGCTCCGACATTCACAAAAAGCCGGACTGGCCAATATTATCGCAACCAACGGCACGTTAATCGACGAAGAAATGGCCTTCAAGCTCAAAGATCACGGCGTGGTTTGCAATGCCATCAGTATTGACGCCGCCGATCCATCTATTCACGACATGGTGCGCAATAAGCCGGGGGCATTTGATCTGGCGTTTCGCGCGATTGAAGCGACGAAAAAAGCCGGTATTGTATTGCAGATTAACACCACGGCAATGGAATATAATATACCGCATCTTTCGGAGCTGATTGATTTTACAGACCGAAATGGCGCCGGCATCATGCTCATGTATCAATTGGTTGCCGTGGGTCGCGGAGAAAAAATTGAAAAAGCCACGTTAAAGAAAAGCGCCAATAAGTATTTGAGCGAACTGATCGCCGAAAAACAAAGAACCGCGAAAACAATTATCGAGCCGGTTGCCGGTCCCCAGTACTGGCCTTACATCCTGGAGAAAAAAGGAATTAAAGAGGGATGGAGACTCGAACTGGCCGGCAAGGTCTTTCACGGCTGCGCGGCGGGACGGGGATTTGTCTATGTTAAAGCCAACGGCGATGTCTGGCCCTGCCCCTTTGTGGAAGTCAACGCCGGCAATATCAGAAATCGGAGTTTCAGTGAAATTTACAGCAACGCTCCTGTATTTCAGAACCTGCGTAACCGGGAAAAACGATTGAAAGGCCTGTGCGGCGAATGCAATTACAAAACCGTCTGTGGCGGTTGCCGGGGGCGCGCTCTGGCCTACAGCGGAGATTATCTGGCGGAAGATCCCAGATGCTTTATACGTGAACGGAAAAAAATCTAGGTTGGGTTTGCCAACCAAGATGAGGAGACTCGTATGAACGCGACGGAAATAAATAAGGACCAATTCATTGAATTGCTTAAAAATCCCAATGACCAATCGTTTGTCATGCTGAATCTGCTGAAATTTAAAAAAGACGGCGGCCGGAAATCGTATGTCCGCTATATGAAAGAAGCCACCCGATTTGTGGAAGGCGTCGGCGGAAAACTTTTATTATTCAGCAGACCGAAAGAACTGCTCAACGGAACAGAGACCTGGGATCTTTTAATGCTGGTTCAGTATCCCTCCCGTAAAGCTTTTATTGAGATGACCGGCAATCCCGAATATCTGAAAATTCACGCCTTTCGGGAAGAAGCGCTGGAGAGGGCCGTTCTTTACGCCACCGACGAGATATCCCCGCGCGATCTTATGCAGGAATGAATGAAAAGAATCTATTTTTTCAGCAGCAAGTACAACTCGCCTTTTTCTTTGAGCGTACCGGCGGTGTATTCCGCTTTTTCCCCGAAACCGCAGAAAAGATCCACTCGGCCGGGTCCTTTGATGGCAGCGCCTCTATCCTGGCTCAGGACGAAACGGGAGAAATCAACTCTTTCTTTGACATGACCCGCATTGTCAAAAACAGGTTTGCGCAAACGGATGAAGGCCAATGCCCCTTCCGGAAAAAAATCCGGATCGGTGGCGATGGATCTGTCCGGAGTCACCATCTCTCCCAACGATCCCACCGGATCCTTTTCTAAAAATCGGAAGAATGTGTACCTTTCATTGTGGCTTAACGCCTCGTAGATTTCTTCGTCGCTTTTATTTCTCAAAAACGCGTGACGATACGTAACTTCATTGTTTTGTATTTTACCGCCGTCAAGCATGAATTTGGTGACGCTCCGGAAAGGGCGGCCGTTCGTTTGCGCATAACCCACCGTTAAAAGTTCACCGTTTTCCAGCTTGATTTTACCGGAACCCTGGATGTGCAGAGAAAACAAATCCACGGGATCCGAAACCCAGATCAGCTCCAGATTCTTGCCTTTGAGCACACCCTCGACATCAATCTCCCGGCGGCTGTAATAAGGAACAAAGTCGTCATCCTCCATTCGGCCGACCTTGTTTCCTTTTCGAATCAAATCAGGCGGCACCCGGTAAAGCGGATATCTGTATTTTTCGGTGCGTTGCAGAGACCCTTCCAGAAGCGGCTCATAATAACCGGTAAAGAGGACGCTGCCGTCATCCGACCCGGCAACCCGGTAGACATCGAATGCTTCTGCAATTTTTTTTGTCAAATCGTCCGGGCCTTCCGCTTCGTGTAAAAGCGCGCGAAAAGCAATCAGTGTTTCTTTCAATTGCAGCGCGTCAACGTCCCGGTCGGCTATCCGATAAACGTTATGGCGTCCGCGTCCCTCATAAAAACGGATGCTGCGATCAATGGCCGTCTCCAGTGATGCGTTTTCCAGATCGTCATGGAAAACGATTTCCGCGGATTTCCCGGGCACGAAGGATTCCAGCGTTTTCAAAGACGGATACGAAACCGCACCCATGCACCCGCTGCACGCAAACGCCATGATGATAAAAAGAACTTTTTTCAGCACACTCTTCATAGCTCGACAATCATCGCCGTTTCATCACAGTACTCCGGATACTTGGAGCAACGGAAACAATCCGACCAGATTTTTTCCGGAAGAAGATTCCGGTCGATTTCCTTGAATCCCAGCCTGGTAAAAAATTCTTTTTTATAGGTCAGGGTAAATATCTTGAAAAGCCCCAGCGTAATCGCTTCGGAAATGCAGGCCTCGACGAGCTCACGCCCCACTCCTTTTTGCCGATGATCTTCATCGACATAAAGAGATCTTATTTCCGCGAGATTTTCCCAGATGATATTCATCGCGCAAATACCGATGATTTGCGACGAATCTTCATCATAACAGACGAAAAAATCACGCAGAGAATTATAAATATCCATCAGAGAGCGCGGCAGCATTTCACCTTTCCCCGACGATACATTGATCATTCGGTGAATGGTTTTCACATCGTCAATACGCGCTTTCCTCAGCATTTTTGCTCTCCTGGTGATTTGATTTTATGCGCCCGGGCGTTATGGAGCATTTCCCGCGCATGCTCTCTTGTTGTCGGCGTAACATCAACCCCGCCGAGCATTCTGCTCACTTCTTCGATTCTTTGTTCGTGGTCGAGTTCATGCACGGTCGTGATGGTCCTGCCTTTTACAACTTTTTTGGAAACATACAAGTGTTTTTCACCAAAACAGGCAATCTGCGGCAAATGCGTTATACAGATCACCTGGTGTTTGGCGGAAACCTCCTTCAACTTCCTGCCGACGATCTCCGCCACCGCGCCGCCGATACCGTTATCCACTTCATCAAAAATAATCGACGAAACGGATCCGGCGCTCGACAGAACATTTTTCAAGGCCAGAATAATTCTTGACAGTTCGCCGCCGGAAGCGACCTTATTCAAGGGTTTTATTTCTTCGCCCTTATTGGCCGAGAGATAAAATTCGATTTCATCCATTCCTTTCGGTCCGAACGTTTCAGCGGGATTGTCCTGCTGTTTCATGCTGACAGAAAAAGATGCGTGCGGCATATTCAGCGCGTGAATTTCTTTTTCCACCGCGTCGGTCAATTTTTCCGCCGCCTGTTTTCTCATCCGGGACAGCGTCAGCGCATCCTGTCTTAAAACGCCCTTGATCTTTTCCTGTTCCTGGTTCAGCTTCCCCAATTCCTCTTCCAGGGAAGAAACCGTTTTCAGAGATTCTTCGATCTCCTTTTTTTTGTTCAGCACAGCGTCCAGCGATCCGCCGTGTTTCCGTTTTAGACGATTTAACAATTCCAGACGTTCCTCTATCGCAGCAAGCCTGTCGGCGTCGAAAAAAAGACTCTTGCTGTAATCACGCAGAGCCAGCGCCGCCTCCTGAAGTGTGACAAAACTGCTTTCAATATCCGCTTCGGCAATATTCAGGCTGGAATCTATCTTTTTAATTTCTTGAATCTGCTGCTGAATTTCCTTGATCTTAACGAGAGCGCAATCCCGGTCGCCGTACAGCAGATCATACGAACGGCCGGCGCAATCGGTCAGTTTTTGCGCATGGATAAGGACCTTTTTCTCATCGGACAGCGCCGCATCTTCCGCCGGCTGCGGATCGATATCCTGAATCTCCTTCAACTGGAATTTATACAAATCGGCTTTTTCTTCCCGGCTTTTGTTTAAATCTTTCAATCGCTCTATGTGCGCCCTGATCTGCTGATACCGGTTAAAAATTTCTTCATACGCGCCTCGAGCCGCCAGACAGCCGCCAAATTCATCGAGGATATCAATATGATTTTCCGCGTTGAGAATCACCTGGTGTTCATGTTGCCCGCAGATGTTAATCAGCATTTCACTGACGGCGGATAAATTCATTAAGGTCGCCGCCTGTCCGTTAACAAACGCCCTGTTTTTACCGGAATGGGAAATGACCCGGCGAATGATCAGTGTCTCCGAGTCGGGAAAGCCCATGGAGGCAATCTTATCTTGCAATGGTTTGTTGGAGGCAATATCGAAAACCGCTTCCACGGTTGCCGTGTCGGCCTGTGTCCTGATCATTTCGGTCGCCGCTCTGTCGCCGAGCAGCAGACCGGCGGCGCCGATAATGATTGATTTTCCCGCGCCGGTTTCGCCGGTAATGACGTTCAACCCCTCATCAAAGGTAAGATGAAGTTCATCAATAATGGCAAAATTTGTAATGCTCAGTTCATTTAGCATTTTTCCTTTTTTTAGCTCCCGGAGGTAAATCGCCCCAACCGAGCTTGGAACGCAGAATTTCGCCGTAGCTGCGGTAGGGAGAAAGAACCAGCGTGGTCGAATGCTTCGATTTTTTGACGGTCACGACATCGCCGGACTTGATTTTATATGCTTCCTGGCCGTCGAGCGTCAGCATGGCGCCTTTATCCTTGGACCAGAGGGTGATTCTGAGGCTGGAATTCTCGGAAAATATGATCGGACGATTCGTCAACGTATGCGGACAGATAGGATTAACGATGATCAAATCATTCCCGGGAAAAACGATGGGGCCGCCGGCGGAAAGAGAATAGGCGGTGGAACCGGTCGGCGTGGACACAATCAGCCCGTCTCCCTTGTAGGTTGTCAGATAGCTGCCGTTCACCTCCATTTCCAGTTCGTTCATGCGGGACAAGTCGCCGCGGTTGATCACGACATCGTTTAAGACACTGCCGACATTGGTGACCGTTTTCCCCCTCTTGATGCTTACATCAAGCATCATTCTTCTTTCCGTCACGAAATTCCCGCTGATAATCAATTCCAGCGTCGAGTGAATTTCGTTCAGGTTGACCTCGGTAAGATAGCCGAAACTCCCCAGATTGATGCCCAGCAGGGGAACCCTGTGACCGGCCAGATAATGCGCCGCACGCAGCATGGTGCCGTCGCCGCCCAGCGCAACAACGAGTTCCGACTTGCGCGCGAGGTCATTCCACGAAAGCCCGCCGGAAGAATCGATTTTCCCGGAAATCGCCATTTCCAGAAAAACCTGAACATGTTGTTCTTCCAGCCACTTTTTTAATGATTTGACCTGGCCGGCAATATTTTCTTTTTCAATATTGGCAACAATACCTATTTTTTTTATTTTCAGTCCAACCACCTCCCCGGCGGAAAACCTGCGCTTCCGTACGCCCTTTGTTTTCATGACCGCACAGTCATCCGTCACATTTCAAAACCGAGCACAAATGAATCCTGAAAACATGAAGCTCACTAACATAAATAAAATGCTCTGTCCACGGATAAATACCCTGTTGATATGTTTACAGAATAATCGATTTTGCAGAGAAAATCCACAACATAAATTCTTGACACATTGCCGTCGCTATACTATAGGCTGCAACCAAAATGAGGTGTCCATCATGGGTTTGCTAAAGGGAAGTTTCACGTTTTCGCGTTTTCATGTCGACGGTCAATTGCCGCAGGCTTTTTTAAATTTTATCAACAGCCGGATCAAGGCCAATGCCTTTCATGATTCTCCGAAAACCACCGAAGAGAAGAGAATGGGATGGGTCTCCCTGACCGACATACTGGACACCCATTTCGAAAAAGCCGATTACGCGCTCGGCGATTATCTCATCTTTTCGCTGCGGGTCGACCGCAAACTGATCCCGGCAAAACTTCTGAAAATCAAACTGATGGAAGAAGAAAAGCGCTTTCTCGCCGAAAGCGGCAAAAACAGAATCAACAAGCAACTGGCCGAAGGCATCAAAGACAAGGTGAGACTGGCGCTGCTGACAAAGCTTGATGCCGTACCTTCTTTTTATGATGTGTGCTGGTCTGTAAGCAAAAACATTATTTATTTTTCTTCTCTGTCCGATCATGTCGCCGATGATTTTGTCGACCTGTTCAAAAAGTCTTTTTCGCTGGCTCTTAAACCTTATTCACCGCAGGATAATCCTCTCATCACGAGTGATTCCGAATCCTCCACAGACGCGTCGGTGATCGGCCGCGAATTTTTAACCTGGCTCTGGTTCAAATCGGAGGAGCGCAATGGCCGGATAGCCTTAAACGGCAAGGAAGAGGTGGAACTCCACTTTCTCAAGCGATTGGCCCTGGAAGCCGGCGAGGGGGAATATTCCCAGGGCGTTGTCTGCCACGGCATTCACGCCGAACTTAAAGAGGGCAAGGAAGCCATCCGGCAGGGGAAAAAAGTCAAGGAAGCCGGAATAAAAATGATCCGGGATCAAAATGAATGGGAATTCATCTTCAAGGCGGATTCATTTTATTTCCAGTCTCTGAAAATGCCGCAAGCAGACTGGCAGGACGAGCAGGATGATGGCTCCGGAAAACTTCTGGAAAGAATTTACGTGATCGAGAATGCGGTAAAAACAATCGATTCCCTATACGAATCTTTTCTGCAAATCCGATTTTCACCGCAATGGAAAGAAAAGGAAATAGAGCTTTTGAACACATGGTTGGGAAAATAATGCATTACCGTTTGATCTATGTAATGAATCAGCGCCAGGCCCATAGCCATCAACGCATTTTTTTAAATCACGTTATATTAATTGATATTGCTTTTCCTTGAACAATTTCAAGCAAGCATCGGTTGCGACGGTGTCATAGAAAATCCCCCTGTTTTTTTCTATTTCTTCAAGGGCCGCTTCAATACCCAGAGAAGCGCGATAAGGACGGTGAGAAGCCATGGCCTCCACGACATCAGCCACGGACAAAATGCGGGCTTCCAAAAGAATGTCTTTCCCTTTCAGCTTTCTCGGATATCCGGTTCCGTTTATTCGCTCATGATGCTGAAAAACTATTTCCGACAAGGGCCAGGGAGATTCCAAATTTTTCAACATTTCATATCCATTCCGGCAATGTTCTCTAATCATTTTTAATTCGATCTCGCTCAATTTTGAAGGTTTGGTCAATATCTCCGCAGGAATGGATAACTTGCCAATATCATGGACGATGCCCGCCATGCGAATCCCCTCAATTTTATCTTCCGGCAATCCTATCTCTGCCGCTATGGCACAGGCCAGCTTGGCAGAACGATACTGGTGGCCCGCCGTATAGGGATCTCTGGACTCCAGAACCGATACCAGCATCTGAATCGTGGTCTCAATTGTTTTTCTGAGACGGGTATGCGTTTGCTGCAGTTTTTTTTCTATTTGCTTGCGATCGGTAATATCCTGCGTCTGCGTCAGAATGTATGACTCGTCGCCGATTGTAAACAGAGAGGCCGATGTAAGACCCAAATGAATATGGCCCTTTTTATCGCGAAAATGTAATTCAAAATCCGTTATCGTACCGGTTTGCATGAGCGCCTTTACCATGGCGTCCCGTTCGGTGACATCCACCCAGAGATTGATATCAGATGATGTGCGGCCAATCAATTCTTTTCGGGTGTAACCCAGTGCATTGACATAAAGATCATTGACATCAACAAAACGGCCATGGCAGAAGGTCGATATACACATCCCGTTGGGACTGTGTTTAAAGATCAATGAAAATTTCTCTTCGGAAGAACGAAGATTCTCTTTTGTATATTTTTCCAACGAAGGTATTTTCGTCTCTGCGGTTTCAGCATGCGTCGGATCATCGGATCCGGTTTCCGTTTTGTATCCCATAATTTCCCTTCCCTTTCTCTCCCTTTTCGCAAGGGAGAGAAAGGGATTGTCATTTTGAAAATTTAAAAAGCGGATAATGCAATTTTGTCACTTTCATCCAGGGGGATGACTTGGCGGGGATCCGGTATAAGTCCAGCCAGAGCCTTAGCGCCTTTCGTGCCGGCTATATTTCCGTGTAAAGCATGATTCGTCTGTTTTTCCGTCAACAGGAAATCAGATTTCCCTGAACCGTTCAGCCTGAAGCCGGCTATCATGCTGCGCATTTCTTCGGATTGCGAAGACATCTCCTCGGCCGCACTGGCTGATTCTTCGGCATTGGCGGCGTTCTGCTGGGTCACCTGATTTAATTGCTCCACGGCTTTGTTGATCTGTCCGATTCCCTGATCCTGCTGCTCGGAAGCTGCTGCAATTTCCGCCACAACCTGACTGACTTTGTTGATCTTTTCTGTAATATCCTCAAAATTCTTCAAAACTTCAGCATTAATGGCCACGCCGTTCTCTGAATTTTTAACGGCTTCTTCAATCAGATTGGCGGTGTTCTTGGCGGCTTCGGCACTGCGCATCGCCAGATTTCGCACTTCTTCGGCCACAACCGCAAAACCTTTCCCCGCATCACCGGCACGGGCTGCTTCCACTGCGGCGTTCAGCGCAAGAAGGTTGGTCTGAAACGCAATCTCATCGATCGTCTTTACGATCTTAGCGGTAGCATCGGACGACGTTTTGATTTTACTGATGGCGCCGGACATTCGGGTCATGCTTTCGACTCCTTTGTCCGCGCTGCCGCGGGCATAGTCAGCCACGCCCTTGGCTTCCCGGGCATTGAGCGCGTTTTGCTTGGTCATGGACGACATTTCCTGCAAATTGCTGGAAATTTCTTCCAGGGAACTGGCCTGCTCACTTGCGCCCTGAGACAGCTGCTGACCGCCGGTGCTTACCTGCACACTGGCCGACGCCACCTGTTCGGCTCCAATGGCCACCTGTTGCAGAGCCTTATCCAGATTTTGCACCGCCAGATTGAGGGATTCTTTGATTTTAGCATGATCGCCTCTGTAATCGCCTTTAACCCTTGCTGTCATATCCTTCCCGGCAACCTTTTCCAGGACCGCTGACGCTTCATTAATCGGCCCCATGACCGCATCCAGTGTTTTATTGACACCGGCCACGATCTCGCGGTACGACCCGGTAAACGCTTCTTCATCGCCGCGTATATCCAGTTTACCCTCCAATGCTGATTTGGTCAGCGCATTCATTTCCTGCACCAGATTTCCGATGTTGACCACCATCATTTTGATAGCCGGTCCAATTTCGTCCCGCTCATCCATCATGGGAGTTTCAATATTGATATTGCCCTTCGAAATTTCCTGCATACCCCTGACGACATATCGTTTTAAATCATCGGCAAATTGGTCCATGGCTTTCGCCAGAATGCCCATTTCATCTGCTCTATTCAAATTGAGCCGCTCAGAAAGATGCCCTTTCCCTATTTCCTGGATCATGACCATGGCCTTGTTCAGGGGTTTGGTGATGGAAAACGTCAGGATCAGGCCCAGTGTGACCGCCAGTGCTACCGCCAGTATCGTAGCAATCACCACCAATGCCGTGGCCGTGGAGGCGGCCGTGCTGTTGGTTTTATTGGCCGCTTCCGCGTTCCTGCGATTGAGGTCATTAAGGCTGCTGATGGCGGCAAATGTCTGCTTTCTTGCCTGAACCACATAGCTTCCTTCAGCAAGCAAACGCTCCACCTCGTCATTCCTGTCTTCAGCCCCGAATCTCATGATTTCCTTATAACCGCGTTGCATTTCGGGCCAGGCGATATCGAAATCAGCTATGATTTTTCTTTCTTCATCCGTAATGTTTCTGTTTTTATATTGCTGTATGGATTCATTAACTGAATTCATGATGTTGTTGATGCTTTCAGCCATTTTACTTCGTTCGGCCGGTACAGCCAGAAACCGGTAGATATCTCCCCGCATCTTTTCCAGACTGGCGTTGATGGCACCCATATCCTCAATGGCGGCGGTGTTTTGTTTGTACATCACATCGCCCCGGGCAGCGATTGATTTTATATTGACGTACCCCACTGAAGCGACTGCCGCCAGGATGACGACCATGACGAAAAAGCTCCCCATAAGTTTCATGCCGACTTTTATATTCTTAAACATCCTTTCCTCCTCTCATGACTTTGAACGTTCATGTATTATCGCTTAATTAACGGAGACTCCTTTAGATTCTTCGCTAATCGCTTTCTTCATGATGATAAAATCCGATGCGGTGATGATTTTTTCGATATCCAGCAAAAGCTTGATTCGGCCACCCGTTTTACTCACACCCAAAAGAAAATCGGAATTTATCTCTGTTCCCAGCGACGGCGTATCTTCAATATCTTCCGAAGCCACGCTGACAACTTCAGACACTTTGTCCACCAGTATCCCCGTCATCACATTATCCGTCTTGATAACAATGATGCATGTTTCATCCGTTATGACGGTTGTGTCCATGCCAAATTTTACTTTCAGATCCATAATCGGATGGATTTTACCCCGCAGGTTGATAACGCCTCGTATGTACTTTGACGTCAAAGGCACCGGGGTAATCGGCAACCTCCCGATGATTTCCTGAACCTTGAGGATCTCCACCCCATATTCCTCATTGGCCAGGAAAAACGTCAGGTATTTGCCTGCGCGGGAATCAATATCAGCAGACTGATTCTCTCTGACTGCGGTTGCACTGTTCATTCTCTGCCTCCTATACGCATTATTTATTGCATTTATTTATTATGATCCTGAATCCGGCCTGGCCTTAACCGACCCCCAGACTCTTGAGCGCGTCTTTTAACGTTTGAACGGACACCGGTTTTTCAAAATAAAAAGCCGCTCCCATGGTTCGGGCTTTTTCCATGACGCAGGAACTTCCGTAGCCGGTGACCAGGATGACTTCCGTCCGGGGATAGAACTCTTTAATGTACTTTATTATAACTAATCCCTCCTCGCCGGTCACACCTGTCAGCCGGAGATCAACCATCGCGACATTGTAAATATTTTCCTTCAGAAGATTTTCAGTCTCATCAATCGTCTCTGCAGTATCCACGTCAACATTTCCGCTGCTCAATAATTTTTTAAATGCCATTAATATTGCTTTTTCATCATCAACAATTAAAATCCTCTGTTTCATTGTCCGCTTTTGTATTTTAATATTAAGGGGTTCGGGTAGTAATCAATTACAAATATCATGCCAGAAAGCTTTTTCAATTTATCTATTGGATTTTACGAAGAAACGGCTGAATAGCCCTTCAATGATCATTATCATTTTTGAAAAATATTTCTCAAAAATGATAATCTAAAGCAATAAGTTGTCCGGGGAAAAAATAACGATTCAGTGGTTTGTTAAATTATATTTTTTTATTTTACGGTACAACGTGGGACGGGATACTCCCAGAATTTTAGACGCAGCCGCGGTGTCTCCGTTGCACTGTTCCATGATCCTTTTGACATGCAGCATCTCGGCATTCTTAATCGATGATTCTTTTCCTTCCGGGAACATTCCGGATGAAGATAAATCAAGACCGGCAAAGTGCAACGGCTTTAATAGGTTTCCACCCGAGAGCATCAGCCCCCTTTCCAGTACATTTCTCAGTTCTCTGATATTTCCCGGCCAGCAATAACGGCGCAACATATTCAAAACATCGGGCGGAACACCGATGCCTTTATAATGCAAGCTCTTCAACAGGTGCAGAATCAAACCGTCAATGTCTCCGCCCAATTCCCGAAGAGAGGGTAACGTAACGGGAAAGACATTGATCCGGTAGTAAAGGTCCAGTCGGAAGCGACCGTTTTTCGTGAGCGCCGAGAGATCCTGATTGGTAGCCCCGATCAAACGGAAATTGCTCTGACGTGATTTCACCTCCCCCAAACGGCGATACTTTTTTTCTTCGATAACTTTTAGAAACTGGGCCTGCACCGTCAAGTCCATATCTCCTATTTCGTCCAGAAACAGTGTGCCGCCGTCGGCTACCTCCAAGAGTCCCGGTTGATCCTGATGCGCGGACGTAAAAGCTCCCCTGGCATGGCCGAACAATTCATTACTCAAAAGATCTCCCTTGAGGGCTGAACAATTCACTTCCACAAAAAAACCGGATCTGCGTGAACTGTGTTCATGAATCCACTTGGCCAGTACACCCTTGCCCGTCCCGGTCTGTCCACAGATAATCACAGGACTATCGGACCCGGCTGCCACATTCGCCAGTTCCAGAGCTTTTTTTACGGCAGGACTTTCGCCAAAATAGGGTTCAGTGCTTTTATCCAGTCTTTTTCTGGTTATTTCCTTGCTGCGCAACCCTTTCAGCTCGACACTCTTGCTCAGATAAACATTAAGTTCGTTCATGTCCACCGGTTTGGTCAAAAAATTATCGGCACCCAGCTGCATCGCCTTGACAGCGACAGGCACGTCTGATCTGCCTGTGATAACCACCAAAGCCACTTCCGGATGGTTTTGACGAATCTCGGAAATCAGATCAAGGCCGTTGCCGTCGGGCAATGAAAGATCCAACAATATGATGTCAAAACTTCTCTGGGTAAGTTTTTGCCCGGCCTCGACGATACTGCCGGCTGTTTGAACATCATAACCGGTTTTATTAAGATAGGCACGGAATCCGAATTGGATAGACGGTTCGTCATCAATCAACAATACGACAGGCTTCATTGGTGTTCCTTCTGATCATGAACAGGAAGAGTAAACCACGCCGTACAACCCGGCATGGTTTTATTGTTGACGATCCCGATCGAGCCGCCATGACTTTCAACGATATGTTTACAAATGCTCAACCCCAAACCGGTGCCGCCCTTGCTCGTTGTAAAGAAAGGTTCAAAAACCTTAGGCAGGTCCTCGGACTTTATGCCCGTCCCCTGATCAATGACCATCACCATCACGCAATTATCAGACGTCTTATCAAACTCCAGAGCCACCTCTTCATCCCGGGGACTATGCTTGACGGCATTATCCATGAGATTGATGATGACTTGCTGTATTTTATTGGCGTCAGCCAGCACTGTATTACCAGTCTGCAGATGGTCCAGCACCTTGATCTTTTGGGAAAGATGAGGATGGGCTTCTCTCCAGTATTCCAAAGATGCCGAGGTGATGTCCGTTAATGACGCTACGCCGAACTGCGAGGAATGAATGGGCTTGCCCAATTCCAGCAGATCTTTCATCAAATGCGAAAGCCGTTTCACCTGGGCTTTGATGTGCATAAGATAATCTTCATAAATGGAATTCTTATCCATATCTATGGCCATAGCCTCGCTGATGGCCTGGATGGCATGAAGCGGATTGCGCACTTCATGAGCCACGCCTGAAGAAATCTGGCTGATCAGTTTCATCTTGTTGGATTCCGCCAGATCTCTCTCCATCCGCTTTTGTCCGGTGACATCCTGCATGATAAAAATAATACAGGCGTCGCCATCGATATCGATGGTACGGGCGGAATAAACACCGGTGCGTATCGATCCGTCTCCATGCCGAAATTCGAATTCACGATACATGACATCCCTGCCCGCTTTCAACTCCGCCACCATGAAAGCACGCTCTGATGCATCCACCCAGAAATAATAAGGCGGCTCCGTGGATTTTGCGCCGATTGCTTCTTCCCGCGTCCAACCGACCATATCTGCGCCTGCCTGGTTGATGTCCATGACTCTTCCGTCGCACATTCGCGTAATGGCGATACAGTCCGGCGTTGTCATAAAGACTTTGCGAAACTTTTCTTCCGCCAGCTTGCGCTCGGTAACATCCTGCAGAATAAAAATAAGACACTCTTCCCCGTCAATATGGATGGTCCGGGCGGAATAGACGCCTTCACGGACAGAGTCATCTTTTCGTCTGAACTTCAATTCACGATGCTGGACATCCCGGCCGGATTTCAGCTCCTCCACCATGAAGTCGCGCTCTGACTGATCGACCCAGAAGTTGAAAGGGGACTCCGTCGATTTTTCCCCGATGACATCATTCCGCTTCCAGCCAATAATATTTTCAAATCCCTTGTTGACGTCAATAATAACGCCGTCCCCCAATCGGCTGATGGCTATGCAGTTAGGCGTCGCAATAAATATTTTATGGAACTTATCTTCCGCCAGCTTGCGGGCGGTAACATCCTGTAAAATGAAAATAACACATTCTTCCCCGTCAATAGGGATGGTGCGGGCGGAGTAGACGCCAAAGCGTTCAGTTCCGTCCTTGCGCCGGAATTTTAATTCACGATTAATAATATCCCTGCCGGATTTCAGCTCCTCCACCATGAAATCGCGATCGGACCGATCAACCAAAAAACCAGCGAATAATTTGCCGGCTTTTTTTCCGACGATCTCCTGCCGGTTCAATCCGGTCGCTTCTTCGAATGCCTTGTTTACATTAAAGACAAGCCCGTCACTCAATCGCGCGATGGATACACTGTTCGGAGTCGTCATGAAAATATTGCGGAATTTTTCTTCGGATTTATGTAAATTTTCTTCCGCCAGCCTGCGCTCGGTAATGTTTAATAAAATCCCATTAAAGACGGTTTGATCATCCAAGCGTGACGGAGTGGACATTCCCTGAAACCAGATTATCTCGCCCGTGTTCAAGACAACCCGGCCTTCATAATTCCAGGAAGATCCTGTCTCCACCGCTGTTTTAATCGACGACAGAAGTCGGCCCCTGTCGTCCTGATGGACACGAGACACCCATGAGGAGAAGAACGTATCCAGGTCCGGCGTATCGTCTCCTGCAATTAATTTTGAAAATTCATCCACGGGTTCGCTGATGTAATTTATCCCGTATTCGCCGCCATCTTTCACACAGAATTGAAAAATCAGACCCGGCAAATTTTCGGTAATACCCCGAAGGCGATCATCTCTCTCCTTTAATAATTTCTCTGTTCGCCTTCGTTCGCTGATATCCCGGCACACATTGACAAAGCCGACGGGCATCCCTTTGTCGTCGCGCAAAACATCGCCATTGACATCGAAGGGAATTTCCCTGCCGTCTTTGGCTAACAGGTTGTATTCCCGATGACCGGCTTTGTTGTCCAGCATTAATTGTTTATTCCACAGCGCTTCTTCTCTGCAGGCGGGAGCGACAAATGAGTGCAGCGGATGACCAACCATCTCCTCCCGGTTGTAACCGCCGATTTGCAGCGCTTTATCATTGACAAAAAGGATATTGCCTTCAAGATCGCTATGGAGGATAATATCCGGAATGGCATTGACCAGCGTCGTATATAATTCCTCGCTTTTTCTTAACTTTTCCGCCGCGCGCTTGCTGTCGGTGATATCACGGCCGATCCCCCTGAATCCGATGGTCAAACCATTCGCATCCTTACGCAGCGACGCGAAGAATTCACAGGTCCGTCTGGCGCCGTCTTTTCTTATAATATCCCATTTCAGATTTCTGTTCATCTTAGAACCACAGCGGACATTGTTGTAGGATTGAATAATTTTCCTTGTCTCTTCGTCATCGGCAGAAAGACGGCTAAAATTCATCCCCATCATTTCTTCTTTTGTATAACCGACGATTTGCAGGAAAGCATCATTGAAAAAAGTATAATTGCCGTTCAGATCCGTCTCCTGATAACCTTCCTCCATTTCGTCGAGAATCGTCCGGTACCGCTCTTCACTCTGCCGCAGATGATCTTCCATGCGTTTGCGTTCCGTAATGTCACGGATCGATTCGATGCGGCCGACAGCGTTGCCGGCGTCATCAAGGAGCGGACTGGCCACCGCAAAAACATACGCCCCTCTGTTATGGTAGAGCGCCGGCGTGAATACCTCGGCATGCACGACAGAGCCGATGCGCCTCACATTGGAATATTTTGCTGCCAGGTCCGCGTCATTCATGCCGACCAAATCCATCAAAAAAGGGCGCACTTCGCCATAGAAAGGGATCGAGGCCTGATAATGGTCCCGACCGACTATTGACGTTTTAGGTATACCGGTCATCTTCTCGATGGCGCGATTCCAGGCAATGAGTTTGTTATCTTTATCCACGATCAGGGTGGCATCGGGCAGGAAGTCAATAATGTCCTGCAACTGCTTATTTGCGGCTTTCAGAGCTTCCTCTGCAAGCTTGCGTTCGGTCATATCTATGCTCTGGGTCAGAAGGTAGGATTCTCCCGCTGCGAGAATCAGCGACGCCGACGTGAGCAGCCAGTGTATATTGCCATACCTATCGCGGGTTCTTAATTCACAATTTATGACCTTGCCGGCCTGATGGAGTTCTTTCACCAATGCTTCCCGTTCAGCCATGTCCACCCAAAGATTAATATCCAATGACGTCCGTCCGATAATTTCTTCTCTCTGATATCCAAACGTGTCGAGATAGGCATTGTTGACATCGATATAACGCCCCTCGCTCACCGTAGATATGCACATGGCGCTGGGATTATACCGGAAGGCCTTTAAAAATTTTTCTTCGGAGGCCCGCAGAGCATCTTCCGCCAGCTTTCTCTCGGTGATGTCATGCAGATTAATGACGACCGATTCAACAACATTTCTTTTGATCAGACGGTTTCCGGCAACTTCGAATGTACGCCAGTGTCCATCCTTGTGACGAAGGCGGATTTCTTTTTTCTGGTCAATATTAAAATTGATATCCCTGAATAACTCATCAAACGTATCCGTGATGCTCTTTACGTCGTCAGGATGAATGTTCTCGAACACTTTTTTCCCAATGCGTTCTTTGGGCGTATAACCCAGTTTTTTTTCAACCACCGGGTTTTCATAGAGAATCGTCCCTCCCGGATTGACAAGCACAATAATGTCAGAAGATTGCCTGGTCAATGTCCGGAAAAGCTGTTGTTCCCGATGCGATTTTTTTTCTGCATGCTTTTGTCTGTTTTTTGCTTTGCCTTTTTGGAGTTCCCGGGCAATGGCCGGACAAAGAGGCGACAAATTCGATTTCAGGATGTAATCCCGCGCGCCCAGACGCATGCATTCCGCGGCTTTTTCCGCATCAGCAGTCCCGGAAACAATAATAAGAGGAATATCTATTTTGAGTTTTTTTAACAACATGATCGCCGCAGGAGCGGTAAATTTCGCCACGTTAAAATCGCAGAGGACAACATCCCACTGCCTTTCTTTGAGGGCTTTCTTCATGGCGGCTGCAGTGGGCACGCTCTCACATACCGGATCGTATCCGCCTTTTCTCAGGCGACGCATCACAGGCAGAGCATCGTCCCCGGAATCTTCAATCATCAGCGCCCTGAGCTTTTGCACATTGCATGTTTTGGATTTTTTTCTTTTTATTATAGCGGGAACTTTTTTTACCATGATCATTCTTTCGTGCTGGTCTTTTCCGTAAAGAATCTTTCCGTGACTTCCTGTGCGGCAAACGATAAACGGGGGAAATGTCTCTGACAAAAACCTATCGAAATACTACGGATGGGCAACAATCTCACCGATCGAATCTTGCTGAAAATATTACCTATGGACGTTAGCTGCTTATTCTTTTTTCCTTTCTTCTCCGGATAATCTTTTTATGACACGATCAGATATTTCGTTCAGCGGCAAAACGTCACTGGCGGCTCCCAATTTCACCGCCTCACCGGGCATGCCGTAAACCACGGACGTGGCTTCATCCTGGGCAATCGTATAAGCCTTGTTTTGTTTCATGGCCAGCAGGCCATCAGCGCCGTCCGCGCCCATGCCGGTGAGAAGAATCCCCATGGCGTTCGCTCCGGCATTTTTGGCCACCGAATGAAACAGAACATCCACGCTGGGCTTCTGATGATGGACCATGGGACCGTCCTTGATTCTAACCTGATAAAATGCTCCGCTGCGCTCCAGAAGCATGTGATGTCCGCCGGGAGCGATCAAAGCCAGTCCCGGAGCCGCCGTATCGCCGTCCCGGGCTTCCCGCACTTCAATTTTGCACAAGGTGTTCAGACGCTCGGCAAAACTGGCTGTGAAATATTCCGGCATATGCTGTACCACCACGATGCCGGGAATATTCAAGGGCATTTGACTCAGAATTTTTTCAATCGCAATGGTCCCGCCTGTGGAGGCCCCTATTGCAATGACCTTGTGGGTGGTCTTGAGTTGAATTTTATACCCCGGAACGTTTTCCCTTTCCACCGGTTCAACGATCGGTTTGGCAATTCTGGCCCGGGCTGCCGCGCGTATCGCCTCCACAAGACGCCGGGAAAGATCCGTGGTTGACAAACTCGACCCCGGCTTACAGATGACTTCGACGGCGCCCAGTTCCAGCGCTCTTATCGCGTTCTGGCTGTTGCGAGGCGTTAAAGAGCTGACGACGACGACAGGCATCGGATAGAATTTCATCAGTTTGGACAAAAACGAAAGTCCATCCATCCGCGGCATTTCAATATCCAGCGTAATCACATCGGGCTTGAGGCGCACAATCTTATCGCGCGCGACATACGGGTCAATGGCGCCTCCCACCACGTCAATGTCTTTATAGCGAGACAGTTCTTCCGTCAGCACTTTGCGAACCAATGCCGAATCGTCCACCACCAGAACCTTGATCAATCTTTTATCTCCTTGTCCGAAATGTAATCATCCACAAACAATTTGATATCCGCCCGCCCCTGATTAAAATTCAGAATCACTGCGGCCAGAGGTTTTCTCTTTTCTTCCTTCAGCAATTCATCCCGGCTGAGATGTCGGGGACTTTCAATCTTGTATCCTCCCGCTTTTCGCCGACCGAGCGAAGGCACAATATTCCCGCAGATGATATTGGCAATTTCACCGAGAGCATCTTTTTTTTGCTGCACGCTGGGATGATCATCGCTTAAGATGTTGACAGCCACCGCGGAAAACAAATCCCCTCTGCTTTCGATCACCAACGTGCCGGTATACCCGCCATGAAATCCAACTTCAGCGGCGGCATCCGGTTCCAGACCCTTTTGTTTTTCCCTGAGCTCCGGTTCGAGATACATAAAGCAGATGTCTTCAAACGTTTTGATGGTGGCCTCTTCCAGAACTCTCTCAATCTTCGTTTTCATTGCTCACCCCCGTCACCTCAACGATGATGTCTTTTAACACCTCCGGCGTAAACGGCTTATGGATAAACGTAGCGCCCAATCCCAGCATTTTTTCTATTTTACCGGGATCGCTTTCCGAGCTGATCACAATCACCGGAAGGCTTTTATACTGATCATTCGCCCTGATTCTTGTTAACATTTCTTCGCCGTCCATGACCGGCATATGGATATCAATCATGGCCAGATCCACCCAGTTTTCCTGCAAAACGTGCAACCCTTCCTCGCCGTTTTTTGCCTCCCAGATATCGCCCAGGGGCAGTCCTGCCAGTCTCAGTGTTTTAATGATGATCGTGCGCATGACAGAGCTGTCATCAACCACCAGAGTATTTAATGCCATCTTACCGTCTCCTGTGTTTATACTTTCAGCATTCCACTAATCATTAAACAAAATGTTTCTATAATTGCTTAAGGAAAGCCTGCGATTTGATCAGCATCTTTCCACTTTCCAATTCCAACGTGACGGTACGGGAACCGTATCCGCCGACATCATACGCTTTGAGCATTAATCCTTCGTTCCACAAATATTTGCGCAAACTGACGAAATTGCGGCGGCCGATCTGAAAAAAATCTTCTTCCTCGTTCATCTTGGAACTGGAACCTCCGGCCACCCTGATGATCAAATCGCTTTTCCGGGAACCTTTCTGATAAAACGTTTCCATCATGACCTTCATCCCGCTGTCCACGTACAAGAAGGGATTGGCGGCCGCCTTGTTTGCGTCGATGCCGGACTCCGGCATCATGCAGTGCAGCAGACCGCCTCTTTTCTTTCTGAAATCGTAAACCGTGACACCCAGGCAGCTGCCCAAAGCATAGGTTATCAGCATATCGGCGTTTTCGTCGGATATCTTCAAATCGGCAACCCCAACGGTATAAATCATATTACTTCACGTCCGTCTTAACTTTCCCTGTTTTCTTCATCGTCTGATGCGTCTTTTTAATCTTCTGATAGACGGCCGGTTGCAGGTAACGGTATTCATGAGCAAGAAAACTCAAGCTCTCCGAATGCCCCACCATCAGATAACCGCCTTCCCTTAACAAATGCCAGAACCTTCCCACCAGATGTTCCTGTGTCGGCTTATCGAAGTAAATCATCACATTGCGACAGAAAATCACGTCAAACGGTCCTCTCATCGGCCAGGTTTCCATCAGGTTAAGCTTGGCAAAACTGATGAAAGACTGCAGCCGGGGAACCACTTTATATTTGTGTCCGTGTCCGGAACCGGTCTCGGTTCTTTGAAAATATTTGTGCTTCAAATGGGCGGACATCGTTTTGAGATTTTCCTCATCATACAATCCCTGGCGCGCCTTCTCCATCATCCGGTCCGAAAGATCCGTCGCCAGTATTTTTACATCCATTTTGACGATATCGGGAATGGATTCCATCAACACGATGGCAATCGTATAGGGCTCTTCTCCCGAAGAACAGCCAGCGCTCCATATCCTGATCGGTCCCTTGCTCCAACCGGGAATGATTTGATTCTTTAAAAAATCCAGGTGCTCCGGTTCTCTGAAGAAATTGGTTTTATTGGTGGTAAGAATATCCACCATAGCGCCTATTTCGGTGCCGCTTTTATCTTCGGCGATATACGTGAGATACTGTTTGAAATCATAAATTTTCAAATGTCTCAGGCGCTTGATCAGCCGGGCCTTGACCAGCTCTTCCTTGCCTTCGTGAAGATCGATCCCCGATATTTGATAAACAAGCTTGCTGATTTTATCAAACTGTTCCGAAGAAAGTTTTAAAGAATAATAATCCGTTGAAAGATTATTCCACTCCGAATTCATCATATGTTCTTTTCTGTCTTGATCGGCAGCTTTCCGATGGTTCGGGAAAGTTTCTTGCCGGCATATTCACAGCCTAAAATTTTTCTAAGATATCATGATCTTTATCGTCCAGGGGTATCACTTTACGGGGATCCGGATGCAGACCCGCAATCGCCTTTTCGCCTTTTTTGCCCGGACGTGATCCCGAAAGCATATAATCGGCTTGTTTGATCAAACCGGCCCTGACGCCCGGTTCATTGGATGCCGTCAGTTTAAAACCGGCGACCATGCTGCGCATCTGTTCCGACTGGGAAGACATTTCCTGGGCCGCGCTCGCCGATTCCTCCGCATTCGCCGCGTTCTGCTGCGTCAACTGGTTCAT
>JAGVUJ010000122.1 GCA_019136325.1 Deltaproteobacteria bacterium
CAACTGGTGGTGGTGGCAGATTTCAAATGTCTGCCCATAATCTCGGGAAAATATGAGCATGGGCAGGGAAGCTTCTTCCCATGACTCTCCGGTAATAGTTAAAGCCATGGGAATTCAATCCCGTGGCTTTCTTAATTTAAGGATCAAAATACTTTATTTGAAGGAGAAAGAATATGGAACAGGTAAAAGTCGTACTGCAAGACCGCGAAATACCCAAGAAGTGGTATAACATCATGGCGGACTTGCCCACGCCGATGAAACCGCCTCTGCATCCCGGAACCGGTCAGCCGGTAACTCCCTCCGATCTGGCGGCAATTTTCCCGATGAACATTATCGAACATGAAGCTTCCAACAAACGCTGGATAAAAATTCCGGATGACGTTTTGCAAAAATATCTGCTGTGGCGGCCGTCTCCATTATACCGTGCTTATAATTTCGAAAAGCTGCTCGGCTGTCCGGTAAAAATTTATTACAAGAACGAAGGCGTGAGTCCCGCGGGTTCACACAAGCCCAATGCTGCGGTGCCCATGGCTTACTATAACAAGGTCGCAGGAACCAAGAGAATCACTACGGAAACGGGCGCCGGCCAGTGGGGCAGCGCCCTGGCCATGGCTACGCAGATGTTCGGTTTGGAGTGTCGAGTGTACATGGTTAAAATCAGCTATGAACAGAAACCCTACCGTCGCCTGATGATGAACACCTGGGGAGCGGAATGCATTCCCAGCCCCAGCACGCTGACGCAATCCGGTAGAGATTTTCTGGCCAAGTATCCCGATTCTCCCGGCAGCCTCGGCATCGCCATCAGCGAAGCCATTGAAGATGCAGTCACCAGCAAAATCAAAACCCATTACGCGCTGGGCAGCGTGCTGAATCACGTGTTGATTTATCAGTCCATCATCGGCCTGGAAGCGGAAAAACAGATGCAGAAACTCGGCATCTACCCGGACGTGGTTCTGGGGTGCTGCGGCGGAGGAAGCAATTTCGCCGGCATCGCCGCGCCGTTCGTCCGTGATAAAATTAACGGAAAAGAGGTGAAAATAGTGGGCGCCGAACCGTCATCCTGTCCCACCATGACCAAGGGCCCCTTCGCTTATGATTTCGGTGATCTCGCCCAAAAAACACCGCTTCTGCCCATGTACACACTGGGTCATGATTATGTACCAGCGCCGATTCATGCGGGCGGTTTGCGCTATCACGGCATGGCGCCGATTGTCAGCCATCTTGTCCGGGAAAAACTGATCGAACCGAGAGCTTACGACCAGCTCAAGACCTTTGATGCCGGTGTCAAGTGGGCCCGTTCCGAAGGTTTTATTCCCGCTCCGGAAACTAATCACGTGCTGGCGGCGGTCGTTGATGAAGCCATGCGCGCCAAACAGGAAGGTAAGGAAAAGACGATCCTCTTTAATTGGAGCGGTCACGGAATCATTGATCTTGCCGCTTATGATGCATTCTTCGCCGGCAAGTTGCAGGCGTACGAATTGCCGGATCATGAGATTGATCGTGCCCTGGAAGCCATTAAGGATTTCCCCAAACCGTAAAAAATTAACAATCCCCATATGATAGATATCCCCATCCGCCAAAGCGGATGGGGATAATTCAACGACCAAGTTTCCGTACACGACGTTTCTGAAATTTGAGTTTCATTTATAACTTGACGGCTTTTCTTTTTTTAGTCAATCTTACGGATAATGAAAAACAAACAAGATGATAGATTAATCCGTTGTCCGAAACTGGGCGATGAAATGACTTTCGATTACTGCCTGCGGGAATCGGGCGAATTGCCCTGCCAGCGTATTGTGCGCTGCTGGTCATTTTCTTTTGATGTGGAATCTTTTCTGAAGGAAAAATTACCGCCGGAAAAATTCAATAACTTCATCAATGCTCAGCAAAAAGAGAAGCTGACAAGCCTCATTGAATTAATAGAGGCGGCAAAGGCGGCGAAAAAATGAAAACGCTGGATTTATTCGATCAGGGAAATTCCGGCAATATCAAAGATGCGGCCCCTCTTGCCGAGCGAATGCGGCCGACGAATATCTCTGAATATATCGGCCAGCGACAACTTCTGGGAGAGGGCTGTCTGCTCAGGCGCGCCATCGAAGAAGACAAGCTCTTTTCCATGATCTTCTGGGGACCGCCCGGCTCGGGGAAAACAACCCTGGCCAGAATCCTGGCCAACGAAACAAAGTCCAATTTCGTCAGCTTCTCCGCCGTCCTTTCCGGGGTGAAGGAAATCCGCGCGGTTATCGACGAGGCCAGGGAGCTTCTGGAAAGAAAAAAAACAAAGATGATCCTCTTTGTGGATGAAATCCACCGCTTCAACAAAGCTCAGCAGGATGCTTTCCTGCCGCATGTGGAAAGCGGTCTGATTACATTAATCGGTGCCACCACGGAAAATCCTTCTTTCGAAGTCATTGCCCCTCTTCTGTCGCGGACCCGTGTTTTGATTTTAAAACCTTTTGCCGATGACGATCTGTTGGCAATCCTGGAAAGCGCCCTGCGGGATAAGAAAAAAGGTCTCGGACAATTATCCCTAAAAATTGAGCAGGATGTTCTGCGCTACATCGTCAGCCTTGCAGACGGAGACGCACGCAGCGCTTTGAACAACCTGGAAGTCGTGGTCGCCATGGTTCAGAACCTGCCTGAAGATCAAAGGGTTATTTCCCTGCAATTCGCTCAGGACGCTCTGTTGAAAAAGTCACTTTTATACGACAAAGACGGGGAAGAACATTATAATTTGATTTCCGCTCTGCATAAAAGCCTGCGCGGCAGCGATCCGGATGCCGCTCTTTACTGGCTGGGAAGAATGCTGGCCGCCGGAGAAGATCCTCTGTACATCGCGCGGCGGATGATTCGTTTCGCTTCCGAAGACATCGGCAATGCCGACCCGCAGGCGCTGGTTATTGCCGTTGCCGCCCAGCAGGCTTTTCACTTTATCGGCCTGCCGGAGGGTGAACTGGCCCTGGCTCAGGCGGCAGTCTATCTGGCCACCGCGCCCAAAAGCAATGCTCTTTACGTCGGATATGGCAAAGTCAAAGGCACCATTCATGAAAAAGGATATTTGCCCGTTCCTCTCCATATCCGTAACGCGCCAACGAAATTAATGAAGGATTTGGATTACGGCAAAGATTACAAATACGCTCATAACTATCCGGATGCTTATGTGCCTCAGGAATACCTGCCGGATGAAATCAAAGGGGAATTATTTTATCAACCCCAGGGCAAGGGCTTTGAAAAGACCATTAAAGAAAGATTAACGTACTGGCGGCAGAAGAAAAAAGAAGGCGAAAAGGAATGAAGCTCACTCTGTTGCCCTTCGCTTGTTCTACCACGGCACTACGTGCCTGGTATAGTTCGGCTAACGTTTCGAACATCATTTCATTCGTTCTCAACGAGTCCTCACTATCGACGAGTGTCATTTCCCACGGCACTTTGTGCCTGGGATAGTTCGACTTGCGCTTCGAGCTTCACTATGTTCGCTCTTAGCGAGTCTCACTAAAAAAAAGGGAGGCTTGGTCAGAGCCTCCCTTAAACATGAAGAGCGAAGGTTTTATACCTTCAAGGTTATTTTGTTGCCGGCTAATCATACCCGTTATTTTTCAGTCGACAATTTACCTGACCTTGTTTAAAGCATTAGTCATGCCAAACCCATATTCGTTGTTTTATATTATTGAAATTATTAACTAATATTCTTTATTTCCCGCTTTTGTGGCATAGACCCGATTTTCTTTTCACGGCAAAAAATGTCGAAAAATAACCTATAATTTTTAAATAATATAATAAATACAACAAATTATATCATCACGAACACATTTGTCATCTGCTCGACAAAAATGTCGGGTTTTAGGGGATTAATCGTTGACTTTTCCCTTAAATAGCTTAAAATGGCAGCCAAAACCGGACTTTAAGGATAAAAATGCGCTTTTTCGGGAACAAAAATAAAATTATTCGTCGTAAAGCCCATAATTATAACGATCCTTTTCTTCAACCTCTGGCCGTCGCTATCGTTTGCGCCATTTTAGTTGTTCTCATCCTGATCATGGGATTTCTCGAATTCAGAAGAAGCGAAAAAAATCTTCTGGCTTTTATGGAAGACCAGGCCTTGAGCACAATCGGGGTGCTTCAGCGGTTAACCGAAGAAAATCTGAAAAGCATCATCGGCGTTCCTGATAAAAATGCGTCTAATTTAAAAACCGCCGGCCATGATGAAGCATCTTATTCGAAACAATGGGTGATCCAGGCCATCACCGAACTGGCCAAAGATCTGGACGAACAATGGAAAAAAGGATCGATGACGGATGACCATCTGCGAAAATTCGCAGCGGACAATAATTTTCTGTATGTCGGTCTGTTAAATTCCCAGGGCAATGCTGTTTTCCAAAGCGGTCCTCTCCAGACGAATCTTATTGAAGACAAAGATGTGGCGTCTACAGGGCGTAAATTGACAACACTGGAACTGATATCAAAAATAGGAGAGAAACAGGGAATTGGTTTTATTGCCCTGAGCCGCAAGGACAACACCGGCACAGTTGTGATCAGCCTCGACAAATCGGGATCTGTTTACTGGATTTTGAAAATAGCCGGCGAAAAGGGCATGGATAAAATTGGCGAAGGACACGGCATCATCTACATGCAAATAATTAATGATCGACACAAACTGCTCAGTAGTGTCGGTCAGCCGGCGCCCGCGCTGAGTCAGAAAAATTTTAATCTGAAAGAAATCCTGTCCGGTAAAATCAAAATCGCCAGCAGAAAAATCGATTATCACGGCAATAAAATACTCGACCTGGCGGCTCCGCTATATCTGGATAAAAAAATTGTCGGCATGGTTAGAATCGGTCTCGACCGCAGCTCAATGGATAAGAGTCTTGCTGAGAACAAACAGAATATTTTCGTTTTTTCGTTGTTTATTGTCGTCATCGCCGTATTGTCCATGTGGCTGCTCTACCACGATCAGAATCGCCACCTGGCCGGCATTGTGGAAATGGAACGCCAACTGGAAAAAGCGGAAAGGCTTTCTTCTCTGGGACAACTGGCCGCCGGAGTGGCCCATGAAATACGTAACCCCTTGAATGCCATCAGCATGGCGACCCAGAGATTGAAAAGAGATTTCATTCCTTCCGATCCTCAAAAGATTGACGATTTTCAGAATCTGTCCGGTATCATCAGGGATGAAATCAAGCGCCTCAATGGAATTATTGAAGAATTTCTTAATTTTTCTAAAAGTCGCCGTCTGGATTTTTGTAAATTTTCCGTCACGGAGCTGCTGCAAAAAATTGTCAGTCTTATGAAAGAAGAAGCCTTGTCGCGCGGCATTACCATTGAAACAACCTGGCGGCAGGATCCCGTTCCAATCTCCATGGATGTAAACAAGCTTCAGCAGGCATTCATCAATCTGATTAAAAACGCCATGGAATCCATTACGGCGGAAAAAGGTAAAATCGTCATTGCCGTAGAAAAAGAAGGCAAAAATTATATCGTCGTAAAAATTTCCGATTCCGGTTGCGGCATGACCGAAGAAGAAATCGAAAAAATCTTTAATCCCGAATACACCACCAAAGAAAAAGGGGTGGGTCTGGGAATTCCTCTGGCTTTCGAAATCATCCGCGGACATGGAGGAGATATCCGGGTTCTGAGCCGGAAAGATAAGGGAACAACGTTTGACGTGATTCTGCCCCGGGAAAGATTAAATGAAATTTCATGATGAAACAAGGATGACCACTGCATGCAAAAATTGAGCATTCTGATTGTTGACGACGAAAAGTCCCAGCGGGAACTGTTACGCGATTTTCTCCGAAGCGAAGGCCATACGGTAACAGAAGCGGATAACGGCGAAAAAGCGATTAAAACGGTTTTGAACGGCCACTTTGATCTGATTCTTCTGGATTACAAAATGCCCGGAATGAACGGCCTGGAAGTGCTGAAAGAAGTCAAACGAATCAATCCGGAAATCGATGTGGTCATCATTACGGCTTACGGCACTGTCGAAACGGCGGTGGATGCCCTGAAAGCCGGCGCCATTGACTATATCACCAAACCCATTGTCGAACTGGATGAACTGATTATTCTGGTCAATAGAATAGCGGAGCGACGACAACTCATTCAGGAAAACAGGTTGCTGAAGGATGATTTGAGCAAGCACGGCGTTACCGCCGATAAAATTATTTACCAGAGCCGGCAAATGGCGGAGCTCATCAATCTGGCCGGACGCGTCGCTCCCAGCAAAGCTTCCGTTTTGATTCAGGGTGAAAGCGGCACGGGAAAGGAACTGCTGGCGCGGCTGATTCATCAATTGAGCCCCCGGGCAAACAAATCGATCGTTGTCGTCAATTGCGGAGCTCTTCATGAAAATCTGCTGGAAAGCGAATTGTTCGGCCATGAGAAAGGCGCTTTCACCGGAGCGGCTTCCCGCCGGATTGGCCGGTTTGAAGAAGCCGACGGAGGCACTCTTTTTCTGGATGAAATCGGAGAATTAAGCCCGACCATCCAGGTCAAACTTTTGCGTTTTCTGCAGGAACGGGAATTTCAACGCCTGGGCAGCAATGTCAATCTGCAGGTTGACGTCAGGATTATCAGCGCGACCAATCAGAATCTGGACGAAAAAGTGAAAGAAGGATCTTTTCGGGAAGATCTTTTCTACCGGCTGAAAGTTGTAACCATGTCCGTACCGCCATTGCGAAGCAGAAAAGAGGATTTAAGCCTTTTAATCAATCATTTTATCGATATGTTCGCTGCTGAAAACGGAAAGAACATCAAGGGTCTGACGGCTGACGCACGGGATGTACTTTTAAAATACGATTATCCGGGCAACGTGCGTGAACTGGTTAATATCATGGAAAGGGCCGTGGTCATCGCCCGGAATCAATATATCACCACGGACGATCTGCCTTTCAAATCCATTGTTGATTTTGAAGAAACCGAAAAGAAAGCGTCCGGAATTTTACGCGACTCTGTGGATGACCTGGAAAAGAAATTAATTATGGAAGCCATGGAAAAAACCCAGGACAACCAGACCCGAGCCGCTGATCTGTTGGGAATATCGGAACGCATGCTGCGGTATAAGCTGAAAAAATACGGCCTGAAGGGATGATACCTTTTTTCTTTCTTCGGCTAACTTTGTTGGCCTCATCGTCGGCTTCCTCAACGTATTTATCATATACGCCTGCGGAGCCTCCTCCTTGCCGCCTCATCATCCTTTGAAATAAAAACGGTATAAAAAAACGAAATGTCCCTTTTTTAGTTACGCGCCTCGCGTACCGCTTCTTGCGCGCTTTTCATCTGGGCATTTTTGAACAGCCCTGAAATTTGATGAAGTGGCTAAAACAAAAATGCTTAATTAGTCGATATGTTCTTCCTGTAATCCTCAATTTTCAAATTCATAAATTTATGATAGGTTACAACCTGTAATCCATTATACCGAAAATTTGTCATGTTTGCATAAAGGGTATTTAAATGAAAAAATTACTTATCCTTCTTCTATTAATTTTTCTCCTTAACAGTTGTGCGACCATAGTGAACAGACGTATTCTTTTCATTTTGCCAGAGGAAAATAAATGTGCTGCTTATCGATATTATCCTGCAACGCAAACAGATTTTGATGTCATATTTTGGGGTGGGGGATATGGAGGTGGCGTCTTTGGCTTTATTTTTATGGCAATTGCTATAGGACTTGATAT
>JAGVUJ010000179.1 GCA_019136325.1 Deltaproteobacteria bacterium
TTCCGGCGGAACGAGATCCCAATCGCTGAAGATCTTGCCGTTTTCAAAATCCTCCCGCAGCCGCTCAAAAACAATGATGTTAGGTGCGATCAAGAGAAATGTCCGGCTGAGACTAGAACTTTTTTCATACTTCTTGTGGAAATAGGACCAGACGACGGCCATTGCCATGACCAGCGTTTTGCCCGCGCCGGTGGCCATCTTCACGGCAAAGCGGTAATGGTCGGGCTGGGGCAATTCCTGTTGAGCAACAAGCCCTGTTTCAGGAACAACACGACTGAGGATGCGCTTATTGCGTATGGTCTGTTCAATGTTTGTTTTCCGGGTGAAGAGGTCTTCCTTGTATGCCTTGGGATCCATGTATTTGATGATCATGTCCGCCACATCGCGGTAGCCCTTGACCTCGTAAAGGTAAATAATCGTCTCGATCGCTTCCCGTTGAGCGAAATAATATTGAAAGGCCTCGCCGTTCTCAAATCGGTGAGTTTCGTCAAACCACCATTCCAGAATACGTTTGGATGTGGGGGATATCCCGGTCGGCATTTGATAGTCTTTGCTACGCCATTGATCGACTTCTTCCCGAATCTGATCAACAAGGAGGGTCTTGCTGGGGCGACGGAATTTCTCGACGAGGTAGCCGCCTTTGTTGTCCTTAACAAGGTGCTGCGTGGGCGGGGCGTAAGGGTCACGGCCTGGCACTTCAGGAAGCTTCTGTTCGAGGGAGATAATCGGTTTCGTTTTCTCGGTCTTGGCTTTCATTTTTCTTGCCATCAGGATTTCACCTCCAGCACCTTTGAGGTGTCGTTGCCGAAGATGTCAATGACCTTAACCATAATCAAATGTTTCCCTTTGGACTCATAGGCGTGGGCGTCTGTTTTCAACTCAAGTTTTCGTTCTTTGCGGGTACGGTAAGACTGCCACATGTTGTGGAAATTGTCTTCGTTCCAGTCCCAGTCCACAGCCCAGTAGTCGATGTAATCAAACGGTTTTTTGACAATCTTCCTGACGTCCTTGGGTATGAGATCGAGATTGGGAATGGCGAAATCCTTTAATGTTACCAAGAAGCGGCCTGTTTTGTCCTGTGCAATATCCACTTCCAGATAGGCTAATTCATAGAAAGTAATTTCACCCTTCTCCACCGCACGGTCATCCATCACATCACGCGGTATACTGAAAAGTCGGAGGTGGACACCGCTTGCTTTGGCCGCCTTTTCGACGACGTCGTGAAGGCCCATTTCCCATTCCCAGCCCAGGATATCAAGCGAATCCTGGCCGGCCTTTTTCGTCTCCGCTACGGCTTCCTGAATTTCCGCAAAAGTAACCGGGGCGTCAACGGCGCCGATGTGGATCAGGCGCTTGCCCTTGCGGCCGTGGAGGTGAAGCATCCCAGCCAGCGGCTCGGCTTTATAGAGCTTCAGGATGAACTGGATATACTCATAAAGAGGAATCTGTTCGTCGGAGCGTTTCTTAAATGTTACACCTTGCCAGTACTGTCGTTCATACTTGCCAAGGTTTTGAACAGCAAAGGGACTACATCCCTCAATGCCAAGCAGACGTATGGATGGCGAAGCGCCCAAGGTCGGCCATAATCCAGCGACGACCAAGCTTCTCCGCTACAGCACCTGTTGTTCCGGAACCACAAAAGAAGTCGGCTACTAAAATATCTTCCTTTGGATGCGATAAGATTACCCTTCTCAGAAGTTCTTCTGGCTTTTGCGTAGGGTATCCCCAGAATTCCATTGATTTGACTTTTGATACAGCACTTTGGCCAATTGTCCAAACATTATCAGCATACTTATCTGTATATTCCTGATAGATAATTTTGCCTTTATCATCCCTGGCAGCAACAATTTTTTGTTCTTCTTTACTCCATATGCGTTTATCTCTCATCACCGGCTTATCTAATTGAATTTTTACACGATTTAACTTTTGATTATCTTGCTTACCATAAACTAAAATAAAGTTATGGTTATCAGCATAACGGTTAACATTGCCTTGAAAATTATCGGGATAATACCAAATAATTTGATTGATAAAATTTTGCCTACCGAAAATTTCATCCATTATTACTTTCGCATAATGGCCCGCGTAATCGTCAAGATGTACCCAAATAAATCCATCTTCAGACATCAACTCTCTCATCAAAACCAACCGCTCATACATCATCTGAAGATACGAATCGAGGCCACGGCCCCAGGTGTCACGATAAGCCTTGTCTTCGATGGCGGATGGTTCTTTAGTCCATTCCACATCACCGATCTCCATCTTGACGGAAAAATCCGCACCCGTAGCGAAAGGCGGATCAATATAGATCAGATCAATCTTCCCGGCGAACTCCGCGAGGAGTGACGCCGTGACATACTTGTTGTCGCCCCAGATGAGACGGTTGCGCCAGGTGTCATCCGCTTTTTCCTTGAACATGTCCGTCCCGGTTTTCTTTTCCTTTTCTCTCGTCGCCCGACTTTCGTTGATGGTCTCAATCGTCTGGAAGGGCAGTACAATCCGATCCACCTCTGTCTTTTTCCCCTGCCAGTAAAGGCCTGTGGGCATGGTCTTGATTTCTTCAGTCATTTTACTGCTCCCTTTTCAATAATTGTCA
>JAGVUJ010000226.1 GCA_019136325.1 Deltaproteobacteria bacterium
GGTTTGGAAATTGTTGATTTCGTTGTCCGTAGAATCATTGTCCCCCTGGACATAAGCAAGAGAACCACCCAAACTGAAAATACCGAATTTAACATCGCCATCCAGAAAAGCGGTTAAAGAGCTTATGTCCTGATCCGGGGTTAAATCGTATTCCACATCACCAAAAGCGTAGTTAATTTCACCCTGAAGGGTTAAAGGTCCCAGAGTGCTTTTAAAATAAGGCTGAAGGACGTAAGACTTGGTTAAGACGCCGGAACCTCTCAGTGTGGCGTCATGGTTGTAGATCAACAGGAATCCTGTTTCTCCTGAGACCTTTTCGCCCTTGAATTTGTATAGGGGACCTACACGATACGAATCGTAATCTCTGTCATTTGCGAGAGCGCCGGTATTCTGAACGGAATAATCATTTTCTTTTTCCTTGGCGTAAGCAGCGACAAGCGTAACCGGTCCGATAGGCAAAAAGTATTTAATCTGACCTGCGGTAGGCCCGGTGGTCCTGTTGCCCCAAATAGTTCCCCACATATAGTCGGGCATATATCCAACCTGAAACTGGCCGACGGGGGACGTATAGTCTATGTAAGCAATATCGAAGTCCAGATTGCGGGTATCGCCATTATCGGCCCCCGCAGCGGATAGAGGAGCATAATTGGCGACAGAGTCAGGTTCCCACACTCTTTCCATGGCGTCGAAACGGGTTACCACCTTGAGGCAGGGAGACACGACAAAATCGGTTCCCACGCGCAATCGTTGATAAAAGAAAGCCGTGCTGCGGGCGAAATCCGTGCCGCTGGGATCTTTTACATTCATATGATTTAAATACAAACCAGCGGCATAATATTCACCGCTGAACTTCACGTCAGCCGCGAAAGCCGACAAACCGAAGGCCGGAATCAGCCCCAGTGACAACAAAACCAACCAAAATCTCTTCATTGTTTACCTCCTGAATATTTTTTGCAATTGTGAGGAGTAATACACGCTGTGTGTTACAGAATGATGACCGGCCAATTAAGATATGAAGAAATGGACAAGCTGATCTGAAATCTTTTCGTGTGATTTTATGACGAATTGAAATTTAAAAAAATAATTTTTGGAAAGCGATAAGGAAGATTTTTGTGATTGGCAGAAGCAGGACGTCATCAATAAATTTGTTCACATTCTTCATTGCCGTTCATTTAGCAGGGATTCGCAGAGAATTTCCGCCGGGTCGAAAGCGGGCATGCCGGAAAGTCCTCCCAGTTGCATCCGGCAGGAGCCGCAGTCGGATACGATGTTTTCCATTTTTGTTTTTCTGATTAAAGAAACAGCGCGGTTCCCGATTTGAATGGCCGTGGGAGCGTTTTCTTTTTTAAAACCGTAACTGCCGGAGAGTCCGCAGCAGGATTCGTCAAGAACTTCAAGCTCCACGCCCGGTATCTGGGCCATCAGTTTCTGGGCCGGATAACCGATGCCCAACGCCCGCAGGTGGCAGGGGATGTGATACGCTATTTTGCGATTGACTGTTCTGAATTGCGGTTTGACGTATCCCTCGTTCATAAGATTGATGATATATTCGTGCAGGTCATAGCTGTTTTCAGCGATTTTCTTGCCCTGCGGTATTTCGAGAATGCCGGGATAGTCATGCAAGAGACAAAGGCCGCAGGATGTGCAGGTATAAACAATGTCATAACCGGCGTCGATGTAGTTGGATAATGATTCGGCATTTTTCCGCGCGAAATGTCTGGCTAGGGAGAGGTTCCCGTTGCCCAGTGCAGGCAGACCACAGCACCACTGGGGAGGGAGAACAACGTCGACATTCATCGAAACCAGCAAACGGATTATTTTTCTGCCGATATCAGGGCGGTAAAAATTAATAAAACATCCATGAAAGAAAGCAACTTTTTTTCTTCCCTTATTCAGCATCTTCTTCTCATTGCGCATCGTCCGGAAACGGAATTTCGGGAAGGGCAGATAGGTTGCAATTCCCATGTTTTGAAAAATTATTTTTCCGAGCCTGGTGGAAGCCGCCCAATTGGCGATTGGCGCCGTAAGGGAACCGAGCGCGCTTAAATAATAATTGTTGGCAAAAAGCAGATGCGCCGGCGTTTGCGGATGCTCATTGCCGTATCGTTGCTGCGCCTTCAGAATGATCTGAGCCGGCTCGACTCCGCAGGGACAGGCCATCTCGCAGCGTTTGCACTGACTGCACAAAAGCACCCAGTCATCTTCGGCTTTTTCTCTTTCCGAACGAAAACGCTGGGCGTCGGGACCGGCCTGTTTCGGGCCCGGAAAATCCGGATTCACCCGGAATACGGGACAATTCTCCACGCAAATGGTGCAGCGTATGCAATGTTCATAATTCATGAGACAGGTACTCCGAGCAGGATTGCGCAGCAGCGTGAGCTGTCGCCAGGGCCAGGCCATGACCGCAGCCGTTTTTCAGGACTTCCGCATTGGCAAGAATACTGCCGCAGACAAAAATATTTTTCCAGGGGGAATCCAGCGGACGCATAAAGGCATCGGTCATAATCCCGGCTTTGCCGATGCCGTGATTTCGTGAAAAATAATCGTTATCGAACCAGGTTTCCCGGGGACCGGGAATGTGCACCGGCAGATCAAAAACATTTTCCTCAATGGTTTCGCGCGTGGCGGTCAAGCCGCCGCCGACGAAAGAGCCGGTCCCCAGGATAAAGGCTTTGGCGTTGATGCTGTTGGGCCTGCCCGCGGAATTGGTCGAAACCGCTTCCATAACCCTGCCCGTCTTTTCCGTTCCTGCAACAGGCCAGGCCCAGTAGATGACCCCGCCTTTTTGACGAAAATTTTTCTTCAGCGCATTGAATAGCCTTCGACCGGGCATGGAAGGCGGAATCGTCGGGATTTCGAATACCGGCTTACGGGTCAGGATGGATATGGTGTTGACAATATCGGTTGCCGATTCCATTCCCAGCACGGCGGGGAAGGCGATCATCTCTTCATGGATATTCTGTCTTTCCAGCCAGGCAATGAATTTTTCGAAAAACGTTTTTTCCTCGAAACGGGATGCGAGGCTCATGGTGGTGGAAACGCCTGCATCATAAACCGAAAATTTCGTGCTGCCGCGCCGGGAGACGATGTACCCGGGATAGAAATCCTTCAGGCCTTTGAAGGTGATAATATGAATGCTGTCGTTATTGTTTTCCTGCGGTGCTGCCGCCATGGTTGACGGGATCAGGCAGGAGATCTTTGATGTGCCCAGTGCGGAAAGGACCGAACGGTTTTCGTCGGACGATCCGATGTAGGGCAATCCCGTATCATGCATGTCGGATTGAAAAAGGCGCAGCGAGTCTTTGATCATTTTTTCCGGAATCAGATTATAAGGATGCTCCCGGGGAAGGTTTCTGATACCCGACAAAGGGTTTTTGTTTTGAGAGCAGACATCGATGCATCCGGTGGAAAGGCAGGCGGTGGGCTCTCCCTTCGTGACCAGAGCAACGTTAAACCCGCGTTCGGAAAGAAGAGCGCCCGCTGTAAGTCCCGCCACTCCCGCACCGATGATCACGACATCGTATTCGGTAACGCTCATTGCGGTTTCTCCATGGACAGGATGCCCAGATAGATGTATTCAACGAGTTGCTCCTCGCGGAGCTGGTCTCCCCAGAGAGCCTGTCTTATTCCTTTGTAACGGCGCTGGAGAAATCCGCGCAGCATTTCCATGGACTGCTCCGGTGATATCACGCTCATATCGTTCATAATGCCCAGCGCACGGAACGTGCAGAAGCCACCCTGACACGGGCCCATGCCCAGACGCGTCCGGTGCTGGATATCTCCGACATTTCTGGTGCCCGTTTGTTTGATGATGCTCTCCACGTAATTTCTCGTGACCAGCTCGCATTCACAAACAATGTTTTTCATGTCTGCCAGCCGTTTGGAAAGGGGATAGCCGCTCAGCTCTTCCTGGCCGTCCAGCGGGATTTCGGCGGTTTCGCAAGATCTTTTCAAATTAAATGTGTTCATCACGGTATCGACCATCTTCTCCGCCATCAGCCGGAAGGTGGACAGCTTGCCTCCCACGATACTGTACAGACCGTTTTCATGATTGATGATTTGAAACCCGCGGGAGATTTCATGGCTGTCCGCTTTTTTGGATTTGAGCAGCGGTCGGACTCCGGAAAAAGCCCGGATGATGCGCGTGTTGCTGAAATGAGGAATCATTCGTCCGGCTTCATTGATGATGGTATCCACTTCGGGAGATGCCGTGACCAGATTATCCGGGTCGTCAATCGCCAGAGCTGTTGTGCCGGCGAGACAAACCGCTTCATTGGGGACGATAATATCGCCGTCGGAAGGATGCCGGAGTCTGTTGATGACCATATTGGTCAGACGATGATTGGTGATGACGAGCGAGCCCTTTACGAGTGTCAACGGCACCTCGCAACCGGCGAGCGTTGCGATCATGTGCGCCCATGCGCCCGTGGCGTTGATGATAATGTTCCCGTGGATTTCCCTGACTTCGCCGGTGGCCTGATCGACGGTTTTGACGCCGGTGCACCGCCCGTGGGATTTGATAATTTCCGTGACCTTGTGCCGGGTATAAATAATTCCGCCGCGCAGTTCGGACGTGCGAATGTTCAGCATACACAGTCGGAACGGGTCGATCGAGCAATCGGGAACAATGATGGCTTCTTCGATTTCCGGATTCAGATTGGGAACCAGATCGATGGCCCGGGTTGAAGAAATGACTTCAGTGGGAATGCCCACGTCTTCACATCCCCGCAGAAATAATTCGCGGAAACGTTTGGAATCTCCAGGAAGGCGCACAAATAAGCCTCCCGTTTGTTCCACGCATTTTCGGCCGATTCTTCTGAGAATAAGATTTTCTTCATAGCATTCCCGGGCAGCCACCGGATCGGTGACGGCGTATCTGCCGCCGCTGTGCAGAAGACCGTGACACGCGCCGGTTGCTCCGGCGGCAAAATCTCCCTTCTCCACCAGACAATGAGGAATGCCGCGCAGCGCCAGATCCCTCGCAATTCCGCACCCGGTCGCTCCTCCGCCGATGATAATCACATCCGTTTTAATCATACTCTCTCTTGTGCCATTTCTAAATCAAAGATGATATCGAGGCGGCTGGGCGGAGGCGGCGAGGCGTATTGATACATACGTTTTGGAAGCCGACAACGACGCCAACAAAGATAGCGCTTTGATTTAGAATTGGTCATTCTTCTTCCCATTTCATCGCGCGCTTGACCGCTTTCTTCCAGTTCCCGTAAAGTTTTTCCCGCTGATCATCGTGCATTGCCGGATCGAAGCGGCGATCAACCCTGCGTCTTTGCGTGATCATGGATTGGTCCTTCCAGAAACCGACCGCGAGTCCTGCGAGGTAAGCCGCCCCCATGGCCGTGGTTTCGATAATTTCCGGCCGCTCCACGGGGACGCCCAGAATATCCGATTGAAACTGCATCAGAAAATTGTTGGCAGCGGCGCCGCCGTCCACACGCAGCTCGCACAGATCAAATCCGCATTCACTGCGCATCAACTCCAGAACATCGCGGGTTTGATAGGCGATGGATTCCAGTGTGGCGCGAATAATGTGATTCCGGGTTGTGCCTCTCGTCAGTCCCAGGATCGCGCCGCGTGCATACATATCCCAGTAGGGCGCGCCCAGTCCGACAAAGGCGGGAACCACATAAACCCCCAGCGAGTCCTCAACTTTGGTGGCGAAATATTCGCAGTCCTTTGCGTCGTAGATCAATTTCATGCTGTCGCGCAGCCATTGAATAGCGGCGCCGGCGACAAAAATACTTCCCTCCAAAGCGTATTCTACTTTATCGTTGATTCCCCAGGCAATGGTGGTCAAAAGACCGTTGTCGGAATGCACCAGTTTCCCGCCGGTGAGCATCAGCATGAAACAGCCCGTGCCATAGGTATTCTTGGCCATTCCCGGTGTGTAACAGGCCTGGCCGAAAAGCGCAGCCTGTTGATCGCCGGCGTCTCCGGCGATCGGTATTTCCGCTCCGAATAGCTTGGCATCCGTATAACCATAGACGGCGCTGGAAGACTTGACTTCCGGCAGCATGGATTCGGGAATGTCCAGTTCTTTCAAAATATTTTTATCCCATTGAAGGTCTCTGATATTGTAAAGCATCGTGCGGGACGCGTTGCTGTAATCGGTAACGTGCGCTTTCCCTCTGGTTAAATTCCAGATCAACCAGGTATCGATATTGCCGAAAAGCAGTTCTCCGTCTTTCGCCTTTTGTCGGGCTCCCTCCACATGATCGAGTATCCATTTTACTTTGGTGGCAGAAAAATACGCATCCAGAACCAGTCCTGTATTTTCTCGGATGTATTTTTCCAAACCCCTTGCCTTGAGTTCATCGCATATGTCCGCCGTTCTGCGGCACTGCCAGACAATAGCATTATAAACGGGTTTTCCTGTTTTTCTTTCCCATACCACAGTTGTCTCGCGTTGATTGGTGATGCCGATGGCGGCTATTTCCTCCGGCGCAATGGCGGTGGTGGCCAGGATTTCGCTGACCACGCCGCTCTGCGATCCCCAGATTTCCATGGGATCATGTTCCACCCAACCGGCCTTCGGGTAGATCTGCGTAAATTCCTTCTGCGCCTTGCTGACGACAGTTCCGCTGCTGTCGTAAATAATGGCGCGTGAACTGGTGGTTCCCTGATCGAGGGACAGAATGTACGATTTCTTCATACGTAAGCTCCCTGTATTAATGGATAAGAATGATTGTTCACATAAAATCAGTATTGCATAATGCCTTGTGTTTGCAAATAAAAAAGTTGCTGTTGCGTATTTATAAACAATGTGATAGCATAATTTACAAGTTAAAAAGAAATTGTTTGTTTTTTTAATGTAAACCTTCTTTGAAAAAGAAAGACATCTGTAAGATCTTGTATTCTAAAAGAAAAAAAACATTTACGAATAATTTAAAAATAAATTAATTTTTTTCTTGACACATCTTAAAAGAGAGAGTAGAAAGCGTCTTCTGTTCATCACAGAGTTGTTTTGGATGTAATTGAAAACTTCAATAAGTTAACCGATATTTTTAATCGTTGTTGTCGGACACTTCCAATTGTAACTGGTTGAACAAGGGTTTTTTGAAAGCTTGACAAAAGAATCTGAGTACTTAAGTTTTTAAGTACGGAATCTTTTAATATATGGCTCTTTGGAAATTGAATAGTGGGAAAATGAATTTGTGGGTCCAAACAAATTTTATTTGAGATATAACGCGAGAAAAAAGAAAGAGTAATCTTTCTTCTAGGATTAAAACTGGAGAGTTTGATCCTGGCTCAGAACAAACGCTGGCGGCGTGCCTAACACATGCAAGTCGTACGAGAAAGTTGGCTTCGGCCGATGAGTAAAGTGGCGCACGGGTGAGTAACGCGTGGATAATCTACCCTTTAGTCTGGAATAACTTACCGAAAGGTGAACTAATACCGGATAATATGCCGATTTCCCCGGAGATCGGGATCAAAGAAGGCTTCTGTTTACATGCTTTTGCTGAAGGATGAGTCCGCGTACCATTAGCTAGTTGGTAGGGTAATGGCCTACCAAGGTTATGATGGTTAGCTGGTCTGAGAGGATGATCAGCCACACTGGAACTGAGACACGGTCCAGACTCCTACGGGAGGCAGCAGTGAGGAATATTGCGCAATGGGGGCAACCCTGACGCAG
>JAGVUJ010000073.1 GCA_019136325.1 Deltaproteobacteria bacterium
CTCGGGGGAATCAGCAAACCCGATATCGTCGTTTGCACCAATGCCATCTGCGATACCCATTGGAAGTGGTTCCAGATTATGGCCGATAAAATGAATGTGCCGTTTTTCATGTTTGATATTCCCAAGTGGGTGAGTGGCACCGACGAGAAAACCCTCGAGGGCAATATTGATTACGTGGTGGATCAGTTTTACGACCTGATGGTGTTTGTTGAAAAACACACCGGTAAAAAGATGAACGAGAAGAGGCTTTACAACGTCCTGGATAGGTCGATGGAGCTGTCTGACCTGTGGCGCGAAATTTTTGAACACAGAAAAGCGGTGCCGTCGCCCTACAGCGGAGCCGAAACATCGGCCGCGTTTTTCCCGCTGGTGGTCCTGCCCGGTGTTCAGGTCGGGATCAACTTTTTCAAGAAAATTCTTGCCGATATCAAAAATCTGACCGCCAAGGGCGAGGGAACCATGCCCAAGGGAAAAGAAAAATATCGCGTAATGTGGGAAGGCATTCCTTTCTGGTACCGGATGCGGTTCATGTATGACCTTGCGCAATACGGCGCGGTCATTGCGTTTGAGCCTTACACCTATTCCTTCGCTCCTGAAAAGAAAAAGTGTCTCACGATGGAAGAAACATTGCGCCATGTCGCCAAACTGATCATGGATACGCCTTACGCCTACAACCTCGAAAGGCGGATTGAGAATTTTGAAAAATGGATTGATGAATACAAACTCGACGGCGTCATTCTGCACGAGAACATGTCGTGCCGGCCATCGAGCGCCGGAATGGTCGATCTGGCAGAGGCCATCATGAGGGACAAGGGCATTCCCGTGCTGATTCTCCAGTGTGACATGAACGATCCCCGGGCCTACTCCGAAGGACAGATTAAAACGAGGGTGGAGGGGTTTATTGAACTGATGGAGGCGAATAAAAAGTAAACAAGAATGATTACCGCAGGAATTGATATAGGGTCCATTACCACAAAGGCGGCTATTTTTGCCGATGGTAAAATCATTGCTACAAGGGTTATTTTCACCGGTTACAACGCCGAAGCCGCGGGTCATAAAGTTTATGAAGAGGTTCTGAAAGAGGCTGGTATCAACAAAAGCAAGGTGGCGAAAATTGTTTCCACCGGCTATGGCCGCAACAGCGTGAAGTTTGCCGATAAGTCCTATACAGAAATTATGTGTCACGCCACCGGCGCTCATTTCCTGAATCCGCATATCCGTTCCATCATTGATATCGGCGGGCAGGACAGCAAGGCCATTCTTCTGGACGACAAAGGCAAGGTAAAAAACTTTGTGATGAATGATAAATGTGCCGCCGGAACAGGTCGCTTTCTGGAAGTCATGGCCAGAGCCATGGAAGTCAATCTCGATGAATTCGGCGCCATGTCCATCAATGCGAAGAAGCCATCCAAGATTAGCAGTCTCTGCACGGTGTTTGCGGAATCGGAAGTGATTTCCCTGATTGCAAAAGGTGAACAACGGAAGGACATCATAGCAGGCATTCACGAATCCATTGCGGCCAGGATTTCCTCCATGATCGGTCGTCTGGCCCGTCATGATTACGGGAGGAGTGGCCAGAAACGTTGGAGTCGTGCACGCTCTGGAAAAGAAACTGGAGATGAAAATAGAAGTGTCGCCTTATGCTCAGGTCAACGGCGCCATCGGCGCCGCCATTCTGGCTGCGTCGTTGTAACAAATAATGTCATTCCTCACCCCAATGTATTGGGGTGAGGAATCTTAAGATGATAATATATGAAGACTTCTCCCTTCGGTCGAAGTGACATAAATTTTCTCGCGGAGTATGATCCCGTGTATGCGGGACTTCGAAATGACAAAGGAAATAATTGCGACACAGTCTCATTCGCCGGGCAGGCCTTAAAAGCCGTAACGGCGTACCATGTGACCTTTAGGTTATTCGGGAATCCGCCCTACATTTTATAATTGGAGTTTCAACAATAGCCATGTCCACAGATTACGATTTTATGAAAATAGCGCTTGAAGAAGCCGAATCCGGGTACCGCCGCGGCGAAGTGCCCGTTGGCGCGGTACTGGTGCGCGAAGGCAATATGCTGGCGCAGGCGCATAATTCACCTATCTCCACGAATGACCCGTCGGCGCACGCGGAAATGATTGTTTTAAGAAAAGCCTCGGAAATAATGGGAAATTATCGCTTGGCGGGAACAGAGCTTTACGTAACGATTGAACCTTGTATCATGTGCGCCGGTGCGATTGTTCATGCTCGTATAGAACGGGTGATTTTCGGAGCACGCGATCCAAAATGCGGAGCGGTTGTGTCTCTTTATAATATCCTGGATGATAAACGGTTGAATCATCAGGTGAAAGTAACGGAAGGAGTATTAAAGGAGGAGTGCGGAGAAATTATCAGTAGATTTTT
>JAGVUJ010000266.1 GCA_019136325.1 Deltaproteobacteria bacterium
AAACCCCAGCCTGAAGAGCGGATCGTAAAAGATCCGCTCTTTTTTTCGTTGCATATTAAAGCAAGTTTAAATCCGCCGTTACTGTATCGAAAAAAAAGTGTCTGACGGAGGCCGCCAGACACTTTATAATATGATATATAACAGATGTTTTCTTTAGAGGACTCTAACAGCAATGATTCCTTCAATTGACTTGATTTTATTAATCAGACCTTCGCTGATATCGCCTTCCACGTCAATGATGTTATAGGCTATATTGCCTTTGCTTTTGTTGATCATGTCGGCAATATTGAGCTTGTTGTCCGCCAGCATGCGCGTGATCTTCTCGATCATGCCGGGTTCGTTTTTGTTCGAAATGGTCAGTCTGGCCTTGTCGGACCTTTCCAGGGAACATTCCGGAAAATTCACCGAGTTCTTGATGTTTCCGTTCTCCAGAAAATCCATGAGTTGCATGGCCGCCATGACGGCGCAGTTTTCTTCCGATTCTTCGGTGGAAGCGCCCAGGTGCGGAATGGGAATGACCTTGTCCGTTTTGATAACTTCTTCATCGGGGAAATCGGTAACGTAGCAGCCCACAATACCATCGGCGATGGCTTTCTTCAGAGAGGGGGTGTCCACCAGCCCGCCTCTGGCGAAGTTCAGGAGCACCGTGCCTTTTTTCATGACTGCAAATTTTTCGGCATTCATGAATCCCTTGGTATCCTTGTTCTGGGGAACATGCAGTGTAACGAAATCGCACTCGGCCAGAAGCTTGTCGAGACTTGGCGCTTTCTTGGTATTGCGGGAAAGCCTCCATGCTGCTTCAATGGACAGGAATGGATCGTATCCCCAGACTTCCATGCCCAGGTTTTCGGCAGTATTAGCGACCATCGTGCCGATGGCGCCCAGACCAACCACGCCCAGCTTCTTGCCCATAATTTCAGTGCCGGCAAACTTGGATTTACCCTTTTCGATAAGGTCAGGCACTTTATCGCCTTCACCGACCAGGCCTTTAGCCCAAGTGATGCCTCCGACAACATTGCGGCAGGCCATCAGCATGCCCAGGATGACCAATTCCTTCACGCCGTTGGCGTTTGCGCCCGGTGTGTTAAAAACAACGATGCCTTTCTCTGAACATTTGTCAATGGGAATATTGTTGACGCCGGCACCGGCGCGAGCGATTGCTTTTACTGATGACGGCAGCGTCATATCTTTCATTTCTTTACTTCTTACCAGGATGCCGTCCGGATCGGGAATATCAGTCCGATACTCATACTTATCCGAGAAAAGGTTTAAGCCCTTCTCCGAAATCTTGTTTAACAGATCAATACGATACATAAATACCTCCTATTCCTTTTCATATGTTTTTATTAGAGAGTACTCTGATAACATAGAATACATATCTTGCGCCGCTAGGACGAAACAGGTTTTCCCTCTGGTTGAACAAGAACCTCCATTTTGTCGCACGGAGTATAAAATGGGCGTTTACATGTGTCAAGAAAATCTTAATGAGACCCAAGCTTCAGAAACGCAGTGCACTGAAGCTTGATGGTCGTAATGAGACTCAAATTTTAAAAGTGAAGCGCATTAAAATTTGTTAGTCGAATTATCCAATAACCTCCGGTTGTTGGTAATTATCCCCGAAGCGAAGCGAATGGGGGTTTGACACTCGTCGAGAGCGAACCGCGCGACGTTTAAGACCGTTATTTGTAGGCGAGCGTCAGGCACGTGTCGAACATGTCGGAAAGGGCCTGCACGGTTTCCTCGCCCTTGCCTTCTTCCAGAAGCGATGTAAAGAGTTCCAGGTATTCAATGCTTTTTTCCACGCCCAGGATCTTGATGGAGGAATCCCACAGAAGGATGCCGATATCCCGGAAAGCGTTCATCAGCACCGGGAAAAAAGTGTTGCCGCTCTTCAGGCAGATGAAGCGATGAAAGCGAAACAGCATTTGCGCCATTTCATTCCGGTCCATGCGCTCCTGCTTCGATGCGTATTGGCGAATCTTTTCGATCATATGCCGAAGCGTCGCAATGTCCTCTTGGGTATGTGATTTCGAAAACATCCGTACAGCCTGTCCTTCGATGGCCAGACGCATCTCCAAAAGCGACTGGGTAGTTTCGCGATCCAGCCGCCCGCCGTGGAATTTAAGGATTGTTGCCAGGGTTTCAAACGTTCCTTTTTCCGCGTAATTGGCGACAAACGTGCCCTGCCGTCCGCTTACCGTCACAAAGCCCATGCGTTCCAGATCTTTCAGCCCGTCGTGAATAACTGTTTTGGAGACTCTCATCTGTTCCGCGAGTTCCCGTTCCGGTGGCAGGCGTTCACCCATTAAAAGCTTTCCGGAAAGGATCATTTCCACGATCTTTTCCACAAACATGTCACGGATAGTTGGAGCAACGATCACACCAAATTGCATAAAATATATCATTGTAAATATATATCATGTTTATATTAGTAAGTCAATATTATTATTGACAGCAGAAAATCATTGAGCTAGTCTATATACGTCTTGGTAAGACCATGGCAGTATTTCGAAGGCTTCTGAAGAAAGATTCGAAAAGACAAAATTTCAATATGACCATCATTCCATTCCGAATAAAAACCAGAGAGGAAAATGAGGATTGGATGCAATGGCTGAATGACCGGGGCAAGCCCTGGCGGAGCAAGGAGGTAAAAACAATGGCAACAAGACAAAAAATCGTAAAGCTTGCGCAAAAGATTGCAAGTTCTAAAAAAGAGTTTACCCAACAGGATCCGGAATACTACGCGCTGGAATGCGTAGTCACGGATGAACATGCGGATGTGGCGCTCAACATGGATGTCCGCGTCCCGATCTCGCCGGCGAAACTTTCTCAAAAATGCGGGAAATCTCTTGAGGAAACGACACGGATTTTAGAGGAACTGCTTGTTATCGGGGTCGTGGAAGCAACCAGAGAACATGGCGAACTGGAATATACGCTGCCCATTTTCGTGCCGGGCGTCATGGAGTTCATGGTGATGAATGTCCGGCAGGTGGAAAAATATCCGCAGATCGCCCGCGCGTTTGAACAATTATCACTGCAACCGCTCAAAGGAGCCACACCGATGATTCCCGTGGGTGGAGGCGGCTTGGGCATGCATGTCATTCCCGTTGAAGAAGCCATTCCCGCTGAGACCCAAACAGCGTCCTATGAACAGCTTTCGCACTGGCTGAAGAAATACGACAAGATTGCTGTCGGCGACTGCTCCTGCCGCATCACGCGACGCCTGATGGGCGAGGGCTGCGGCCATCTGGAAAAAGACATGTGTATTGCTCTCGGCGATGTGGCCGAATTTGCAGTGAAAACCGGGCGAGCGCACTGGATCACTTATGAAGAATGTCTCGAAATCCTCAAAAAGGCGGAGGACAGCGGTCTGGTGCATCAAATCACCAACGTCGATGGGCCGGACAAGATTTTCGGCATCTGCAACTGCTGCCGCTGCTCCTGCTTCGGCTTGCGGACGTCGCAGTTCTTCAACACGCCGAATATGTCCCGCTCCAACTTCGTGGCGAAGATTGATGACGACAAATGCGTCGCCTGCGGGCAGTGCGTGGAATACTGTCACGCTAACGCGGTCAAGCTGGGTCAGAAGATCGTGTCCAAGACGCTTATCACGCAGCCGGAAACCATCCTGCCCGACGATCATGAGTGGACTGAAAAGATGTGGAACCCCAATTATCGTGACAGCAAGGTCAACGTGGTTCCCACCGGCACCGCGCCCTGCAAGGTCAACTGTCCCGCGCACATTGCGGTGCAGGGCTACATTAAGCTGGCCGCCCTCGGTAAATACAAAGAGGCGCTGGAGCTCATCCGCAAGGAGAATCCGCTGCCGGCCGTTTGTGGACGCATCTGCAATCGCCGCTGCGAGTTTGAGTGTACCCGGGGCGATGTCGATCAGCCCATCGCTATTGACGAAATCAAGAAGTTCATTGCCGACCAGGAACTCAATCCCGCGACGCGTTTCATTCCGAAGAAGATGCACGACTACGGCAAGAAGATTGCGATCATCGGCTCCGGTCCGGCGGGTCTTTCCTGCGCTTATTATCTGGCGATAGACGGCTATGATGTTACAGTCTTCGAGAAAGAAAACAAATTGGGCGGCATGCTGACGCTGGGCATTCCCTCCTTCCGTCTGGAAAAAGATGTTATCGAAGCGGAGATCGACATCCTGAAAGAAATGGGTGTGAAGTTCAAAACCGGCGTCGATGTCGGGAAGGACGTCACGATTCCGGCATTGCGAACGGAAGGCTTTGAAGCGTTCTATCTGGCGATCGGAGCACAGGGCGGACGGAAACTCAACATTGAAGGTGAGTGCGCGCAAGGCGTTATTTCCGGCGTGGATTTCTTAAGAAAAATTAATCTGGGCTTATCCGCGGATATCAGCGGTAAGGTCGTGGTCATCGGTGGCGGCAATGTCGCGGTGGATGTGGCAAGAGCCGCCGTCCGCACGGATGCCACTTCCGTTGCCATGTACTGCCTCGAGTCCAAAAAGCAGATGCCGGCCTCCGCCAACGAAATCGAAGAAGCGGTCGAGGAAGGCATCACGATGAAAAACGGCTGGGGGCCGAAGCGCATCATTGTGGAGAACGGCAGAGTCAAAGGTGTAGAATTCAAGAAATGCACAGCCGTGTTCGACTCAAACGGCCGGTTTGCTCCGAGATATAACGAGAAAAGAACCATCACCGTTGAAGCCGATTGTGTTCTCGTTTCCATCGGCCAGTCCATCATCTGGGGCGATCTGCTGGTTGGGTTAAGTGTGGATATCAATGGCAACGGCACGGCCAAGGCTGACGATCTAACCTATCAGACGCGTGAAACAGACGTTTTTGTGGGTGGTGACGTCTACACCGGTCCGAAATATGCCATCGATGCGATTGCCGCCGGCAAGCAGGCCGCGATCTCGCTGCACCGCAAAGTATGGCCGGGTCAGAGCCTGACCATCGGACGCGACCGCCGCGTCTACACGATGCTCGACAAAGGCGATGTTGTCGTGGAGGATTACGATCATACTCCGCGCCAGAAGCCGAACCGCACTTCCGGAGACGCGAAAGCCTGTTTCCATGACCAGAGATGCACCTTCACCGAAGATCAGCTGAAAAAGGAGACGGAGCGCTGTCTGGGCTGCGGCGTAAGCATCGTGGATCAGAATGTCTGCCTCGGCTGCGGCATTTGCACCACGAAATGCAAGTTCGATGCGATTACGCTGGAAAAGAGATTCGACGGCAAAATGGTTCCACTTGAAAAAACCGTGGAAACCGTCATGCTGTATGCGGCGGAGCGCCAGCAGAAAATTGCGGAGCGTCTCAAGAAGGATCAATCCGGAAAGAAATAGACGGAAAAGAACAGAAGCCGATTGGCAGGTTACAATTGGCTCCCGTTAAAAAAAGGGTTTCAAGCTAAATGCCTGAACCCCTTTTTTTCATGGTGGGCTGTGTGGGGATTGAACCCACGGCCAATGGATTAAAAGTCCACTGCTCTACCGCTGAGCTAACAGCCCTCTGTCTGCAAATTTGAAGGCGTGCCCTCTTAGCAACTAGTTGGCACTGTGTCAAGAAAAAACTGTTAAATCCTGTTCAGGAAAGGATCTTCCATAATGATGGTTTCTTCTCTGCCCGGTCCTACGGATACGAGTATAATTTTGGCCTCCGCCAATTCTTCCAGCCTCTTTAAATATTTTCGGGCGTTGGGAGGTAATTCAGTCATCTCCTTGGCATAAAGGATGTCTTCCTTCCAGCCTTCGAATTCTTCATAAACCGGCTGGCATTCGGAAAGCACTTTTAAACTGGCTGGTGCTGCGTGAGTGTATTCGCCGGACGAGGATTTATAACCGACGCATATTTTTATATTGTCCAGGCCGGTTAAAACGTCCAGCTTGGTGATGGCAAGAGCATTGATGCCGGAAACACGCACTGCCTGCCGCACCAATACCATGTCCAGCCAGCCGCAACGCCGTTTTCTACCGGTGGTGGCTCCGAATTCCTGTCCGACCTGTTGCAGATGTTCGCCGATTTGATCTTTCAACTCCGTAGGGAAGGGGCCTTCGCCAACCCGGGTGGTGTAGGCTTTGCAGATGCCGACCACTTTATTGATGGCATTCGGACCGATTCCCGTACCGCACGAAGCATTGGCTGAAACCGTGTTGGACGACGTTACGTAAGGATATGTCCCATGATCAATATCGAGATGAGAACCCTGAGCTCCCTCAAAAAGAACTTTCTTCCCTTTCTTTATTTCACGGTCAAGAATCAGAGAAGCATCCGTGACATAAGGCTTGAGTTTTTGAGCATAGGCCAGGTACTGGTCTGCGATTTCTTTTTCATCCAACGGCTTGTCCTGAAAAAAATGAGTCAGCAGAAAATTCTTTTCTTCGAGGCTGTTTCGCAGTTTTTCCCGGAACAACTCTTCTTCATAAAGATCTCCCACGCGGATACCCGTGCGGGCAACTTTGTCCTCATACGCAGGTCCGATGCCGCGGCCGGTCGTTCCTATTTTTTTACCGGAATGACGGGCTTCACGTGCCTGATCGATACTGCGGTGATAGGGCATGATGAGATGGGCTTTCTCACTGATAAACAGTTTTGTGTTGGCCGGCAAAAGATTCCCCTGGTGCAGTTGTTCCAGCTCTTCGAGAAACACGACCGGATCAAATACCACGCCGTTGCCGATGACGCATAGTTTATTATCATGCAGAATCCCCGAGGGAATCAGGTGCAGAATGGTTTTTTTACCCTTGACCACCAGAGTATGGCCGGCATTATTGCCGCCCTGAAACCGGGCGATAATATCGGCTTTCTCGGTGTAAAGATCAACGATCTTACCCTTGCCCTCATCACCCCACTGAGTGCCTACGATAGCAACATTGGCCATGATTTATTTCCTACATCTTAATCGGTTGGATAAAAATAACATACGGCAGCCTGGGCAGTGTCCTGATCAGATAGCTTTCCGCTGCCGTATGGGTATTTAAATCTCGTAAAAATTCATTAAAGGCTTTTCACTTTTTCGGTAAAAACTTTCTCCAGCTCGGCAAGCGCCGCTTTGAGATCAGCCTCCTCGATCGTCGGACCGCACCAGAAACGGTAACCCGCCGGCGCCTCCTTGTATGAGTTGATATCATGAGCGATGTTTTTCTTGCTCAGATCGGACGTGATGCTTTTCAGAAACTTGCTCTTTTCGTCGGGACCCATTGCCGCTACCTTGGGATGGATAACATTCAGGCAGACAGACGTGTTGGAGCGTACTTTGGGATCATCGGCCAGAAACTCAATCCAGTCGGTTTTGGCGACCCAGTCTTCGACGACTTTCAAATTGGCCTTGCTTTTCTTGATCAGACCGTCAATGCCGATTTTGCCTGCCCAATCAAGAGCATCCAGGTAATCTTCCACGCAAAGCATCGATGGCGTGTTGATGACATCGCCGTCAAAGATCGCCTTGCTGATTTTGTCGCCTTTTTTCAGACGGAAGATCTTGGGCATCGGCCAGGGTGGATCGTATGATTCAATACGCGCGACAGCTTTGGGGCTCAGAATCATCATGCCGTGCGCAGCTTCGCCACCCAGGCATTTCTGCCAGGAGAAAGTCAGAACGTCAATTTTGCTCCAGTCAACCTCATTGGCAAAGGTATAACTGGTTGCATCGCAAACCGACAGACCTTCGCGGTCGGCTGGAATCCAGTTCCAGTCGGGAATCCTGACGCCGCTGGTCGTGCCGTTGGCCACGAAGACCACGTCGGTTTTCCAGTCCACTTTGGAAAGATCGGGAATCTTGCCGTAGTCTGCCTTGATAACGGTTGCATTGAGCTTGAGTTGCTTATTGACGTCGGTTGCCCATCCATTGGAAAAACTTTCCCAAACCAGCACGGTGACCGGTTTAGGACCTAGAAGTGACCACATGGCGCATTCAAAAGCGCCGGTATCTGAAGCCGGAAGAATGCCCACAAGGTAGTCTGCCGGAATGTTGAGAACTTTTCGTGTATCGTTGATGGCTTTAACGATTCTTTCTTTTCCCAGTGCGGAACGGTGTGAGCGGCCGACCGGCGCGCTCTTCAGCGCGTCGATACTCCACGCTGGCCTCTTACTGCAGGGACCGGAACTAAAGTTGGGGTTTTGCATAATTAAACATCCTTAAAATAAATTTTAAAACCTCGTCATTCATATCAGTATTGAAATCTTTACTCAAGAAATTTTAGCTTATTTTTTACAGGGGACAACATCTTGCACCGATGGAAATTTCAAGAATAGCTGAATAGGCAAAAATTATGGGTAGTTCGGCCGGATAAATTTTTTCCGAGGGGAAATATTAATTGATCTGGATATTTAGGAATAAGAAATCCCGGAAATCATAAAGCCGGAAATTCGGGGGGAAGAACCAAATCACTTGGAATTTACGAAGGGTTTTCTTGTCTTTTTTTCCTGTTTTTATTTCTTGGACGGGGTTTTTTGCTTTTATCCGTTTGTGTATGGCCCTTGGCCTGATCAACAACATCGGCGGCCGGAGCCGGCGGGGCGTGCAACGATTGCTGATAATAATCATCCAGCAGCATGGTAATTAATGAAAGTTCGTCCTCCGCCTGCGCCAGGGTTCGCGCCAGCGGCAAAAAACGCCGCATTCTTTCAATTTGCAGATTGTCGCGGGCGCGCAGTTTTGCTTCCAGAAGCGCCGTTATCCTTTCAGCGACAACCCTTTCCAGCTCGTCTTCCGAGGGCAGGGGGCGTTCTTCCATGTTGATGGTGTAATAACGGGCAATGCTCTGTAGTTTGAATTTTTCCATCTCGGCGACCAGGGAGATCGCTACCCCGCTGGAACCCATGCGCCCGGTACGGCCCGCTCGGTGAATATACGCTTCCGGATCTTCCGGAGGTTCATACTGAATGACATGCGATAGTTCGGGGATGTCGATCCCGCGGGCGGCCACGTCGGTGGCTACCAGAAATCGCAAGGCTCCGCGCCGGACGCGAGACATGACCTTTTCGCGCAGGGTTTGAGACAGATCGGAACTGAGCTCGTCGGCGTCGTAACCGAAACGCTTGAGCACGACCGAAAGATAATGCACCGTGTCTTTTGTATTGCAGAAAATGATGGCGGAAGAGGGGTTTTCAATTTCAATGATGCGTACCAGCGATCTTTCTTTGCGCATGCCGGGCACAACGTAATAAAGGTGTTCTATCTCGGCAATATGCACCTGATTGCCGCTCAGGCTCAGTAATTTCGATTGATGAAGAAATTGATCGGCCAGACGAATCACCTGCGGTGGAAACGTTGCGGAAAACATTGAGCTGAGAATTTTATTCGATGGAATATATTTGCGGATTTTTACCATATCGGGATAAAAACCCATGGACAGCATTCTATCCGCTTCGTCGAAAATTAAAATTTTTAAATGATCCAGAGAAAGAGTATTTTTCAGGAGATGATCAAGAATGCGTCCCGGCGTGCCGACGACAATCTGGGCGCCGCCGCGAAAAGCTTCCAATTGCGCATGATAGCCCACGCCTCCATACACCACGGCTATTCTAACATTTGTTCCCTGGGTCAGCATCTGGGCTTCTCGGGATACCTGAAGGGCCAGCTCGCGAGTCGGAACAAGCACAAGAGCCTGGGCCGCATTTTGCTGGGCGTTGATCGTTTGCAAAATGGGCAGGATGTAGGCGCCGGTTTTGCCGCTGCCGGTGCGGGATTGCACCATCATGTCGCGGCCGGCTAAGAAATAAGGAATGGATTTGGCCTGAACAGGCGTCAGTGTTTTCCATCCCGCTCTGTCACATGCTAAGCGCATGTCAGGCGAAAGTTCTTCCAGCGAAATTTCTGGCAGAACATCATCCGGTTCAATCGTTTTTGGATCTGTATTGGTTATGTCGTCCATAATGAATCCTAATGTGTTCCAGATTTTCACAAACACTAATGTGGTGAAAATCCCGAACGAGTTATCCCTGAGCGCAAGCGAATGGGATTCGTCCCTTCAAATAAAACAATTATCTGAATTACTTATTTCAGTATCATTGAATAATCAAGCGGAAAGTTGACCGGATTTCCATTTGCCATATTTCTTTTTATAATATATTTTTTAACCATACGATGAGTTGCATGCACATCAATGCATGACTAGAGACGTACAGGAGAGCGGATACACGATTTTTCTTTCCGACACACCGTCATGATAGGAAGCGTGATCGCCTGCTGTTAAAATTATCTGAAGGATAGGAGAAACAAAACCATGAATAAAAAGGTGCTTTATGCGCTTTTCTCGATCGTGCTTCTCTCTGTATATCTGAACCTCATATGGGACGCTGCCGGGTTAACCTCCCCATTCTATTACAATATGATAATGGGTGCGCTTTTTACACTATTTGCGCTGCTCCATGGGAATAATTACGTTGGCAGAAAGAGCACGATCACCCTCGCGACGCTGACGTTTGTTATATCCTTCATTATGGAATATGCAGGGGTAAAAACCGGGATGATTTTCGGTGAATACTATTACGGAGATGTTCTCGGACCCAAAGCGCTCGAAACGGTTCCCTGGCTCATTCCTTTGTCATGGTTCATGTTCATGTACGTTTCAACCATTACGGTTGATGCCGCATTTGGCAGGCGTCACATTGGCTGGGCGGCACCGGCGCTGTTTGCGGTACTTGATGCCATGGCTATGACCGCGCTCGATATCCTCATTGATCCCCTTTGGGTAACGAGAGGCACGTGGGTATGGACAGCGGTTCATACGCTGCCTTCCGGGTCCGTCTTCTATGGAATTCCAACGCAAAACTACTTTGGCTGGCTCCTCACAACAATGATGATATTTATTCCATACCGTATTGTTTTTTTCAGAAATAGATCCATTTTGGTCGAAAGGGACCGCGATTTTTTCCTGCCCTGCCTGATTTATGCGTCGATTGTCGCAGTGGGCTGTGTCGAGTCATTTGTATTTCTTTCCAATACCGGGGTTCTGTTTGTTGCTCTTATGACGGGGGGAGCGCTTTCCATCGCGTCGCTGATTGGCTTCATGGCGTGGCACGGTCAGAACACGACACAAAGCTGAATCGGTCGTGCATGCTTTCAGAAATATCGGTTCATCCCGACGTCATCATTTCTGGCATGAAAAAATCCATGGTGATGTATTGAGTGAATAGAATTTGTTTGATTTTTGAGCAGCAATATTCTGTTCATGTTGATTATTCATATTGACACAGTCCGAGAAAATATGCTTTTGTTCGTTTACTCATCCAGGGAGAAATAAGATTTGAAAAAAAGCAAGACAGGCTTCTTTTGTCAGCATTGCGGTTATATGTCGCCCAAGTGGCTGGGGAAATGTCCGTCCTGCAATGGCTGGAACTGCTTTGCAGAAGAACTGATCGTTGAAACCGGCTCCGACAGCCGCGCGGAGATGCGGTTCGACAGTAAGCCCCTGCCCATCGAGGATATTCCGATTACCGAGGGCAACCGTACGATGACAGGTATCGCGGAGGTCGACCGGGTGCTGGGCGGCGGGATTGTCGGCGGTTCGGCGATTCTGATCGGCGGCGAACCGGGCATCGGCAAATCGACGCTGATGTTGCAGATGATGCACAATCTGGCGCAAAAGGGTTTGAAAGTTTTATACGTGTCCGGCGAAGAGTCGCCCAGCCAGATTAAATTGCGCAGTGACCGGATTGGAGCTGCGGCCAAGGATTTGTTTGTTCTGGTTGAGGTATCCCTGGAAAAAATTCTGGAACAGATTAAAATTGTTGAGCCGGCGATTGTCGTCATTGATTCCATTCAGACGGTTTACGCGTCGGAACTGATGTCTGCACCGGGCAGTGTCGGGCAGGTACGGGAAGCATCCTCGCGATTGATTCTTTTTTCCAAGAAACACGGCATTCCCGTTTTTCTGGTTGGTCATGTGACGAAAGACGGTTCCATCGCCGGCCCGAAAGTGCTGGAACACATGGTGGACACCGTGCTTTATTTCGAGGGCGATTCTTCTCATTCTTACCGTATCGTCCGGGGCATGAAGAACCGTTTCGGCCCCACGAACGAAATCGGCGTGTTTGAAATGCGGGATAAGGGATTAAAGGAAGTGCCTAATCCTTCTACATTCTTTCTGGCGGAACGGCCTCAGAATGTTGCCGGTTCAGTGGTTGTGCCCTCTCTGGAAGGAACAAGACCGATATTGGTGGAAATTCAGGCGCTGGTGAGTTCGACGAGTTTCGGAACGCCGCGGCGCACGGCCATCGGGGTTGATTATAACCGCGTTTCGCTGCTGGTGGCCGTACTGGATAAAATCTGCGGTCTGCATCTGGGCGGTTCGGATATTTTTATCAATGTTGCCGGCGGGGTAAAAGTCGAAGAACCGGCGGTTGATTTGGGCATCGTTGCCGCCATGACATCCAGTTTTCTGGATAAGCCGATCGATGGTCGGACGATTGTTCTGGGGGAAGTAGGGCTTGCCGGGGAGGTCCGTGCCGTCTCGCAGATGGACGTGCGTGTTAAGGAAGCGGCTCGTCTCGGGTTTTCGCGGTGTCTGATACCGAAATCAAACGCGGTGCAGCTTGAAAAACCGGCAAAAATGGAGATCTCCAAAATCGGTTCCCTGAAAGAAATGCTGGAAAATTTATTTTAATTGATATAAATGCCCTCAGGCACCTTGACAACTCAAAAATGGTGCATAAAATACCCCTGTTCAGTGAGCACTCTTAATATAATTTCAAAAAGGATGAAAGGAGAGTAAAAGTTATGAAAATCAGACCTTTACAGGATAGGATCATTGTAAAACGTTTGGAAGAAGAGCACAAAACCAAAGGGGGAATCATCATTCCCGACACAGCCAAAGAAAAACCGATTGAAGGCAAGGTCATTGCCGTGGGCAAGGGCAAGGTTGCCGATGACGGCAAACTGATCAAACCTGAAGTCAGCGTGGGCGATAAGGTCCTTTTCAGCAAATACGGTGGAACCGAAGTCAAGATCGACGGCGAAGAATACCTGATTATGAGAGAAGACGACATTCTCGGTATCATTGAAAAATAAGAAACTACGAAGGAGGAATATATACAATGGGAGCAAAAATACTTCTTTACGATGAAGAAGCAAGGAAATCGGTTCTGAAGGGTGTCAATACTCTGGCCGATGCTGTAAAAGTTACATTGGGACCGAAAGGCCGCAATGTCATTATTGATAAAAGTTACGGTTCCCCCACCGTCACCAAAGACGGCGTGACCGTGGCCAAGGAAGTTGAACTCGAAGATAAATTCGAAAACATGGGCGCTCAGATGGTCAAGGAAGTCGCCAGCAAAACCAGCGACGTCGCCGGCGACGGAACGACCACAGCCACCATTCTGGCTCAGGCCATTTACCGTGAAGGCGTCAAAGCCGTGGCGGCAGGTTCCAACCCCATGGATGTTAAACGCGGAATCGACAAAGCGGTCGAAACCGTCGTCAAAGAGCTCAGCAAGATGAGCAAACCCACCAAAGATCAGAAAGAAATCGCCCAGGTCGGCACGATTTCCGCCAATAACGATGAAACCATCGGCAACATCATCGCCGGCGCCATGGATAAGGTCGGCAAAGAAGGTGTTATTACCGTTGAAGAAGCCAAAGGCCTCGAGACCGAACTGGAGATTGTCGAGGGTATGCAGTTTGACCGCGGTTATCTTTCTCCTTATTTTGTGACCAACGCCGACAAGATGCTGGTTGCTCTGGAAGACGCTCTTATCCTTATCTACGAAAAGAAAATCAGCGGCATGAAAGACCTGCTTCCCATTCTGGAACAGATCGCCAAGATGGGCCGCCCGCTGCTCATCATCGCCGAAGATATCGAAGGTGAAGCGCTGGCCACGCTGGTGGTCAACAAGATTCGTGGCACCCTGCATGTGGCGGCTGTGAAAGCCCCCGGTTTCGGCGACCGCCGCAAAGCCATGCTGGAAGACATCGCCATCCTCACCGGCGGCAAGATGATCTCTGAAGACATGGGTTGGAAACTGGAAAACGTGAAACTGGAAGATTTGGGACGCGCCAAAAAAATCACCATTGACAAAGACAACACCACGATTATCGACGGCGCCGGAAAACGCGCCGATCTCGAAGGCCGCGTCAAACAGATTCGGGCCCAGATCGAGGAAACCACGTCCGATTACGACAGAGAAAAACTTCAGGAACGACTGGCCAAACTGGTCGGCGGTGTTGCCGTCATCAAAGTCGGCGCCGCAACCGAGTCCGAAATGAAAGAAAAGAAGGCGCGTGTTGAAGACGCGCTGCATGCGACCCGCGCGGCTGTGGAAGAAGGGATTGTTCCCGGCGGCGGTGTGGCCTATCTACGCACCCTGCCCGCGCTGGCCAAGATGGATCTTGCCGGTGATGAGCAGATCGGCGTCAATATTGTGAAGAAAGCCATTGAAGAGCCCATCAAGATGATCGCCTGCAATGCCGGCCTCGAAGGCAGCATTGTTGTCGAAAAGGTCAAAGAGAAGAAAGGTTCCTTTGGTTTCAATGCCCGCACCGATGTCTATGAAGATATGATTTCGGCCGGTGTTATTGATCCGACCAAGGTTACCCGTTTCGCTCTACAGAACGCAGCGAGCGTTTCCGGACTGCTCTTGACCACGCAGTGCATGATTGCCGACAAGCCTGAAGAGAAGGGCGCCGGCGGTGGAATGCCCGGTATGCCTCCTGGTGGTGGATACCCCGGAATGGGCATGTAAGAAAGATTTAAGATTTAAGTTAAAAGATAAAAGCCTCCTGTCCGAATGGATGGGAGGCTTTTATGCTGGGTCATTTCTAAGGGCAAAGCGCACTGAAGTAGGATATGAGCATACCTGTCCGCTTTAACGGGACAGGTATGAAATCTATCCCGGAATGGGATGATTCGGCATGCAAAATTCAGTCGCGACCTTCAGGTTCGTTACATTGTTTCTGAATTTTGAGTCTCATTACGACCAACAAATTGCAGCAGAGTGATAAAATTATCCGGGTCGAAGATAAAAAATAACCATGTGCCTATATTAGACACATGGTTATCGTATATCTTTTTAAGAAAGGCGTCTCTTAATGGGCTGTCAGAACCAAACTGCCGGACGGGCTCATCGAAATGCCGGAGGTATATAAGGTTCCTAAAGATTGCCAATTGGTACTTAATGTTCTGTCTTCAGCAAATCCAAACGGAGACGTGATCGTGGCGGACGGATCGAACATAACCGTAGGCAATCCGAGCACAACAGCGGTCTCACCGCTTCCGTTGGTGCCGACGTCAACAGACATGGTGCCGGTAACGAATATATTGAATGTTGCGGAATTTAAAGGCCATGAATATGTGGTTCCATTCGACATTGTGAAATTTTTCGCGCCGAAGTAACCCGCAGAAGTGTAGCCGGAGCCTGTTTGTTCACCGTCCGTATCGCTCCATGACTGAACGATCGGTTTGCCCGGAATGGAGAACATCACACCCCTATATGGGCCAAAAGCGGCAGCCGTGCTGCTGAATCCGATTTCCACGCCTTCCGATCCGTCAGCGTGGCTGGAAATTGCCAAGTAACCTGTGCCTAAAGAATTTGCGATAAGGGCGAATTCGCTCATGTAGGCGGTACCGAAATCTTGTCCAAGGTTTTGCGTTGCACCTGTGCTTATTGTCTGCGATATGCCTGCCGGATGGACCATGATGCTCGGCAAACCGACGAAGACTTTCGTGGCGCCGCCGCTGGTGCCGACGTCGATGGTCATGTCTCTGTAAAGAGAAATAAACGAACCAGAAGGGCCTGTTAATGGTATAATGCCATAGGGAGGTACGTTAGTAAAATTTCCGGCCATTTGAACATAAGGATCCATCGTTACATTTCTGACGCCAATCCAGCCTTTTGCCGTGTAACCGCCGCAATCCGTGCAACCGTCACCATCACCCCATGATTGCAGGCTGGGAGCAAAATTGCCTCGGATACTCAAGTTGGTTTGAAAAAAATTATCACCTCCGAAGTCAATCGTCACCCCTTCCTGAGCTGTGGTGGCTGAGAGTTCTTCTTCGGACAGAGACACTTTCTTTGCCAGAGCGGCAAAAGGCAACGCTGCAAGAAACATCATGACGACGACGCAAACCAAAATCTTCTTCATATTCTACTCCTTAAAATTTTTTTAAGAGCTAATATCAAAATATTATTTTAAAGCTGTTTATGATGATTCAAAGGCCTTGAATGTTCTTGTAGAAAGCCTTGTGTGATTTCATACTTTATTCCTGCGGGGATGTCAAGAATATTATATGTAATTATCAATAATTACAAAACAATGATTATTACAAAACAATAATTGTTTTTTTGAGGAAATCAGTCGTAATATCGTTATCAAAATAACTTGATCGACCCATTAGGATTCGATAAAAAGGTCGGCCCGTTGCGCATAAAAATCATACGAGACAAGTCGACCTTTTGGGGAATTATTTTGATAATTTATCTGTACGTTAATTTCTTTAAGGCTTCGATACGGTCATCAAGCGGCGGATGGCTCATGAACAGAAGTTTGAGCCCGTGGGCGGAAGGTTTGCCGTTGATGCCGAAAGCCGCCATCTGATCGGGCAACGGTTCAGCGGTTCCTCTTTTGAGCGCTTCCAGCGCGTTAATCATGTTTTGCGTGCCGGCCAGTTTCGCGCCGCCTGCGTCGGCCCGATATTCCCGTTGCCGGCTGAACCACATCACGATCACGCTGGCCAGGATGCCGAAGACGATTTGCGCGATAAGGGACGTTACGAAAAATCCGATACCATGGCCTTCTTCTTCATTTTTCAGGACGACCCTGTCCACAAAATGGCCCACAATACGGGACAGAAAAATAACGAAGGTGTTCACCACCCCCTGAATCAGTGACAGGGTGATCATGTCGCCGTTGGCCACATGGCTTATTTCGTGACCGATAACCGCTTCCACCTCGTCTTTGTTCATGGCGTTAAGCAGTCCCGCGCTGACGGCCACCAGAGCCTTATTTTTATTCATCCCTGTCGCAAAAGCGTTCGGGGACGGAGAGTTGAAAATGGCGACTTCCGGCATGCCGATATTTGCCATCTGAGCATGTTTTTTAACAGTTTCCACCAGCCAGATTTCCGTTGCGTTTCCGGGATGGGTGATCACTTCCGCGCCCATCATGCGTTTGGCCATCCACTTGGACATGGCCAGCGATATGAAAGAACCTCCGAAACCGAAAACCGCCGCGAAGATGAGCAGGTTAACCATATTCAAATTCATGCCGCTTTCATCAAGAATGCGGTCCACGCCGAGCAGACGCAAAACAATGCTCAAGACCACAAGAACGGCGATATTGGTCGCGAGAAACAACAAAATCCTTTTCATTTCTAAACCTCCTGTATTTCAGCACCGCTTTGTGCGGTAATGAGAACAATACTATTTGTAATTGTTTTTATTATTTTAATGGCAAGAAGCGGGATGTCAAGCTTTTATGTTAAAAAATCCGGCGTCTCCTGTAAATATGATTGGCTGCATTCTCCGGACAGCTTCAGGCGGCCGGAGAATGCAAACGATTTTTCATTCTGAAACTTCTTGACACATAAGACGGCTTAATTCAATATTCCTTGAAGATCATGATACATATCAGGGAGGAAAACGATGAAAAACAGCGATGCCGGCCAATATCCGCAGACTATCAGCGGCTGGGAATTTTTTGTTAAACTTCTGGCAATCATCGGGCGGATTCCATCGGTTGCTTATCATGGCATTAAAGGCATCCAATCCATCAGCAGCAACAGGAATATCTCCTGGGGATCGCTCCTTGAAGAGATCGCGAGAAAGTACCCGAACAACCCGGCAGTAAAGTCACCCGACGGCACATTGACCTATACCGAACTCAACGAAAAAGCCAATCAGTTCGCTCATTTTCTTCTTTCTAAAAAAATCACCAAAGGAGACACGGTTGCGGTCTGTCTCGAAAACAGGCCGGACCTGCTCGTCCTGTATTGCGGATGCGCGAAAGTCGGCGCCGTATGTTCCCTGATCAATACCAACCAGAGGGGAGATTCGCTGGTCCACAGTTTCAATCTCAACAAGGGCAAAGTCGTGGTGGTCGGAGAGGAATGCTACAGCTTTTTTAAGGACGTGAAGGACAGAATCGATCTTCAGGGATCGGAACTGTGCCTGCTCAGAGATCCGGCGATCAATCAATTAAAGGAACCTGAAGACATCACGGATAAACTTGCTTCTCTGCCCAAAACCAATCTTCCCGAGACGGGTAAGATCACGCTGAAAGATACGATGGCTTATGTCTATACATCCGGAACAACCGGCGGGTTGCCCAAAGCGGCGGTGATCACCAACAAGCGCGCCGTGTCCGCGACGTTCTGGTTCGGAAGAGTGGTCACGCGCGTCAAACCGAAGCACACCATCTACATCCCCCTGCCGTTTTTCCATACCAATGCCATCACCGTGGGATGGCCGCCGGCGATGTATAGCGGCGCAGCCGTTGCCATGAGGCGGAAATTCAGTGCGAGCGGATTTCTCGACGATGTGAAAAAATTCCAGGCCACGCATTTCGTGTACGTGGGAGAAGTGTGCCGTTACCTGATGGCGCAGCCCGCCAGAGACGGGGAAAATCAGACCACGCTCAAATACATTATCGGCAATGGCCTGCGACCGGATATCTGGATGGCGTTCAAAAAACGTTTCGGCATCAAAAAAATCTTCGAGTTTTACGGAGCGGCGGAAGGCGTCGGCGTTTTCACCAATCTCATGAATTTCGATTACACGGTCGGAACAAGCTTAACGCCCTTTGCCATTGTCAAATATGATATCGAAAACGATTGCGTGGCGCGTAACGATAACGGGTTTTGCACAAAGGTAAAAAAAGGAGATCCGGGTCTTCTGATCATGGAGATTTCGGAAAAAACCCCGTTCACCGGCTATACCGACAAAAAGAAAACCGAAGAAAAAATTATCGCAAACGCGTTCAGGAAAGGCGACCGCTGGTTTAACACCGGCGACATGCTGCGCGACATGGGTTTCCGGCATGCTCAGTTTGTCGACCGCCTCGGCGATACGTTCCGCTGGAAAGGGGAGAACGTTGCCACCATGGAAGTGGAAAAGGCGCTCGATTCATTCCCCGGTATTGAATCCTCAGCGGTGTTCGGTGTCACGATGCCGAAAGGCGACGGCCGGGCCGGCATGGCCGCCGTTATACGCGAAGAAGGGAAGGACATCGATTTTGCCGCCCTGACCGCGCATCTCCGGTCCGTTCTGCCCAAATACGCGGTGCCGATATTCATCCGTCTCGTCAATGATTTCCAGTGGACGGCAACACATAAGATCAAGAAGACCGATCTGAAAAACGACGGATACAATCTGTCGGCGATCAAAGACGGCCTGTATGTTCTCCTGCCCGGAAGCGAAACATACGTTCCCCTGAATGACGTCATTTATCAGGACATCATGGCTGGAAAATATAAATTTTAAGAGACTTGTCTGTAACCGTTTCCATGGCAGGTGGGCTTGCGTGGCCATATGGAGACATTGAGATTGTTCAGCTTATCAGGTTATTCGATCTGTTTGTGACGTCCGGATCTCATGAAGTTTGCTTGCAAGTGTCGGAATAATATGGTAGTTCACTTCAACTTAACCAGGGCGCCTGCAGAGGTTGTCCTGGTTTTAGATTGTAAAAGATTATTCGTTAAATAAAACAGGAGCTACAGATGGATTACAAAAACACTTTAAATCTTCCCCAAACCGATTTCCCGATGAAGGCAAATCTGGCGCAGCGCGAGCCGGAAATGCTTAAAAAATGGGAAGACATGAACATTTATAAAAAAATCAGACAAATGGCCAAAGGGAAAACGCCTTACATTTTGCATGACGGTCCTCCTTATGCAAACGGCAATATTCATCTGGGCACCGCTCTCAATAAAATCATCAAGGACATTGTCATTAAGTCGAAAAACATGACCGGGTTTGACGGTGTCTATGTGCCGGGCTGGGATTGTCACGGTCTGCCCATCGAGCATCAGGTGGATAAGGAACTGGGCGCAAAGAAGGTGACGATGTCCCAGGTGGAAAAGCGTCGCGCCTGCCGGACCTATGCGGAAAAATATGTCGGTATCCAGCGCGAGCAGTTCAAGCGTCTGGGTGTTTTCGGCGAATGGGATGATCCGTATTTAACGATGGCCTATCCCTATGAAGCAGCGACCGTTGCCGAGTTCGGCAAACTTTATCTGAACGGCAGCGTTTATAAAGGAAAGAAGCCGGTTTACTGGTGCGCATCCTGCAGAACCGCGCTGGCGGAAGCCGAAGTGGAATATGCCGATCACCACACACCGTCCATTTATGTAAAATTTAACTTTGTCTCCGACATTGCCCAGGCGCTTCCGAAACTGGCCGGGCAAAAAGTTTCGGTGGTCATCTGGACCACCACGCCCTGGACAATTCCCGCCAATCTGGCGATCGCCGTCAAGGACGACTTCATTTATGTCGCGGTGAAGATCGATCAGGATGTGCTGATTGTTGCCAAAGACATGCTTGATTATTGTCTGGACGCCTTCGGATATCAAGGCAAATCCTATGAAATTATCGATGAGTTTAAAGGCGCAATTCTTGAAGGCCAGAAATGCATGCATCCGTTGATTAACAGGAACAGTGTTTTGATTCTGGCGCCCTTTGTCACGCTGGATGCCGGCACCGGCGCCGTGCATATTGCACCCGGTCACGGCCAGGAAGATTATGAAATCGGTCTGGAATACGGTTTGGATAATTATGCTCCGGTCGATGAAGCGGGTAAATTTACAGAAGATGTTGAACATTTTGCCGGTCAGTTCGTTTTCGACGCCAATGACAACGTCATTAAAAAACTTGACGAAGTCGGCGCACTTCTGGGACATGTGCCCATGCAGCATTCCTATCCGCATTGCTGGCGCTGCAAGAAGCCGATTATTTTCCGTTCCACGGAGCAGTGGTTCATCTCGATGGAGAAAAACGATCTGCGCAAAAAAGCTCTGGCCTGCATCAACGAGGTCAAATGGATTCCCTCATGGGGACGCGACCGCATTTACGGCATGGTGGAAAACCGTCCCGACTGGTGCATTTCACGTCAAAGATTATGGGGAGTGCCGATTACTGTTTTCTACTGCGCGAAATGCAAGAATGAAGTGATGACTCAGGAAATCATGGATCATCTGGTGGCCCTCGTGGAAAAAGGCGGCGCGGATGTCTGGTTTGAAAAAGAACCAAAGGATTTAATGCCGAAACACACCACCTGCCCGCATTGCCATGGAACCGAGTTTACGAAAGAAATCAATATTCTCGATGTGTGGTTTGATTCCGGCGTGAGCCACGCGGCCGTTCTGGAAAAACGTCCGGATCTGAACTCACCCTGCGACATGTATCTGGAAGGCAACGATCAGCATCGCGGCTGGTTTCATTCCTCCCTGCTGGAGAGCGTGGGCACCCGTGGACGCGCCCCGTATAAAAGCGTCCTGACACACGGCATGGTTGTTGACGGCGAAGGCAAGAAAATGTCCAAATCCGTCGGCAACGTGATCAGCGCGGAAGAAGGCATTACCAAATACGGCGCGGAAATCCTGCGCCTGTGGGTGGCGGCGGAAGACTATACGGATGACATCCGCATTTCCGAGGTCATTCTCAAACGATTGATGGAAGCCTATCGGCGCATTCGCAATACCAGCCGGTTCATTTTAGGCAACCTCTATGATTTTAACGTGGGCACAGACAGCGTGCCTTATGACCAGATGACTGAAATGGATCAATGGGCGCTTCATCGTCTGCAGGAAGTCATCAAACGCGTGACCGAAGCTTACGAGCGTCATCAGTTCCATGCGGTTTTTTATACCCTGTATAATTATTGCACGGTCGATTTGAGCGCGCTTTATCTCGACGTTTTAAAAGACCGGCTATACACCAACAAGGCCGCCTCCACGGTGCGCCGCTCCGGTCAAACGGCGATGTTTATCATTCTTGACGCGATGACCAGATTGCTCGCACCGATCCTCACCTTCACGTCCGAAGAAGTATGGTCGGCGATGCCTTCCTGGAGTAACAAAGAAGAAAGTGTTCATCTGGCGCAATTCCCGCAGGTCAATGATAAATATTTGAATGCGGAACTGGGCGAGTGCTGGAAGACCATGGTTGACGCCAAGGCGGAGATTGCCAAAGCGGTCGAGCAGGCCCGGAAAGAAAAAACCATCGGCCACTCGCTGGATGCAAGGATTACCATTGCGGCGCCGCAGAAATTACGGGAATTGATTGCCGCGCATCTGGAAGACATGCGGTCGCTGCTGATTGTGTCGCAATTGCAGGTCGCCGAAGAGAAGGATATTGCCGTGCCTTTCCGGAGCACGGAGATCGACGGTCTGACGGTCGGCGTGGAGAAGGCCCGCGGCGGAAAATGCGAACGCTGCTGGATTTATGAGGAGTCCGTCGGCTCCGACGCGAATCATCCGACGGTTTGTTCCCGTTGTCTGTCAAATTTATAAGAATAATTTTTGAAGGAGCCGTGTTTGAAAAAAAATATAATTCTTTTTGTCCTCGGAGCTGCGACCATTGTTTTTCTGGACCAAATTACCAAAGCGGCCATTGTAAAAAATTTTTTACTCCATGAGTCGCACACCGTGATGGACGGTTTTTTTAACATCGTTTATGTGATGAATCCCGGCGCCGCTTTCGGATTTCTGGCCGACATGTCCGAAACGTTTCGCTATTTATTCTTTATCGGCATCACCGTTCTGGTCATGATGCTGATTATTTATTACATCGTAAAAATCGAATCGCAGAACAGATTTTACGTCATATCACTGACGCTTATTTTTGCGGGCGCCGTGGGAAACCTGATTGACCGGATTCGTTTTGGCGCCGTTGTGGATTTCCTGGATTTCCACATCGGGACAGCCCACTGGCCGGCATTCAATGTGGCTGATTCATCCATTACCATTGGCGCTGTGTTGATCGTTTGGGGTATGATTAAGAAACGAAAAGAAGAAACTGCCTCTCCCGGGAAATGATGATCATTGAATGAAAGGCATCATGATAAGCCGAATGTGAACATCCGGTAATGGTGTCACGGCTTTGATTCTTTCAACTTGTTTAATTCTTCTTTGTAGCTTTCCGCTTCGGCCCGGATGGTTTCAATCTCCCGTTGCGCTTTTTCCAGTTTTTCTTCCTGTCGTTGTCGTTCTTCTCTGTTTTTTTCCTGCAGTTCGTCGATTCCTACATAAACCGCCAGCGCCCCGCCCATCAGGAGAAAAATTGGCAGAGAACCTTTAAAGATGGTCATAAAATCCGACCAGAAAAAGATCAGACTGACTAATCCGAAGATGGCGGAAATGATTCCTCCGATGAGCAAAGACATAATCGTACCTCCGGTGAAAATGTTAAATTAAATTAAGGTTTTTTTATCACAAAACAAATATCGCGACAAGGCGTAAATAGACGGCGTAAAAAGTTAAAATATTTCTTGATTTAAAGCCATTCATAATTTAAATATATAAAATTATAACGTTATGAGGATAAAATGATAGAACCTAATTTTGCCAAGGGGGACGGTTTAATCCCCGTGATAGTTCAAGATGCCGAAACCAAAGAAGTTTTGATGATGGCCTATATGAATCGCGAATCATGGGAAGCGACTTTAAAAACAGGGAAAGCCACCTATTGGAGCCGGTCGCGGCAAAAACTGTGGCTGAAGGGCGAATCTTCGGGCAATGTGCAGATCATCAAAGCGATTTTTATTGATTGCGATGAAGATACGATCCTGCTGCATGTCCGACAAATAGGAGACGCTGCCTGCCATACCGGTCACCGATCCTGTTTTTACCGCAAATTGGACGGAAAAGATTTTGTTGTGGTCGGAGAAAAGATTTTTAATCCAGAGGAAGTATATAAATGAAAAATTTAAAACTGGGAATTCCGAAAGGAAGCCTGGAAGCCAACACCGTCGATTTGTTCAAAAAAGCCGGATGGCGCATCACCAGCGACGCCAGAAGTTATTTCCCGGATATTGATGATCCGGAAATCTCATGCAAACTTGTCCGGGCGCAGGAAATGTCCCGTTACGTGGAAGACGGCACTCTTGATCTGGGGTTGACGGGGATCGACTGGATCATGGAAAATAATTCGGACATCGTTGTCGTTCAGGATCTTATCTATTCCAAGGTTTCCACCCAAAAGGCGCGCTGGGTATTGGTGGTCCGTGATGATTCTCCCTATAAATCGATCGAAGACATGGAAGGGAAAAGAATATCAACGGAACTGGTCAACTTTACAAAAAAATATTTTGCCGAGAGAAACATTAATATTCATGTTGAATTTTCCTGGGGCGCCACCGAAGCCAAGGTTGTCGAGGGCCTGGTGGATGCGGTTGTCGAGGTGACAGAAACCGGTTCGACAATCAGGGCCAACAAATTAAGAATTATTCACGAACTGATGAAAACGAACACGCAGCTGATTGCCAATCGCGATGCCTGGAAAAATCAGTGGAAACGGAAAAAAATTCAGCAAATCAGCACCATGCTCAACGGGTCCCTGCAGGCCATGGGCAAGGTGGGACTGAAACTCAATGTCGCCAAAGAAAATCTGAAAGAAGTGATGGCCTTGATTCCTTCGCTGAAGTCGCCGACGATCTCCAGCCTTTCTTCGGAAAAATGGTTTGCCGTTGAATCCATCGTTGACGCCAAAACAATGCGGGACTTGATCCCGAAACTCCTGGATGCCGGCGCTCAGGGCATTATCGAATACCCTTTAAACAAAGTCATTTAGCGGAGCAGTCTATCATGACCCGAAAAGCCAAAATTATCCGCAAAACAATGGAAACGGATATCAATCTGGAGATTGATTTGGATAAAAACACGGGAACCAGCATTGAGACCACCATCCCGTTTTTGAATCATATGCTGGAGCTGTTTGCGTGGCACGGCTTTTTCAAGCTGGTCGTCAAAGGGAAAGGCGACACGCATATTGATGATCATCATCTGGTTGAGGATCTGGGCATTTGTCTGGGGAAAGCCGTGGCCGGGGCGCTCGGCGGGAAAGCGGGTATCAACCGTTACGGTTCGGCGCGTGTGCCGATGGACGAGTGTCTGTGCCAAGTGGATCTGGATATTTCCGGACGTCCTTATCTGGTTTACAATGTTAAATGCGGGCGCCGGAAGATCGGCGATTTTGATCCCGCTCTGGTCAAGGAATTTTTTAAGGCGTTCACGGATCAAAGCGGCATAACACTGCACATTAATTTTTTATATGGCGACAATATTCACCACATCATCGAATCGGTATTTAAAGCATTTGCCCGCGCACTCCGGGAGGCGGTTTCCCTGAATAAAAACATCAAGGGCGTTCTCTCCACCAAGGGCAAGCTTTAGTAAGTCGGAAATTATCTTCTGCGCTTTTCTGACAGAAAATAATTTCTTCAACGCACTGATCCCGCTTGCCGGGATTAAAGAAAGTGAGGCAAACTGTGTCTGATTTCAAGTACAAAAAAACCGGCGTAGTTGCGGCATTCATTTTGATGGGAATGCTTGCCTGTTCAATGACCGCCGAGGCCGTAGAAAAAAAATCGGCGGAGGGAAAAAATCTTGTCGCGGTTGTTTCATTTCAATCTCGGGCGCCGGAAGCCGGAAAGACAAAGACCGTGTTCTGTCCGATTTGTAATGTCGGCGCGGCGGGTGGCCAAGTGTTGCCGGAATCCGAAAAAATAGTCGAAGAAATTTTCATGGATAAACTGGGTTCGAGAGAAGGCATCGAGATCATTCCCGCAGAGAGAGTGGAAAGGGCGTGTAAAAAAATCTTTTCCGGCAAAGCGGATTATGCCGCCGCAACGTTGCAGAAAGTCGGCAAGGAATCAGGAGCCGATTTCTTAGCCGTCGGCTATGTTTATCGTTATGAGGAAAGAGTGGGTTACAAATATTCAGCAGAACATCCGGCATCCGTCGTTTTTGAAATTCATTTAATCAATACGGCCGACGGAAGATCCGTCTGGCGGGGATTTTTCGACAAAACACAAAAATCATTGATGGAAAATGTTCTTGATGCCTTCTCTTTTTTCAAAGGCGGCGCGCAGTGGGTTACTGCCCGGCAGCTGACCGTTCTGGGCATGGATGATATTTTTGAAACATTTCCGGATCTTCAAGATTAGTTTCATTTCCCGAAATGCGGCAGATCAAAAGCCCGTTCTGTGATTTGCTTTGGTGGACAAAAGGGAAAATACCGTGAACAACAGCATTGAACATATCTCGATTTCAGACCGCATAATCGAGATTTTTGTTTTCATAAGGAGGGACGCTATTGATTATTATCCCGGCGGTTGACATTAAAGATGGAAAATGCGTACGACTGGCGCAGGGCAAGTTTGACCGTGTTACCCAATATGCGGACAATCCGCTGGATATGGCGCAGACCTGGGCGCAAAAGGGGGCGGAACGGATTCACATCGTTGATCTTGACGGTTCCGTTGCCGGGATGCCCCGCAATGCGGATATTATTTTGACCATCGTTAAGCATATTGATGTTCCCGTGCAGATTGGCGGCGGCATCAGAGACATGAAAACGATCGAATTTTATCTGGGAAACGGAGTCTCCAGTGTCATTCTGGGGACAACGGCTTTGCAGAATGAGCAGGTTGTCCGTGAAGCCTGTACGAAATATCCCGGGAAAATTATTCTGGGGATTGACGCGCTCAACGGCAAGGTCGCCGTCCGCGGCTGGACGCAGACCACGGAGAAAAACGCTGTTGATCTGGCCCGGCAATATGCGGGTTATGATGTAAAAGCAATCGTTTACACTGATATCGAGCGTGACGGGATGGGAACCGGAGTGAATATTCAGGCGACTACGGAACTGGCAAAATCCGTCAGCATCCCGGTTATAGCGTCCGGCGGCATGGCGACGATTGCCGATGTCGAGAATCTTCTGGCCATCGATGATTGCAGGCTTTACGGGGTGATTATCGGCCGTGCCCTGTACACCGGCGCTATTGATCTGACGGAAGCGATAAGAAAAACCAAGAATTTTATTTGCGCATAAATGAATGGAGGTGGCGTGTATGTCGGATTGTGTTTTTTGTAAGATTGTCCGGGGAGAAATTCCCTGCGCCCGGGTATATGAAGACGACAGCGTTCTGGCTTTTGATGATATTCATCCGATGGCCCCGGTGCATGTGGTGATCATTCCTAAAAATCACATTTCCACGTTGATGGATGTCGATGTGAACCAATCGGCCATCATGAATAATCTGACCGCTGCCGCACAAAAGGTTGCCCGGATGAAGGGGATTGATCAAAGCGGTTTTCGTACCGCGATTAACTGCAATGCCGAAGGAGGACAAGTCGTGTTTCATTTGCACGTTCATGTGCTGGGCGGCCGGAAACTTCAGGATGAACTGGGATAAATGACAAGAGGTGAATATTATGGATATCATTGCAAAATTAAATGAGGAGATGGTCGGGGCTGCCAAAGCCAAGGATAAAATCAGACTTTCCGCGATTCGTATGTTAAAGTCAGCGCTGCATAACAAAGAAATCAATGTCATGCGGCCTTTGAAGGAAGACGAGGTTCTGCAGGTGCTTTCTTCGATGATCAAACAGCGGAAGGATTCCATTGAGCAGTTTGCCAAGGGAGGAAGAACCGATCTGGTGGAGAAGGAAGAGGCGGAACTGAAAGTTATTCAGGAATTCATGCCCGCTCAGATGTCGGACGAAGACGTGGATGCCTTGATCAAACAGGCCATCGAAGACGTGGGCGCCGTTTCCGTCAAAGACATGGGCAAGGTCATGAAAGTGCTGATGCCCAAACTGGCCGGTGTTGCCGATGGAAAAGCAGCAAGTGAAAAAGTTAAAGTTTTTTTATCGAAATAAACCAGTCCGCTTTTCATTAAAACAAGCAGGATAAAACGTGTACGTTGACAACAGCAAGATTGAAGAAATCAAAAACAGAGTGGATATCGTTGATCTTGTTTCCGAATATCTCACGTTGAAAAAAGCGGGCAGGAATTTCATCGGATTGTGCCCGTTTCATCAGGAAAAAACGCCGTCTTTTACCGTCAACCGTGACAAGCAGATATTTTACTGCTTCGGTTGCGGGGAGGGCGGTAATGTCATAACCTTTCTGATGAAAATAGGTGATAAGACTTTTCCCGAAGCGATTAAGGATCTGGCGGCGAAAACCGGTGTTGTTCTCCCGCCGGTATCGTCCGGAAAAGAAGGCAGGCAAAAGGATTTACTCAAAGAAAACATCCTCAGTCTGAATTCGAAAGCGTCTCAGCATTTTTCCCGCAATCTCTTTTCCGCCGCCGGCGCGCCGGCTCGTAAATATCTTCAGGAAAGAGGCCTTGGTGACGATGTGATAAAAAATTTCCGTCTGGGGTATGCGCCGGATACGTGGCGTTCTTTAACGGATTATATTGAAAAAAACGGCCTGTCTCTGAAACTGGCCGAACAGGCCGGCTTGATCATTCCGGGCAAGGAGGGAAGCTTTTACGACCGATTCCGCGGGCGCCTGATGATTCCCATTGAAAATGTCTTCGGTGAGACGGTGGCGTTTGGCGGAAGAATCATGGACAAAAGTGAGCCCAAGTATCTTAATTCACCGGAGTCGCCTGTTTATATAAAAGGGAAAAATCTGTACGGTCTGAATAAGGCAAAAGAGGAGATTCGCAAAAAAGGGTTTGCGCTGATTGTGGAAGGTTATTTTGATTTGATTTCATTATGGAGCGCCGGTATCGGCAATGTCGTCGCGACTCTCGGTACCGCACTGACCAGAGATCATCTGGAACTCCTGCGCCGCTATTCCGTGGAAGTTGTCGCCTCCTTTGATCCGGATGAAGCCGGCAAAAAAGCGCTTGACCGCAGTCTGGAATTATTTTTAAGTACCCAGATGAGAGCCCGGGCTTTGATTTTGCCCGACGGATACGATCCCGATGAATACGTCAGGAAATTCGGGAAAGATAAAATGGAGGAATTGATTTCCCTTGCCCAGCCGCTTAGTGATTATTATATTGAAAATGTTGTTGGTGACGGCAGGACTTTTGAAGATAAGAGAGACATGGTCAGGAAGGCCATGGAATTTATTAATAAAATAGACGATAAAAAGGAGAAAAATCTTTTTATCAGGAGAATCGCGGAGAAAACCGGTCTTAATGAAGAATTGCTGTTGCGGGAAGCCTATGCTCACGGTGCTAAAAACGAAGTCCAAAATGACAAAAACAGACCCTCTGTTGACATCAATCGTGACGGAGTCGAATTACACCTGATTCAGTTGATAATGGAATATCCTCAGAAAATCAATCAGGTGGATAATGACCGGGTCTTGGATTACTTCCTGCAGCCGGCATTGCGGAATCTGGGTAAAAAAATTGTTGACGCTTATAAGTTACTCGGGTTTATAGATGTGGGCGTCATTTTATCGACAGAGGAAAGTCAGTCTCTGCGTGAAAGAATATTTCAGCGCATGATCAAAGACGTGCCCGCCGACGATGTTATGCTGGACAGATTGTTCGATGACAACGTGCGGCAGATCAAGAAAAAATGGTATAAGGAGCAGCACCGTCAGATCAAGATAAAATTGAGCAAAGCGCAGGATAACGGTGATGAGGATATGATTAACAAGCTTCTCTATGAAAAAAGAAATATACTGATTCAAGAGAAAGAATTGCAATAATAAGTCAGGCAAACAAATCATTTAAAGGAGATGCCAAATGGCGAAAGAAGTTCAATCCGATGAGGTCAACAAGTTAATTACACTGGGAGAGGAAAAAGGTTTTTTAACTTACGATGATGTCAATGACGCCCTGCTGCCTGATGTCACTTCTGCGGAGCAACTGGATGACATCATTTCGCTTTTTGGAGAGAAAAATATAGACATCATTGACACGGAACAGGGTGAAAAACTTACCTTAAAGAAGTCGATGAAAGAAATAAGCGACGTGAATCTCAAGGATACACTGGCGCTTGTTCCCAGCGCTGAAAAAACAGGGGACCCTGTCAAGATGTATCTGCGCGAGATGGGGTCGGTGTCGCTTCTGAGCCGCGAAGGTGAAGTCGAGATAGCCAAAAAGATTGAGGAAGGCGCTCGTGAAACCATGTCGGCCATCTTTCGTCTGTCCATCTCGATCGATGAAGTATTAAACATCGGTGATAAACTGGTGTCCGGCGAACTCAAGAGCAAGAATGTCGTTGATAACGTGGAAGATGAAGAAGGGTTTATCGAAGAGGATGAACATAAAAACAGAATCCTGAAACAGATCAATAAAATCAGGGAGCATAACGACGTCATTAAGATCACACGCGCCAAACTCAAAGCCAAGAATTTGTCTCAAAAGAAAAGAGACGCGTTGAATGCGGAATTGAAAAGACGCATCGAATTTATAGTCAGGCTTTGTCGAAAAATCCGTTTCAGCAAAAAACAGATCCAGCGGTTTATTTCCCGCTTGCGGGATTATGCCGACGAAATTGAAGCGTCGGAAAGAATCATCGGACAATATAAGAAAGAAACAAAGTCTGGGGGGAAGTCGAAAAAAGACAAAAAAAGCACCGGAAAGAAGACCCCTGCGGCCGTCAAGCAACCTAAGAAAAATGAAGCGGCCGTTATCGAAGCGCAAAAGAAGATCAAGCAAATCGAACGAGAAGTCGGAATATCCGCCACGGCGCTGAAAATCATTATTAGAAATATCGAAGACGGCGAAAGGAAAGCCGAGATCGCTCAGCGGACGCTGGTCGAAGCCAATTTGCGCCTGGTCGTGAGCATTGCCAAAAAATATACCAATCGTGGCCTGCAGTTTCTGGATTTGATTCAGGAGGGCAATATCGGCCTGATGAAAGCGGTGGACAAATTTGAGTATCAGCGCGGATATAAGTTTTCCACGTATGCCACCTGGTGGATCAGGCAGGCGATTACCCGGGCGATTGCCGATCAGGCGCGGACAATCAGAATTCCCGTGCATATGATTGAGACAATCAACAAATTGATCCGCACGTCCCGTTATCTGGTCCAGGAACTCGGACGTGAACCTACCCCGGAGGAGATTGCCAATAAAATGGAATATCCGCTGGAAAAAGTGAGAAAAGTATTAAAAATCGCGAAAGAACCCATTTCGCTGGAAACACCTATCGGCGAGGAAGAAGACAGTCACCTGGGTGATTTTATCGAAGACAAAAGGGTGATGTCTCCTTCGGAAGCGACCATTAATATCGATCTGGCGGAACAAACGCGCAAAATTTTGACGACGTTAACATCTCGTGAAGAAAAAGTTTTACGGATGCGCTTTGGCATCAGCGACCGCTCCAATTTCCTGACAAGAGAAGAAATAACCTCCTCGGATGCCGAGGAAAAACTTCCGGAAATTTTGGAACTCCCTGAAGTTTCCGAGGTTCCCGAGGTTGCCGAATCCATAGTGATTCGCAGTGTGAAGAGTAAAACGAGGAAACGTTATACGAAACAGTAAAATATTATTGACAATCTATATAATTGTGTATATCAATTCGCACTTTTTATGCACGGGAAAAGGGCGGGCCTATAGCTCAACTGGTAGAGCCACCGGCTCATAACCGGTAGGTCCCTGGTTCGACTCCAGGTGGGCCCACCAAATTAAAGCAGAAATTATGAAAGAAGGAAAAAACATTATTCTCGCGATGAAAGAACAACTGAAAACAAGCCCTGTCCTTGCCGTGATGAAACGAACATCATCATTTCACGGCACAAATGACAAGCTTATGAAACAATTTGTCTAAAACGAATGCACCCCTAAAAGGTGCATTTTTTTTGTCTAATATTTCAAGAGAAGAAGGAGAAGATTATTGAAAGACGAATTATTAACGTTGATAAAAATTCAGGAATGCGACTCGCAACTGGTCAAGTTATCAGGCAAGAAAAAATTGTTGCCGGAGAGCATAGAGAAACTTGATCGGGAATTCAGTATGTTTGAGGACAGCATAAAGAAGAACAAAGTATCGCATGATGAAATCAAAGCGCGCCGTACGGAAAACGAAAACAAAATCAAGAAAATAAACGAAAACATCGTGAAAACGAAAGAAAGAATGCTGGAGGTTAAAAACAACAAAGAATACCAGGCCATGCTGAAGGAAATAGAAACCGCCGAATCATCGCGCAATCAGGTTGAATCGGAAATCATCGCGCTGCTGGAAGAACTGGATAAACTCGCCGTTCTGGTTAGAAAAGACGAGGAGATTTTACATCAGGGCAAACAAAAATATGAACAGGATAAGAAAACGCTGGAGGATGATTTAAATGCCGTGGATTCCGATGTTGCCGCCTGGGAACAGAAAAGAGCCGCATTGCAGCAAGATGTTTCCGCCGAGCTGATGTCAAGATACGAAAGAATCAAGAAGAGGAATAAAGGCATTGGCGTGACATTTGTCTGGAAAGCGGTTTGCAACGGATGCCATATGAATATTCCGCCGCAGCTTTACAACGAAGTTCAGAGATCGGAAGAACTGTTCAGCTGTCCCAACTGTAACCGGATCATTTATTTTCAGGATATGGGAAAACCGGCTTAAATTTTATGACGGGAATGCATTATAAATTATTCAGTGACGGCGCGTGCCGGGGAAATCCGGGCCCCGGCGGCGCGGGAGCCGTCATCACCGATTCCGCTGATCGTGTGATCTGGGAAGGCAAGGAATACCTGGGTCACTGCACCAATAATATTGCCGAATATAAAGCGCTTATTCTGGGATTGAAGGGCGCTCTTTCTCGCGGTTATAAAAATCTTCAAATTTATATGGATTCGGAGCTTCTGGCTAAACAAATCGACGGCGCCTACCGGGTCAAAAATGAAAAATTACAGATTCTGATGAAAGAAGTCCGTAATCTGCTGGATGCCTTTGATTGTGCTGAGGTTAAACACGTTCCGCGATTGCATAACGCTCATGCGGACCGACTGGCCAATCTGGCGATTGATGAACAGCCATAGATGAACAAAAACACGGTTTTTTCCTGAACGATGGTGGCTGGCCTTTTGATGAGCAAAAAAAATCTGATCATATCGGTCGTGGGAGATAAATCGTTACATAGAGAATGGATTGACGGCAAACAGACGTTTGATTTAATCTTAATATACTACGGCGACAACAACGAGATTTATTTGGATTACGAGAAAAATGCTTTAAAATGCATCAAGAAAAAAGGTCAGAAATTTCCCTTAATCAAGGCCTTCATCGATGATCATTACGAATGGGTGTCAACATATGAATATGTGTGGTTGCCCGATGACGACATTTCCATCTCTGCCGATAAATTGAACCGGATGTTCAACATCGCTAAAACCTATAAATTGCATATTTGCCAGCCTGCTGTGATGTCCTCGGACGGGAATGTCTCGCACAAGATAACCAAACCACGAAAAGGTTTTAAATTACGATATACGAATTTTGTCGAAGTGATGATGCCGCTGTTTGATATCAAATCACTGATGTTGCTTTATGATGATTTCAACCTTTCGGAATCGGGTTGGGGGCTGGATGCGTCGTGGTCATATCGATTAAACCATCCTGAAAATAAAATGGGCATTATTGATGAGATCACCGCTTTGCATGCCAGACCGGTCGGGTCTGATTATTCGAGATTCAAGATAAATCCCGAGGATGAACTCAATATGATGCTGAAAAAATACGGCATAAAATTTTCAAGAAAAACTTATTCATCCATAGCATCCGGTCGTATTTCATGGATGAATCCCTTTAAAAAACTCTATAGAAAAAATGGAGACGAATAAAAAAGAACGCCAGAGATTTGTCATGCTGACATGGCGGGTCTGTTATTTATGATCGTTTTTTCTGTTGATAACCATGTTGTCCCGGTGAATCACTTCGTCGTAATCCTTATGTCCCAAAACCTGTTTGATTTGAGATGTTTTCAGCCCTTTGATTTTGTTTAGTTCAGAGGAATTGAAATTTACCAGGCCTTTGGCCAGGAGCGAGCCGTCACGGGCGACACAGGTTACCGGATCACCGGGGTCAAAATTTCCTTCCACGTCGATAATGCCCGAGGGCAGAAGACTTTTGCCTCGTTCGAGCAGGGCTTTTTGGGCGCCCTCGTCAATCACGAGTTTACCGCGCGGACGCAGGGTGAAGGCAATCCAGTATTTTTTACTGTTCAGACGGTCGGCCATGGGGAGAAACAACGTGCCGATTTCTTTGCCCGACACGATGTCGGTCAGAACGTTTTTCTTCTTGCCCGGAGCAATAATGCAGGGAATGCCGATGGCGGTCACTTTTTTCGCAGCCAGGACTTTACTTCTCATCCCTCCCGTACCCACGGAGGATGTTTCTTCCGTGGCGGCGGCTTCGATATCATCTGAAAATTCGCTGACCAGGGGGATCAGTTTCGCTTTTCTGGACACCGCCGGGTTACAATCATAAAGTCCGTCGATGCTGGTCAGATTGATGAAAAGGTCGGCCTCGATGATATTGGCAATCATGGCGGCGAGATTATCGTTTTCTCCGAATTTTATTTCATCAACGGCAACGGTGTCGTTTTCGTTGATGATGGGAATGGCGCCCCATTCCATGAGTGTGGAAAGGGTATTGCGCACATTCAAATAGCGCTGACGATCCGTTAAATCGGAAAGAGTCAGAAGGATTTGAGCGACATAATGTCCGTTCTTTTCAAAAGCTTTAGAATAAATTCTCATCAGCCGTCCCTGTCCGATGGCGGCCGCTGCCTGTTTTTCAGGCATGCTTTTGAGATTTTCCGTTATTTTCAGGCGATGTTTTCCCGAGGCGATGGCGCCCGACGTTACCAGAACCACCGAATAGCCTTTATCGATCAAGCCGGACATCTCCCGGACGAGGGAATTGATGATTTTGAGATCCAGACCGTTGTTGCCCGTTAAAACCGCCGAACCGACTTTAATAAGAATTTTTTTGACGTGCGCAAGAGTTGTCTGACGAATCTTGTCCATGATGTTTATTCAGTCCGATTAGTGTATCATATTGATTATTTTTTTCAGTATGTCCTGTATTCCTTCTCCCGTAACTGCCGAAAAAGTATGCAATATTATGCCCTTTTTTTTGAATAGCGCAACTTCTTTTTTGATTTTTTCCCGGACAAACGGAAGATCGATTTTATTGAGCGTCACGATTTGCGGTTTTTTCAACATTTCGGGATTGTAATGTTCGAGTTCTTTATTGATGATATTAAAATTTGTCCAGGCGCTGGTATTCGGTTCCATGGAGATGTCCAGAATGTGCAGCAACAGAGATGTTCTCTCGACGTGTTTCAGGAATTTATCGCCCATGCCCAAACCTTCATGAGCACCCGGAATCAGTCCCGGGATATCGGCAATGACAAAACTTCTGCTGTCCGAATATTTCACAACGCCGAGATGCGGTGTAAGCGTGGTGAAGGGATAATCGGCAATCTTGGGTTTGGCCGCGGAAACACGGGAAATGAAGGTCGATTTGCCGGCGTTGGGAAAACCGATAATGCCCACATCGGCCAGCAGTTTCAACTCCAGTTTAAGCGTGAACTCTTCTCCCTCCATGCCTTCCTGGGCGAAGCGTGGCGTTTGGTGTGTCGATGTAGTAAAATGAGCATTACCCTTGCCGCCGATGCCTCCGCGCGCCGCGATAAAAGTCTGCCCCGTTTTTGAAAGATCCGAAAGCTCTTCTCCGGTTTCAAAATTCTTGATGATTGTTCCCACCGGAACGGCGATTTCCAGATCTGCCGCGCTTTTTCCCGTTCGATGATTGCCGGAACCGTGTCCGCCGTTTTTGGCGACTTGATGCTGTTTGTATTTTAAATCCAGCAGCGTGTGATGGCTTTCCGTCGCGCGGAAGATGACGTCTCCTCCTTTGCCGCCGTCACCGCCGTCCGGACCGCCTTTGGGAACGAATTTCTCCCTCCGGAAACTCACACAGCCGCTTCCGCCGTGACCGGCCTTAACGTAAATTTTCGCTTCATCGACAAACTTCATAACCTTGTTCAGCCGTATGGTCTTTTGAGTTAAGATAAACTATATTTAATACGTTGATCTAAAATCCCGCATACGCGGGATAATTCGGCTAGCCAATTCCAATGCACTTCGCTTTTGGAATTGGAGCCTCATTAAAAACAAAAGGCGCTTGGTGTAAGCGCCTTTAAAGGTTAAATGATCCGATCATGATTTCTTTATGATGCGTAAACGCTTACTTTCTTCCTCGTCTTATCAAGTCTTTCATATTTTACAACGCCGTTAATCAGGGAAAAAAGAGTGAAATCTTTGCCCATTCCCACGTTGTTGCCCGGGTGCTTTGATTCCGCGTCGCTGAGAATTGCTGTCTCTTCCATTGCGGGAACTTCCCTGACCTTTTTTATGTGCCATGACTTCCTCCGCTTATATCGAAATTTTCTTAATTTTCATACTGGTTAGATTTTGACGATGACCGGTTTTTTTATGGAAACCTTTACGTCTTTTCATATGGTAAACGGTAATTTTCGGACCTTTCTTCTGGGCGACAATTTCACCGACAACTTTGGCGCCGTCCACAAAAGGTTTGCCTACTTTTATTTCTTTATCGTCGGAGACCATCAGAACTTCGCTGAAAACAACTTCATCGCCTTTGACGCCGTCCAGTTTCTCGACGGATAAAATGTCGCCTTCGCTTACCTTGTGCTGTTTGGCTCCTGTTTTGATTACTGCGTACATAACGTATCCTTATTGAAATAGAATTAAGACTGGCACTTATAGACAAAAAGTTTCTTTTTGTCAATAAAATTTAAGATTTGGCGGAAAATATTTTTGTATGGATTAGATGATGTATAAACTATTGAATTAACATAGTAAAAAAGATGGTGACCGGGGTATTTATTCTTTAAAATATCCGGGTCTACGTTAAATTTTATTCTGCGGGGTAAAACTGTAAAAAAAATTGTTCATCATGAAAAAGAATGTTTGTTTTTCCGGTAATTTATGAAATAATCCAGCCAATTTCAAAAAGCATTTCTTAAAAATACAAAAATTTTCTAGTCCTATTTCAAGGAGAACGAGACATGGTACAGGTCGATGTAGTGTGGTCTTATGCTTTCGGAGCGACGTTTGCGGCATGCGCGTCCCGCCAGTTGGAAAAGGAAGATAAACCATTTGTGAATCAATGGTACGTCTTCACCCTGACGTTTCTGTCAACATTTTTTGCCCCGTCGGGGCTGTATCTTTTATGGCAGCATACGCAGTGGGAAACGATGCAGGTTGCCAAAACCATGAAAGACATTCCCGCCTGGCTGGTGACTCTTTTTGCCGTCACCAACGTGACGCAGGGAATACTCGGCTACTGGACAACGTTTAAATTGGTCAAGAAAAAAAATTATTACGGAGCTCATGCCAACTGGATGGCGGCCTGGATCCTCTTCTGGTTTATTCTGGTGTGCGGTTGGGACTGCACGGGATATCAGCGGTTTCTTTATGACGCCAGCATGTTCAACGGCGAACTCTGGTCGCCCGGAAAACACATGGGAATCCTGTTTCTTACCAGCAATGTCTGGATAACGCTGCTGGTGATGGCCGTTTTTTTTGCGCCCATGCTGTTGTGGGGAATGATAAAATTTATTCTTGACGGCGCCAGACTGGATCCGTCAATAGCGCAGGATCAAATGCCCGGAGTGATCAGAATATTCATCTTTTCATTCGGAACGCAGTGGGTGGTATGCCTCGGGCTGGCCATTGTTGCCGCCCTGATGGTTATGGCGGCAAGTCATCTTACCGGAAACATGCTGGCGGGATATATCATCGGCGTTTCGACTTTTATCCTTGCGGCCTATTTTCTTTTGTTCAGGCGGGGAATGCCCATGTATCTGATCGCGAAACAGTTATTTATTAAAGAACCGGCATAACAACATGCTTTATTCTAATTTTGATCATGTGGAGGTTTGTTATGAATGCTGATGCTCCCGTTGTGTTGATCAGCGGATGTTCAACCGGCATAGGCCGGACGTTGGCAAAGGAATTTGCAGCGCGTAACTGGCGGGTGTTTGCCACCGCCAGAAAGCCGTCGTCTCTGGATGATCTTAAAGCGCCCAACGTGAAAACCGCATCTCTCGATGTAACGGATGAAAAATCGATTCAAGCTTGCGTGGAATCGGTGATAGCCGAAGCCGGTAAAATCGATATGCTGGTGAATAACGCGGGCCTTCTGCTCATTGGCCCTCTGGTTGAACTGGAAATCAGCGCATTGCGCAGGGAGTTTGAAACCAACGTCATCGGTCTGGCGGCTTTGACCAATGCGGTTGTGCCGCACATGATAAAAAGAACATCGGGAAAAATTGTCAATATCAGCAGCATCTCCGGCATTCTGAATACGCCTTTTTCCGGCGCGTACTGTTCCACCAAAGCGGCGGTGACCTCCTATTCCGATGTGTTGCGCATGGAACTTGCCCCTTTCGGTATTCAGGTCATTACCGTACAGCCCGGCGGCATTCAATCAAAGTTAGCCGACAATGCAGATCAAGGGCTTGAACGTTTTAAAAAAACGTCCTACAGCCCTATACAGGATTTTATTGTCAGGCGGGCGCACATGTCGCAACAGGGTGCAACATCCGCGGAAGTCTTTTCAAAAAAACTCGTCGATAAACTTGCGCGTAAAAAAACACCGAACTTCATCCGCCTGGGAAAAAGTTCGACGCTGCTCCCCCTCGTTGCCAAACTTCCCCGCGCGTTTACGGACAGACTGCTTGCCCGGAAGTTCGGGTTGGACACACTCAGGAAAATCATCAATCAAGACAATAGGGAATAATTTTTTGAGTCATTATTTTCTTGACATAAAAAATAGCGGCCCTTATAGTTGCGCCATCCATGTTTCCGGCAAACGTTCTGTAGATGATAAAAGCAAAATTTTGAAAGAAATCGCCGGTATTTTGAAAGATGCCACCGTTGCCGGTCTGGATACCAAATCTCCCGAAGAATTCAGCCGCTGTGCTCATGAACTCTCTCGGAAAGTGGAAACACTGATTGTAGCCGGTGGCGACGGCACTTTTTCCCTTGTACTGAACAGTGTGTCCAGAGACGTTCCTCTGGGATTTCTTCCATTCGGTTCAGGTGATGTTCTTCGACACACGTTCAATCTTCCCCGTTGTCCCAAAGAGAACGCTCTTTTAATCCAAAAAGGCAAAGAGCATGTGATCGATGCCATTTGCTGTGACGGAAAAACAAAAGCCTTGTTCGCGAGCATCGGCATTGAAGGCAGCATTCTGCTCGAAAGAAGCAAGTATCTGGAAAATGATTTGACCGGTTTCACGGCCTACGGTCTGGCGACCTTTAAAGTTTTATTTGACGGCTATATTAACGCCGATTTGCGTATCGCCATGGACAACAGAGAGGTCGCAACATCCGGTTCTCTGACCGCCGTCATTACGAAACTTCCCTATTACGGCTATGGTTTCAAAGTTGTGCCGCAGGCCTGTTTTGATGACGGTTACCTGCATCTGCTCGTCCTTAACGCGGGACCGGTGGGCACGCTTTATGCCCTTGCCACCTCGCTCATCGGCGGAAACAGAATGGGAGAATATTACAGGGCAAAAGAAATTAATATCGAAACCTCGACGCAGCAATTGCTTCAGCGCAACGGCGATCCGGAAAAGGAAAAACGAACCAGTTTTTCCTTCAAAATCCTGCCCAAAGAATTGAAGCTTATATTTTAACGAATCGGTCCGGTCAGCGTTTCATCCGGTGTGTCCACGCCGGCAATTCGCCCAGCGCCGTTGATTCTTTCAGGTAGACAACATCATGTAAAACGGCCGTGCGCTGTATCTGCTTCAAAAGATGTCGCGAAGATTCTTTTTTTATAGCGGTTGCCAGATGCGGCGCGTACGCGCAAACGAAATTCCGCATCTGTTCAAGAGCGTTTCTGAGATTGGCTTCGACGGGCGGACAGCGAAGCAGCGAAACCAGTTCCGGATAAATCTCATGGATTCCCTTGCCGCTTTTGCGCGAAGCAACCCAACCGCCGATGTATTTGTATTCAGCATCGTCGCGCGCCATGACCGAATATTGATGCTGCGCCCATAGCTGCTGAACATTTTCGGGCAGTGGAATACGTCCCTGTTCTTTGTTGACGTATTTCTTTTCCAGGATGGAGAATTGAGCCGCCGGAGAATCGACAAATACATGCGGCCATTTTTGCAGTTGCGTTTTGATCATTGCCGGCGACCTGTCCGTGAAACCGCGCAAATTCATTTCCGCCGCCAGTAATCTGTGACGCTGGCTCAATGCCCAGCCGAAGCCCTGCCAGCGTAGCGTTTCCGGATGGCGGGAGTACCCCCTTTTTTTGTGTTTGATGATGGAAACAATCGCGTGCAGCTCGCGGTGTTCACCCAGTAAGCTTTGCCGGTTCAGATAACCGGGATTGACGTCCCAAACTCTCACAAGCTCTCCTTATTGATAAAGCTATCCGAGCAATGTTTTGGTTTTGACCACCCTGATTTGACGCGATTCGTCGGGGTCGGATTTCAGGATGTGGGCGATGATATCGGATGGTCTGGCCGAACCTTCCTGCACAAAGGATACGATAAAATTTATTATTTTCTTGTCACGGTCCAGGGAGAGCATTTGCACAAAAGGACGAATGTCTTTGGCGATGGTTTTCCCTTTGGATGCTTTCCGGATGTTGAAATTGGATGCCGCCAGAAATTGATCGATATTTTCTTTTATGGCGCTCATCCGGGGAGAATCCGTAGCGGCAGGCAGCTCCAGCTCATATTCGAATCCCCGTGTTGCCTGAGCAATTGCCTTTTCACTCTGATCGAGCTTTCTGATTTCCAGAATTTCAATGCCGTCGGGGAGAAGGGCATTTATTTCAGTTCTTAATAAATTCAAATCGGATAAATATTCCTGCGCGGTGATGTCCATGTATTCCTGTCTGCTTTCCATGCCCACGGCGGTCGCGGTGGCAAAGGATATTTTGGGATGAGGATGGAACCCGGATGTGTAGGAAAGAACAAAGCTGCTGCGGCGTAACGCGCGAGTCACCGCTGCGGATATTTCCAGATGGGCAAGAAAACGGGCGCGTCCGGTTTTGCTGAAAGTGAAACGGTACTTTGCCTCCCTGATCGGAGCTTTATCGTCCACCGGCGGCGGCAAAATATTTTTATTTCCGTCTTCTTCGGCCAGAATATTTTTTACCGCGGAAAAGTCGCACACGCCGCAGTCCTGACAGCCATCAAGCCGGCAGTCTTCCGTTGCGATGTGTTGTGCGGATTTTTGTTTTTCTTTGAGCAGAAAATCGCTGCTGATGCCGCAGTCAATATTGTTCCACGGCAATCTTTCATCCGCCCTGCGTTCGCGTAGAAAATCATCCGGATTAATCCCGGATTCCGTGATTGCTTCCTGCCAGAGATCGAAACGCAAAAGATCAGACCATCCATCCAGACGGCATCCCTTGCGGAAAGCCGCCAACAGAAGTTTTCCCACCGTTTCGTCTCCGCGCGAAAAAATGCCTTCCAGAAAACTCATTCGCGCGTCGTGCCATTTCACATTCAGGTTACGGTTTTTGATGCGCTTGCGGATAAAGTCCTGTCTTTTATAAGTTTCTTCAAGTGGAATTTGCTGTTCCCATTGAAACGGCGTATGGGGCTTGGGCACGAAAGTGGAAAGACTGATGGTGACCTGTCCACGGTTTTTTGCCGCGCGCAGGGTTTCATAGCTGAGATTGACGATGCCTTCCCAGTCCTCCTGTGTTTCATGAGGCAGGCCCAGCATGAAATAGAGCTTGATGGATTTCCATCCGGCGGCAAATATTTTATCCACAGTGGAGAGTAAATCTTCGGAGGTGTTGCCCTTGTTGATAACCAGACGCATTTTGTCCGTTCCCGCTTCGGGCGCGAGGGTGAAACTGGTCTTGCGCGTGCGTCTGATTTCTTCCATTAAAGTCGTGTTGAGTGATTCCACACGCAGAGAAGGGAGGGCCAACGCCACCCGCTTTTGACAATAGCGGTTCATCAGGTCCTTGACTAAAGGTTCGAGACAACTATAGTCGCCGGAGCTGAGGGATAAAAGCGATATTTCTTCATGGCCGGTTGCCGCGAGCATCTTTTCGGCCATTTCCATCAGCAAAGACGCGTCTCGCTCTCGATACGGACGCCAGATCATTCCCGCCTGACAGAACCGGCAGCCTCGGGTGCAGCCGCGGGCTATTTCCAGCGTGATGCGGTCGTGAATGGTTTGCATCAGCGGCACAACAGGGTTCAGGGGGTGCTTCCATAGATTCAGGTTGGTGACAGATCTTTTTTTGATGATCTGATTTTTATTGTGGACGGCGGGCGCGTAAATGCCCGGAATTTTCGCCAGCCCGGCAATCAGATGATCTCGTTGCAGGGATTTTTTCTTTCCTTCGCGAACCGCAGTGACGATTTCTCCCACAATCTCTTCGCCCTCGCCGATGACAAACACGTCGATAAAATCGACGAGCGGCGCGGGATTAAAACAGCAGGGACCGCCCGCAATAATCAGCGGATGTCCATCCCGGCGGTCTTTGCGCGCCAGAGGGATGCCTCCCAGATCCAGCATATTCAGCATGTTGGTATAGGAGAGTTCGTACTGCATTGAAAAGCCAACCATGTCGAAATCCTGAAGAGGCGTCTGACGCTCAAGGGAGGTCAGCAATATTTCGCCTTCGCGCAATTGATTTTCTCTGTCCGGCCAGGGGGCGAAACATCTTTCCGCTGATGCGTAAGGGATGTCATTAATGATTGAATAGAGAATCTGCAAGCCGAGATGGGACATGCCGACTTCATACGTATCCGGAAAGGCCAGCAGAACGCGAACATCGGCTTTATCTTTACGGATGGCGTTTACTTCCGTGCCGATGTAACGGCTGGGTTTCTCGGCGGAAGGTAAAAGCTCATCGATTTTGCCGTTGCGCATAATGATTTTTTCCTTTTTGGGTAAAGGTCCCGGGTCTATGCTTTGTTAGCGGATTTAGCGTGGAATCTGTATTTATGAGGATTGCTTTTTATTTCTCTGAGTTTGGACAACGCCATCTTTTGAGCAAAGTTCACGGCGGAAAGATATCCTAGAGAATTATTCTTAAATGTGCTGATTAACTCATCGCGGGTCGAATCTTCATTGTCTTTGGACACGAACGTTCTTTCCACGGTGTGTTCGTAGGCCAGTTCGTCGCCCATAATATTTTTTACCAGAATGTAATCCTCCGTGCTGGTGAAAAAAGATTCTTTTAGCAGAACGTTGGTTTGGAAGGATACCTCCACCTTGACCGTATCCGTCGCTATGGAGCGGGATAGATCGAAAATCTTTAAATCCAGCCCGTTATCTAATTTTATTTCTTCAATCAGTTTCATTTGTGCTCATCTCAATCCATGTTGTTCATTACACAATTCTTAGCATTTTTATACTTGACCTGCAACTTTAATCCTTTTATACATAGCTCGCGTTGAAAACTAAAAAGGTGAAGCGTGTTATGAATGATGTCAATGCGGTGTTGCTTTTGTCCTGCGCCGACAGAAAGGGACTGGTGGCCAGCATATCCGATTTTATTGCCCGCCGCAACGGCAACATTGTCCATGCCGATCAATATACGTCCAGGACGGATAAACTTTTTTTCATGCGCGTCGAATGGGAATTGAAAGGTTTTGACCTGGATCGCGAAGCGATTCCCTCTGCTTTTGCGCCGCTGGCCCGGCAATTAAAAATGAAATGGAATTTGCATTTCACCGATTATGTGCCGCGGGTTGCTCTTTTTGTTTCCCGACACATGCATTGTCTGCATGATCTTCTTTTGCGCCGCCACATGGGAGAACTGGGAGCCGATATCGAAGCGGTCATCAGTAATCACGAAGATGCCCGCGAGTTGGTTGAACAGTTCGGATTGAAATATTGTTACTTTCCCATCACGGGAAAAAACAAGAAGCAGCAGGAAAAGAAAGAGCTGACGCTGCTTCGGGAAATGAATATCGATCTGGTGGTTCTGGCGCGCTACATGCAGATTTTGAGCGGCAATTTTCTGAAGGAGTATCCCTGTCGCATTGTCAATATTCATCATTCATTTCTCCCCGCGTTTGCCGGGAGCAATCCTTACCAGCAGGCCTATGACCGCGGCGTGAAAATAATCGGCGCGACCGGCCATTATGTCACGGAACAACTGGATGAAGGGCCGATTATTGCGCAGGATGTGGTCAAGATAAGCCATCGGGACGATGTTTCCGATATTCAAAGAAAAAGCAGAGATCTGGAAAGAATGGTTCTGGCGCGCGCGCTCCGGCTGCATCTGGAAAACAGAATACTTGTTTACGGGTCCAAGACCATTGTGTTCGAATAAATCAGGTTCTTCCTGAAGAAATATCCGGTAATCCATAAATGTCTGATGTAAATTTTATCGTCCTTTGTCAGCCGGACACAAAAAAATCCTGCGGCGCTTGTTGCGGTCTTTATAATTACGCAGACAGTTCCCGCTCTTCTCTTGAGCATCGTTTGCGTTCGCGCACACGACGCTTCGATGAGACGGTCAGAAAAGCCGGAGATCTCAAACGCTACTCCGCGGAAACAAAAGCGTCGGAAGATTTCACGAAACGATACGAAGTAATTCACTGCTGCGAATATCTCGGCTTTCTGGATGAAGAAGAAAGAAAAGTCGGCTGTCTTTTGCATCCGGAACAAAATGAAGGCGCCGATTTGAGGGAGAGTTCTTTTTACGGACGGGAACTCTGCGCCGGTCATTTTTGCCCGAGTCATTATTTCATTGCGCAGTCTCATTCCCGGATCCTGATCAAAATCATCGATGACTGGTATCTTTACGGGCTGGTCGTGACGGATATCGATCTGGTGAATCTGTATTTCCGTCTGATCGCCGACCGGATTGGGGAGGATTTGAAACCGGAAATTTTCAACAATGAAAAATTAAAGAACATTGCCCTGGACTATTTCGGCTGGAAAATCAACTGGCCGTTTCGTTCGCTGGAAACGAACCGGTTGGGCAAATACTATTTCGACGGATCGCAATACATGATCAGTCATATTGACTATGAAAAGTTCGGCAGGGCGGTTTCTCCGCTGAACGCCATTCTGTTGAGTCTTTCTTCCGCGTTCGCAGACGCGGAAGAACTTGAGAGAGCGGAGAAAATGATCTGGGAGAATATCGATAATTTCGTATCCACCTACCGACAAATCTTTGTGTAGCGGTTCAGCATTGCCGTCGTCAACAGTGCTGGAGAAATTCACCGGAGTATATTCCAGACCGGAAAGACATTGAATTCCGCGACGTCCAATCCCCGGTTCCCGCAGGCGCGCTGTAGGCCGCGGGAGGTCGGTCGTGTCAGTAAACGGAGTATCCTGCTCCTGGCGGAGAGGGCTCCACTTTTTTATTGACATAATCAGGCTACTTTAGCTAGTGTAAGCAAATAGTTGTACAATCACCTTTCATGGAAGAGGCTTGGCCGTGGATCAAACATCCAGAGAAATTCTTTTTTCCAAGGCAACGATACAAAAGAGGGTCAGGGAACTTGCCGAACAGATATCCCGGGATTACGAGGGACGGGAACTCATCGTTATCGGCGTGCTCAAAGGGGCTTTTATTTTCATGGCCGATTTGATTCGTGAGATCAGCATCCCCTGCCGCGCGGATTTTGCCAGACTGGCCAGCTACGGCGCCGGATCGGAAAGTTCAGGCAAAGTGGTCATGACCAAGGATATTGAAACATCCATCAAGGGCAAGGATATTCTGATTGTGGAAGATATCCTCGATACCGGCCTCACCATGCAATATTTTCTGGAATGGATGAAAGAAAGAAATCCCCGATCCATCAAAACATGCGTCTTTTTGGATAAAAGAAAAAGAAGAAAAGTCTCTCTGGAAGCCGATTATATCGGCTTTACCATTGAAGACGGTTTTGTCGTGGGTTACGGACTGGATTTCAATGAGCAATACCGTTTTTCTCCCGATATCTATGTGATTAAGCAGTAAGGACAGATATGATGATTATTCAATGCAAGCAGTGCCGAACAAAATTTCGTTTTGATGATGCTCATATGCAGGGAGGCGGAATCTGGTTGCGTTGCAGCCGTTGCGGACATGTTTACTTTCAGGAAAATCCTTTCGCAAAAAAAAATGATGTAAGCCCGTTGCCGGAGCCGGAACATGAAGCAAAATGCGCTGTGGCGGAAGAAATGTTGCCGCCGGATGAGATCCCCGCGGTATTCCACCGGGATGAACGAGGCAAGAAATCCCTTGAAAAAATCATGACGGCCAGAAAGCGTGACCGCGAAGGCATTGACCTGGATCTGGAAACATACCGGCATGAAGATCAGGAAGAGATTGACGTTCAAACCGGACAACCGGAAGGAATTGCAGAAGATAATGTGATAAAAGAAACTGCCGGGAACAGCACGTCGAAAAGTACCGGAAAAATCTGGAAAGTGGCCGTCTGGTCGATTCTGGTCATCCTGGTTATTCCCCTGTTCATATATTTTTACGTTTATCCGCAGTACGGCGAGCAACTGGTTTTCAGCGGTGAATATCTGTTTGAGAGGTTCAATGAATTGAGGGGGGTATCGACGCAGCCGAAAACAGGCGCTTTTATCAACCAGATGGTTAAACTTCAGGATGTGCGTTATCGCAGAATTAATAATTATATTCTGGGACAGATCGGGGTTTTGGAAGGAACGGCTCTCAATCGCGCCGATTTCCCGCTGTCCCGAATCCAGATCAAGGGTGACATTGTGGATGCCTATGCCGTTGTTCTGGGTGAACGTTCCAGCTATGCGGGAAATATTCTGACCGATGAAGAGCTGATTAATTTGTCCGAAGAGGAAATTTTGATGAAACTTCTCCGTCCGGAAGGTCTCAACAATGCCAACGATAAAATCTTGCCCGGTGGACAGATACCGTTTATGATCGTTTTTCCCAGTGAGCCGTCGGGAGTCATTAAGACAACCGTCGTGACCATCGGCGCGGAACGTCTTCTTGAACCCTGATCAATCAACCGCCGTTTTGTTCAGAAAAATTCGTTTCGGTTACGTTCATCGGGAAAGGTGTTAAAAATGAGATACGAAGGAAATATCTTCCGGCCGTTTAGCGAGGCCAACAGCTATCTGCTTCAATGCACGGTCGGTTGTTCCCATAACCAGTGCACGTTCTGCGGCATGTACAAGGACAAGAAGTACAGGGAACGGTCGCTCTCCGAAATCATGGAAGACATCGCCATGGCCGCGGATCACTATGGCGATCTGGAAAAAGTTTTTCTTTGCGACGGCGACGCGATTGCCCTGGAAACGGACATGCTTCTTGCAATTCTGAGAAAACTTTACGCAACCTTTCCTTCTTTACGCCATGTGGGCAGCTATGTCGGACCGCAAAGCACCCTTTCCAAAACCATGGACGAATTAAAG